>NZ_JBIVLI010000006.1:0-403337 GCF_044751205.1 Streptomyces sp. NPDC088732
TCGAAGCCCCAGACACCCGGCGCCTCGCCGTCGGCCAGGATCTTGGTCTTCGAGCGCAGCTTCGCGGTCGGCTCGGTACCGTCGATCCAGATGTACTCGGCCTTGTAACTCACGGATGTCATCCTCGGGGGCGCGGGCCTTGCGGGGCGGCTGGTCTGTTCCGCAGCAGCGTCACAATCCGTGATTTCACATCCATTGCCCATGTGTTAACCCGGTGTGAACGAGCCCGCGTCCCGTGCGCCGGGCACCGCCCGGGGCCCGGTACCCCTGCCCGACAGGGCCTCTGGGCAGCACTTACGCTGTGTGCCATGCCTCACATCACCGTGGACTACTCCGCCGGACTGGCGGACGCGTTCGACCGGCGCGGCTTCGCGCTCGCGCTCCACCCGCTCATCGCCAAGACCATCGACGCGCGGGCCGAAGCCTGCACGACCCGCTTCCGCCGCATCGAGGAGGCGGTCATCGCCGACGGCGGCGCGGAGCACGCCATGGTCTACACGCAGATCTCCGTCATGGCCGGGCGCAGCCCGCAGGCCAAGGCCGAGCTGAGCGAGGCCGTCCTGGAGCTCCTGGCCGTCCACCTGGCGGCCACGCCGGAGCTGCGGGTGCAGAGCGCCGTCGACATCATCGACCTCGACCCCGCCTGGTACCGCAAGCACACCGAGCCCGCGAAGGAGGCCTGAGCATGAGCATGCGCATCGGACTGCTCGGCACCGGCCCCTGGGCCGGGATCACGCACGCCCCCGCGCTCGCCGCCCACCCCGGCGTGGAGTTCACCGGGATCTGGGGCCGCCGCCCCGAGGCGGCGGAGGCGCTCGCCGCGGAGCACGGCACGCGCGCCTACACCGACGTCGACGAGCTCATCGCCGACGTGGACGCCGTCGCCGTCGCCCTGCCCCCGGACGTCCAGGCGCCGCTGGCCGTACGCGCCGCCGAGGCCGGCCGGCACCTGCTGCTGGACAAGCCGGTGGCGACCACCGCGGACGACGCGCGCCGCGTCGCCGAGGCCGTGGAGAAGGCCGGGGTGGCCTCGGTCGTCTTCTTCACCCTGCGCTTCGCCCCGCACAGCGCCGCGTGGATCGACGAACGCGCCGCCGAGGACGGCTGGTTCACCGCCCGTGCCGACTGGCTCGGCTCGGTCTTCACCTCCGGTGACAGCCCGTACGCCAACTCGCCCTGGCGGCGCGAGAAGGGCGCGCTGTGGGACGTCGGCCCGCACGCGCTGTCGGTGCTGCTGCCGGTGCTCGGCGACGTCACCGCGCTCACCTCCGCCCAGGGCCCCGGCGACACCGTGCACCTCGTGCTCCGGCACGCGAGCGGCGCGTCCAGCACCGCCACGCTCAGCCTCACCGCGCCCCCCGAGGCGGCGGGTGTGACCGTCGAATTCCGTGGCGACCACGGGGTCTCCACGCTGCCCCCGCGCAGCGACGGACCGGTCGTCTCCTTCGGCAAGGCGGTGGACGCCCTGCTCACAGCGGCGCAGACGGGTGTCGCCCACCCCTGCGACGCCCGCTTCGGATTCCGTGTGACGGAACTGCTCGCCTCGGTGTGACCCGCGGCGCGGGAAGGGTGACGCGCCGTCAGGCGCCAAACCCTGGCGGGGGGCTTGCGAAGTGCCTATCGTTTTGGGTATGGCAGCGGACTGGTGGTCCATCGAAGTCCTCAACGCCGGCACATCCGCCGCGGCATGGCGCGACGCGTACGCGCCCGCACTTGTGGAGTCCGCGGTCACCAACCGTGCGCTGGCGTGGGAATGGCACACGTTCGGTTGGGGCGTGGTCTTCGAGCTGTGCTTCCGCGAGGAGGAGCACTGGCTCGGCTGGTACACCCTGCCCGGGATCCGGGCGGCGCTCGACGCCGTGCCCGACCCGGTCTCCGGCGTCCTGGCGCACCGCGGCCGCGGCGGCACCAGCGGCGCGTACGTCCCGCGCTCCCCGCGCCGCTCCCCGGGCGCGGCGGCGCGCGCGCTCCCCGAGCCGCCGCCGGCGCCCGGGGGCGGCCCCGTCGTACTGTGCGACGGGATCGGGCGGGTCTGACCCCGCGGGCCGCCGGGCACGGGAAGAAACCCGCTCCGGCGGGACTTGTACGGATCATGAAGGCGATCGTGTACACGGAGGGCGGCGGCCCGGAGGTGCTGCGCCTGACCGAGCGTCCCGTCCCGGAGCCCGCTCCCGGCGAGGTCCGGGTGCGGGTCGAGGTGTCCGGGGTGAATCCCACGGACTGGAAGTCGCGGACGGCCGCGCCGCCCGGCGGCGGCGAACGCGTGCCGAACCAGGACGGCGCCGGCGTGGTCGACGCGGTGGGCGAGGGCGTCGACCCCGCCAGGAACGGCCAGCGGGTGTGGATCTGGGAGGCCGCCTACCAGCGCCCCGGCGGCACCGCGCAGGAGTACGTGACGGTGCCGGAGGCGCAGGCCGTGCCGCTGCCCGACGGGGCCTCCTTCGACCTCGGCGCGAGCATCCCCATCCCCGCGATGACCGCGCACCGCGCCCTGACCCTGCTGGAGGGCGGCCCGCACCGGCTCGGCCCCGGCACGCTCCGCGGCCGCACGGTGCTGGTCGCCGGCGGCGCGGGCGCGGTCGGCAACGCGGCGATCCAGCTGGCGCGGTGGTCGGACGCGACCGTGATCGCCACGGTCAGCGGTCCCCACAAGGCGGGCCTGGCCAGGGCCGCCGGCGCCGACCACGTGGTGAACTACCGGGCGGGCGACGCGGCGGAGGAGATCCTGCGGGCGGCCCCCGACGGCGTCGACATCGTCGCGGAGGTCTCGGTGGCGGTCAACGCGCAGCTCGACCTCGCCGTGCTCGCGCCGAACGGCGTCGTCGCCTACTACGCGGACAACGGCGGCCCCGAGGTGACGCTGCCCGTACGGGAGACCTTCTCCCGCAACCTGCGCTGGCAGGGCGTGCTGGTCTACACGATGCCGGCCGCCGCCAAGCGCGAGGCGATCGCGGCGATCACCGCCGCCCTGACCGTCGGCGCCCTGCGGGTGGGCGAGGAGGCGGGCCTGCCGCTGCACCACTTCCCGCTCGTGCGCACCGCGCAGGCGCACGCCGCGGTCGAGGGCGGTGCGATCGGCAAGGTGCTCATCGACGTGTAGCGCGGGCTTCCCGCCGGCCGGGTGGGGGCACCTCCCGGCGGTAGCCGGGGGAGTCGCGTTTGTTCAAGACCGGGTGCCGCCCGCGTTCCTAGCGTGGGCGGCATGACCGATCTTCACGCGTACCTGACCGAAGCCGCCGCCGAGGCCGCCCGCATCGCCCGCGGCGTGCCGTCCGGCCCGGAGCAGCTCGCCGCCCCGACGCCCTGCGCCGCATGGGACACACGGGCGCTGCTCAACCACTGGATCCTCTACACCTCGCACGGCCTGGAGCACCGCGCCCTGCGCCGGCAGCTCCCCGAGGAGCTGACCGCCCGCGACTTCACCGCCGACCCGGACTGGGCCGGGGCCTACGCACGGCAGCTGGACCGCGCCGTCGCGGCCTGGGCCGATCCCGCCGTCCAGGAGGGCGAGATCGACCTCGGGTACGCGCGGATGCCCGCCGCCGAGATCGCCGCGATGATCGTCAAGGAGCTGGCCGTCCACGGCTGGGACGTCGCCCGGGCGACCGGCCAGGAGTACCGCTGCGGCGACGCCCTCGGGGAGTTCGTCCTCGGTGTCGTCGAACGCCACGCGGAGGTCTACCGCCAGTACGAGGGCTTCGCCGCGCCCGTCGGGCTCCCCGGTCCCGGGGCGCCGGCCTTCGACCGCGCTCTCGCGCTGTCCGGCCGGGACCCCCGGGCCTGACCGGATCAGGCGCCGATGACGTCGGTGGCGAGCAGGCCGAAGAGGAGGGCGCCGATGACGAGGCGGTAGACGATGAAGGCGTTGAAGGAGTGCTTGGCGACGAACTTCAGCAGCCAGGCGATCGAGGCGTAGGCGACCACGAAGGAGACGAGGGTCCCGACGACCAGGGGCGCCGTGTCGATGCCGGCGCCGAGCGCGTCCTTCAGCTCGTACAGACCGGCGCCGACGAGGGCGGGGATGCCGAGGAAGAAGGACAGACGGGTGGCGGCTACCCGGTCCAGGTCGAGGATGAGCGCGGTGGACATCGTCGCGCCGGACCGGGAGAAGCCGGGGAAGAGCAGGGCGAGGATCTGGGAGGAGCCGACGAGCATGGCGTCCTTGAAGGTGGTGTCGTCCTCGCCGCGCTTGTGCCGGCCCATCTGGTCGGCGACCCACATCACACCGCTGCCGACGATCAGCGACCCGGCGACGACCCACAGGGAGGCCAGCGGTCCCTCGATGAGCTTCTTGGCCGCGAGGCCGACCACCACGATCGGGATGGTCGCGAAGATCACCCACCAGGCGAACTTGTAGTCGTGGTGGTAGCGCTCCTCGCGGTTGGCCAGGCCGGTGAACCACGCCTTGCAGATCCGGACGATGTCCTTGAAGAAATAGACGAGGACCGCGGCGATGGCGCCGGACTGGATGACCGCGGAGAAGGCGACGACGGCCTTGTCGTCGACGTCGATGCCCATCAGGCCTTCGGTGATCTTCAGATGGCCGGTGGACGAGATCGGAAGGAACTCCGTGACCCCCTCCACGACGCCGAGCACAGCTGCCTGACCGATACTGATGGCGCTCATGGGACCCATCTCTGCGGAGTACGTGGCGTGCCTGCGACCGTCACGGCCGGAGCCCTACGGAGTGTAAAAGACGGGTAGCGCCCCCCGCGAACCAGGGCGCCGGTCGCACCGGCCGCCGCGCCCCGTGCGGAGCCGGGCGCCCCTTCACGCCCGGCATCCCCCGCGCGGCGGGCCCTTGGGCATACTGGCGCAGGCCAGACGCGTTCAGGAGCCCTTCATGTCAATGATCAACAACCTCCGCAAAGCCGTCCGTTTCGCTCATCCGCGCCACCGGCGCGTGGACCTGAGCCACCCCGGGCGCTCGCCCCTCGGCAGTTCGGTGGTCAACTGCGTCGTCTACCAGGAGGGTCTGCGGCAGGGAGACTGCGCCGCGTACGAGGCGATAGCCCGGGTGCGCAAGTCCGGCCGGGGGTTCGTGTGGATCGGGCTGCACGAGCCGTCCGAGGACGAATTCGCGGGCGTCGCCGAACTGTTCGGGCTGCACCCGCTCGCCGTCGAGGACGCCGTGCACGCCGAGCAGCGGCCCAAGCTGGAGCGGTACGGGGACACCCTCTTCACGATCCTGAAGACCGTCCGCTACGTCGAGCACGACCGGTTGACGGCGACGAGTGAAGTCGTGGACAGCGGCCATGTCATGGTCTTCACCGGTGCCGACTTCGTCATCACCGTGCGGCACGGCGGGCACGGCTCCCTCGGGCCGCTGCGCGAGGGGCTGGAGACCGTCCCCGACCAACTCGCCAAGGGGCCGGCCGCGGTCCTGCACGCCATCACCGACCACGTCGTCGACCAGTACCTCGCCGTCACCGCCGCCGTGCAGCGGGACATCGACGACGTGGAGGCCGACGTCTTCGCCGACTCCCGCGGCCGGGGCACCGACGCCGGGCGGATCTACCAGCTCAAGCGCGAACTGCTGGAGCTCAAGCGGGCGGTGGCGCCGCTCGGCCGGCCCCTGCAGTCCCTGTCGCAGGACCAGCTGCCCGGCATCGACGCCGATCTGCGCGCCTACTTCCGTGACGCCGCCGACCATCTCGCGCGCGCCACCGAGCAGGTCACCGCCTTCGACGAACTGCTCAACTCGATCCTCCAGGCCAATATCGCGCAGGTGACGATGGCTCAGAACGAGGACATGCGCAAGATCAGCGCCTGGGTCGCCATCCTCGCCGTGCCGACCATGATCTGCGGGCTGTACGGCATGAACTTCGAGCACATGCCGGAACTGCGCTGGACCTACGGCTATCCGCTCGCCATCGGGGTCATGGCCGTCGCCTGCTTCGTCATTCACCGCGGGTTCCGGCGCAACGGCTGGCTTTGAGGCCGGCGGCATCGGCGCGCGAACTGCCGGCGGCCGGGCGCGCACCGGTCGAGGCGGTCCCGGTCCCGGTCCCGGTCCCGGCCGCGGATCGGCGACCCCGGTGCGGCGGTGCGGCCGCCCTCGTCCCGTGATTCCGCCCGGGTGAGGAGGAGTTGACCGGCGAGGCCTGGAGACCGCCGGCCTCTCCGACCGCCCCGGCCACTCGATGACGGCACCGGATCGCGCGTCCGCCGGCGCCGGCCGCCGGGGCGCGGGGAGAAGGGCTGTCGTGAGGCTGTTCGCGCGGCGTGCTGTGTGACATATTACTGACGTGAGCAGGCCGACGAACTGCGATGTCGTGGTGGTCGGCGCCGGAATGGTGGGCGCGGCATGCGCCTACTACGCCGCCTCGGCGGGGCTCCGTACGGTCCTGGTGGACCGCGGACCCGTGGCCGGCGGCACCACCGGGGCCGGCGAGGGCAATCTGCTGGTCTCCGACAAGGAGCCGGGTCCGGAGCTGCGGCTCGCCCTGCTGTCCGCGCGGTTGTGGCGCGAACTGGCCGGGGTCCCCGGGCTCGGCCGGGCCGTGGAGTACGAGCCCAAGGGCGGGCTGGTGGTCGCCGCCGACGAGGCGGGCGTGCGCGCGCTCGACGCGTTCGCCGCCGGCCAGCGGCAGGCCGGCGTGGACGCCGTGCCCGTCGCCGCCGACGCGCTGCGCGACCTCGAACCGCACCTCGCGCCCGGCCTCGCGGGCGGCGTCCACTACCCGCAGGACGCCCAGGTGCAGCCCGCGCTCGCCGCCGCCCACCTCGTCCGCGCCGCACGCGACATGGGCGCGGAACTGCGCACCGGGTCCGCCGTCACGGCGCTGCTGCGCGCCGCGGACGGCTCGGTGCGCGGGGTGCGCGTCGGGACGGCGGAGATCCACGCCCCCGCCGTGGTCAACGCCGCGGGCACCTGGGGCGGCGAGATCGCCGCCCTCGCCGGGGTGCGGCTGCCGGTGCTCCCGCGGCGCGGCTTCATCCTCGTCACCGAACCGCTGCCGCCCGGCACCGTCCGCCACAAGGTCTACGCGGCCGACTACGTCGCCGACGTCGCCAGCGACTCGGCCGCCCTCCAGACCTCCGCGGTCGTGGAGTCCACCGCCGCGGGGCCCGTCCTCATCGGTGCCAGCCGCGAACGCGTCGGCTTCGACCGCACGCTCTCCCTCCCCGCCCTGCGCCGGCTGGCCGCCCAGGCGGTCGCGCTCTTCCCGCGGCTCGCCGAGGTCTCCGCGATCCGCGCGTACGCCGGTTTCCGCCCGTATCTGCCGGACCACCTGCCCGCGATCGGCCCCGACCCGCGCGTCCCCGGACTCCACCACGCCTGCGGCCACGAGGGGGCCGGCATCGGACTCGCCCCCGCCACCGGCCACTTGATCGCCCAGGTGCTGACCGGGACGCCGCCCGAACTCGACCTCACGCCCTTCCGCCCCGAGCGCTTCGACGCGATGGAGACCCCGTGACCCGCCGCACGCCGCTCCGCCTCGCCCGCGCCGCACCCGGGCCCGCCTTCACGGTCACCCTCGACGGGCGCGAGATCCCGGTCCTGCCCGGCCGTACGGTCGCCGCCGCGTTGTGGTCGGCCGGTGTCGTCTCCTGGCGTACGACACGGACGGGCGGCGAGCCGCGCGGGGTCTTCTGCGGGATCGGCGTGTGCTTCGACTGCCTGGTCACGGTCAACGGGCGCCCGGGGCAACGGGCCTGTGTGGTCGAGGCGCGGCCCGGCGACGTCATCGAGACGGGGGAGGGGTCGTGAGCGCGCACCTCGTCGTCGTGGGCGCCGGACCCGCCGGGGTCGCGGCCGCGGTGGCGGCGGCCGACGGAGGCCTGCGGGTCACCCTCGTGGATGCCGCGTCCGAGGCGGGCGGCCAGTACTACCGGCAGCCGGCCGCGGGGCTCGGCGCCCGCCGGCCGCAGGCCCTGCACCACGCCTGGCGCACCTGGCGCCGGCTGCGCGACCGGCTGGCGGCCCACATCGCGGCGGAGCGCGTCCGTCACCTGGCGAATCATCAGGTCTGGCTGCTGGAGCCCGGCTTCACCGTGCACACCCTGGAGTCGGGGGCGCTGCGGGCGGACGGGGTCGTCGTCGCCACCGGCGGGTACGAGAAGGTGCTGCCCTTCCCCGGGTGGACCCTGCCCGGGGTGGTCACCGCGGGCGGCGCCCAGGCCATGCTGAAGGGCGGGCTGGTCCTGCCGGGCCGCACCGTCGTCGTCGCCGGGACCGGGCCGCTCCTGCTGCCCGTCGCCGCCGGCCTGGCCGCGGCCGGTGCGCGCGTCGCCGCCCTCGCCGAGGCGGCCGACCCCCTCGCCCTGCTGCGCCGCCCCGGCTCCGTGCCGCCCGGCAAGCTCGCCGAGGGCGCCGGGTACGCCGTCCGGCTCGCCCGCCACGGAGTCCGCCCGCTGCGCCGGCACACCGTCGTCGCCGCCCACGGCACGAGCCGCGTCGAGGCAGTCACCCTTGCCGGGCCCGGCGGCGCCCGGCGCACGGTGCCCTGCGACACCCTCGCCGTCAGCCACGGCATGCTGCCGCACACCGACCTCGCCGACGTCCCGCACACCGACAGCGAGCAGCGCGCCCCCGCGCCGGGCCTGTGGGCCGCGGGCGAGGCCACCGGCATCGGCGGCGCCGCGCTCGCCCTGGCCGAGGGCGAGATCGCTGGCCGCTCCGCAGCCGCCCGCCTGCGCGGCACGGAACCCGACCCCGCCGCCTGGGCCCGCGCCGCCCGCGCCCGCGACCGGCTGCGCCGCTTCGCCGAGGCCCTCGACACCGTCTACCGGGTGCCCGACGACTGGGCCGGCACCGTCGTCACGGACGAGACCGTCGTCTGCCGCTGCGAGGAGGTGCCCGCCGGCGCCGTGCGCACCGCCGTGCGCGACCTCGGCGCCGGGGACCTGCGGACGGTCAAACTGCTGACCCGCGCGGGCATGGGCCACTGCCAGGGACGCGTCTGCGGGCCCGCCGTCGCCGCGGTCGCCGGCTGCCCCTTCACCCCGCCGGCCCGGCCCTTCGCCCGCCCCGTACCGCTCGGCCTGCTCGCCGGCGGCACACCGCCCCCGCAGGGGGCCGGCCACGACCACAGCGCGACCGCAGCAGAGGAAGCCGGACGAGAGGGGACACAGGATGGACCGGAATGAAGGACGGCCGTGGCGGGGGGTGCTCGTCGCGACCGCGTTGCCGCTGCGGGCGTCGGACCTCGCGGTGGACTACGACGCCTACGCCGAGCACTGCCGGTGGCTGGTCGCCGGCGGCTGCGACGGGGTCGTGCCCAACGGCTCGCTCGGCGAGTACCAGGTGCTCACCCCCGCCGAGCGGGCCAAGGTCGTGGAGACCGCGGTCGCGGCGGTCGGCGGGGACCGGGTCATGCCCGGGGTGGCCGCGTACGGGTCCGGTGAGGCGCGCCGGTGGGCCGAGCAGGCGGCGGACGCCGGGTGCGCGTCCGTGATGCTGCTGCCGCCCAACGCGTACCGGGCGGACGAGCGGTCGGTACGTGCCCACTACGCGGAGGTCGCCAAGGCGGGCCTGCCCGTGGTGGCGTACAACAACCCGCACGACACGAAGGTCGACCTGACGCCGCCGCTGCTGGCCGCACTGCACGCCGAGGGCCACATCCGGGCGGTGAAGGAGTTCAGCGGCGACGTGCGCCGGGCGTACGAGATCGCCGAACTCGCCCCGGAACTGGACCTGCTGGTCGGCGCCGACGACGTACTCCTCGAACTGGCCGCCGCCGGCGCCAAGGGCTGGGTCGCCGGCTTCCCCAACGCGCTTCCGCAGGTCACCACCGCGCTGTACCGCGCGGCGGTCGCGGGCGACCCGGCGGCGCAGCCGCTGTACCAGGCGCTGCACCCCCTGCTGCGCTGGGACTCGCGGACGGAGTTCGTGCAGGCGGTGAAGGTGTCGATGGACGTCGCGGGCCGGTACGGCGGCCCCTGCCGCGCGCCGCGCCAACCGCTGCTGCCGGAGCAGGAGAAGGCCGTCCGGGCGGCGACCGAGCAGGCCATCGCGGCCGGCGCGAACTGAGCGGGGGCCCACGATGCGCAGCTCCCTGGTCCTGCACGCCGTCGACTCCCACACCGAGGGCATGCCCACCCGCGTCGTCACCGGCGGGATCGGCACCGTCCCCGGCGCCACGATGAACGAACGCCGGCTGTACTTCCGCGACCACCTCGACCACATCCGCCATCTGCTGATGGACGAACCGCGCGGCCACGCCGCCATGAGCGGGGCGGTCCTCCAGCCGCCCACCCGCCCGGACGCCGACTGGGGCGTCATCTACATCGAGGTCTCCGGCTACCTGCCGATGTGCGGCCACGGCACGATCGGCGTGGCCACCGTCCTCGTCGAGACGGGCATGGTGGCGGTGACCGAGCCGGTCACCACGATCCGCCTGGACACCCCGGCCGGCCTCGTCGTCGCCGAGGTCGCCGTCAGCGGCGGCGCGGCCACCGCCGTGACCCTGCGCAACGTCCCCTCGTTCGCCGTCGCGCTGGACCGCAAGGCCACCCTCGCCGACGGCCGCACGGTGACGTACGACCTCGCCTACGGCGGCAACTTCTACGCGATCCTGCCGCTGGAGGCCTTCGGCCTGCCCTTCGACCGGGCCCGCAAGGACGACATCCTCGCCGCCGGTCTGGCCCTGATGGACGCCATCGAGGCCGACGACCCGCCCGTCCACCCCGAGGACCCCACCATCCGCGGCTGCAAGCACGTCCAGTTGCTCGCCCCCGGCTCCGACGCGGTCCGCTCCCGGCACGCGATGGCCATCCACCCCGGCTGGTTCGACCGCTCCCCGTGCGGCACGGGCACCAGCGCGCGCATGGCGCAGCTGCACGCCCGCGGCGAACTGCCGCTGCACGAGGACTTCGTGAACGAGTCCTTCATCGGCACGCACTTCACCGGCCGGCTGACCGGCACCACCGAGGTGGGCGGGCACCCCGCCGTCCTGCCCTCGATCACCGGACGCGCCTGGATCACCGGCACCGCCCAGTACCTGCTGGACCCGGACGACCCCTTCCCGGCCGGATTCGTCCTGTAGCGGCCCCGCCCCGATACTGGTCGCCGACCCCATGCCCGGACGCCGAGGAGGACCGGCCCGATGACCGCTCACGACGGGCCCGCCCTGCCCTCCCTCGGCGGGCAGCGGCCCAGTTACCGCGAGCGCGTCGCGGACGCCCTGCGCGCCGCGCTCGTGGCGGGCGAACTGCGCCCGGGGGAGGTGCACTCCGCGCCCGCCCTGGCGGGCCGCTTCGGGGTCTCGGCCACCCCGGTGCGCGAGGCCCTGCTCGACCTGGTGAAGGAAGGCCTGGTGGACCCGGTGCCCAACAAGGGCTTCCGGGTCACCGAGGTCTCCGAGCGGCAGCTCGACGAGTACACGCACATCCGCGCCCTCATCGAGATCCCCACCGTCACCGGTCTTGCCGCCGGCGCCGACCCCGCCGCGCTGGAGGAGCTGCGCCCGGCCGCCGAGGCCATCGTCGCCGCCGCCGCGACCGGCGACCTCATCGGCTACGTCGAGGCCGACCGGCGCTTCCACCTCGGCCTGCTCGCGCTGGCCGGTAACGCGCACCTGGTCGAGGTCGTCGGCGACCTGCGCAAGCGCTCCCGCCTGTACGGGCTGACCGCGCTCGCCGAACGCGGTCTGCTGACGGCCTCGGCCGAGGAGCACCTGGAGCTGCTCGACGCCCTGCTCGTCCGCGACGAGGAGGCGGTGCGGGCGGTGATGACGCGTCATCTCGGCCACGTCAGGGGCCTGTGGGCGCGCTGATACGGTGGCCGGACCCCGAACCCCGTGGGTGGGAGCGTGACCCGCATGACCCTGCTCGTTGCACCGGCCGCCGCGCGCGCCGCCGGTGACCGGTAGGGCGGGCGCGTCGTGGGGCCCTTCTTCACCTTGCGCACCGAGCCCGGGGAGCCGCGCGCCGAGGGCTTCGTGCCGCTGGCGGAGGTGTACGCGGGGCCCGCGCGGGAGGCGCTGACCGGGCGGGTCGCCGAGGTCGGCCGCCGGCTCGGCACGGACGAACGGCGCGTCGCGGCCTCACTGGCCCACCAGGGTCTCGCGGCCCGCCTGTGGTCGGTCGCCCTCGGCCCCGCGGCGCTGACCGGGCAGCTGCCCGACGTGGCCGGCCTGTGGTGGCATCCGGAGCGGGCCGTGCCGGACGAGCTGTGGCTGCCGCCGGCGGGGGAGGGGCTGCCGGCCGACCGGCTCGGCGAGGCCGTGCTGCACGGGCACCTCGTACCGCTGACCGAGGCCGTTTGCGCGGTCTCCGGGGTCTCCGCGGGGCTGCTGTGGGGCAACGCGGCCTCGGCGCTGGCCGGGACGCTGCGGGTGCTGCACAGCTGGTGCCTGGGCGAGGGCGGGCGGCCCGAAGCGGCGAGCCGGGCGGCCGCCTTGGTGGCGGCACTGCTGGCCGACCCCTTGCTGCGGGACGCCGGGACCCTCGGCCTGTCCGGACCCGCCGCTCCCGCGTACATGCGGCGCAGCTGCTGCCTGTACTACCGGGTGCCCGGCGGCGGTCTGTGCGGCGACTGCGTACTGCGCTGAGGACGGGCCGGCCGGTCCGGCGGGTGCCGGACGGAAAGACGACCACCCCCCGGGAAGGACGCACCTGGGACCGCAGGTGCGCCCGGTCCGAAGGCTGACGGGCCGGCCGCGTCCTCGCCCTCCATGCTGATGCCCCTGAGTAGTTGTTGCAAGCCCTGTGCAACAAGCGTCGTCCGGACCCGGCCGTCACGGAGGGGTGACACGCGGGGCCAGCGTCGCGGACTCCGCGCCCGACAGCTCGTCCAGCGAGCGCCCGCGCGTCTCGATGCGGAAGGTCCACGTCACGAGGAGGCCCAGCGCGCTGGTCACGGCCACGCCGTACAGCAGCGCACTGGTCCCGGCGGCGTTCAGCAGCACCGGGAAGAGGAAGGTGCCCAGCGCCGCGCCGAGCTTGCCGCAGCCCGCCGCGAAGCCGTGGCCCGCCGCCCGCACGTCGGAGGGGAAGACCTCGGCGGGCAGGGTGAACGTCGTGGCGTTCGGGCCCAGGTTCATGAACGTGTTGAACAGCGCGAAGCCCACGAACACCAGCGGCAGGTGCGCGTCGCCCCCGCCGGGCAGCTGCTCGGCCACCGCCAGCATGCACAGCGCCACGGTCATCATGGCGAAGCCCGCGAGCTGCAGCGGCACCCGCCCGACCCGTTCCACCAGGACGATCGCCAGCACGAAGCCGACCACCAGGAAGACGTCCAGCAGCGCCGTGCCCTCGGTCGAGGCGATGTCGTCCGAGATGAACGTCGCGTTCGCCCCGCCGAGCGCCAGCCCGGCCAGCAGGGTCGGGGTGAAGATCCCCACCCCGTACGTCGCGATGTCCATCAGGAACCACGGCACCGCCGTGAAGACCGTGCGCCGCCTCAGCCGCCGTGAGAACAACTGCGGTTGCAGGAAGGCCTTCAGCCCCTCCGGCGGCGCCTCGCCGCGCTCCCGGTCCGCCTCCGTCACATGGCAGTCCCGCCCGGTCATCCTCCGCGTGATCGCGCAGGCCTCCGCCTCGCGCCCGTTCTGCGCCAGCCAGCGCGGGCTCTCCGGCACGTTCCGCCGCAACCAGATGATCACCAGCGCCGGCACCACCCCGAAGCCCAGCATCAGCCGCCACGACCCGGTCTCCGGCGCCGCCAGCAGGATCACCACACCGGCCGCGGCCCCCAGCACGATCCCCGCCGCCTGGAGGCTGAACGCGCTCACCAGCCACCGCCCGCGGTTGCGCGCGGGAAGGATCTCGGCCACGTAGCTCGCCGCGATCGGGTAGTCCAGCCCCACCGCGACGCCCAGCAGCAGCCGGAAGACGATCAGCGACCAGATGTCCCACGCGCAGGCGCACGCCACCGAGAACACCACGAACAGCCACAGGTCGACCTTGAAGATCCGGCTCCGCCCGATCCGGTCCCCCAGCGGCCCCAGCGCCGCCGCCCCGAACACCGCCCCCACGATCGCCGCCGACGACAGCAGCCCGCGCTCGGCCGCGCTCCCCCCGAAGTCCTTGGCGATCAGCGGGTTCGCCACCCCGATGATGAAGAAGTCGAACCCGTCCAGCAGGATCCCCAGCCCCGCCAGCAACCAGAACCTCATGTGCAGCCGCGACATGGGCGCACTGTCCAGCGCCGCACCGAGCGGCCGCGACGTGCGGGGAGAGCTGTTGGTCACCACATGCAAGGAGTCAAGGTCACCCGCTCCGGCCGATCAACGTGCCACGCCCGATGCCCCCCAATGGTCACCGGCAGCCACCCGGCCGGTGGAGTCGACCGGCGTCGCCGGGATCCTGGGGCGAACTCGCGCCCGAAGCCGAAGACTTGCCCGGACGTACGACGGCCGCCGCCCGTGTCCTCCGCATGCGAGAGGACACGGGCGACGGCCCCGAAATGCCTGTGAACGCGCGGGCCGGAGACCCGCGGCCCTGTCACACGTCGAAGTAGAGCTCGAACTCGTGCGGGTGCGGCCGCAGCGCGATCGGCGCGATCTCGTTGACCCGCTTGTAGTCGATCCACGTCTCGATCAGGTCCGGGGTGAAGACCCCGCCCTGGAGGAGGAACTCGTGGTCGGACTCGAGGGACTCCAGGACCGCCGACAGCGAGGTCGGGACCTGCGGGACGCCCGCGTGCTCCTCGGGGGCGAGCTCGTAGAGGTCCTTGTCGACGGGCTCGGCCGGCTCGATCTTGTTCTTGATGCCGTCGAGGCCGGCGAGCAGCAGCGCCGAGAAGGCCAGGTACGGGTTGCCCGAGGAGTCCGGGGCGCGGAACTCGATGCGCTTGGCCTTGGGGTTGGCACCCGTGATCGGGATGCGGATGGCCGCGGAGCGGTTGCGCTGCGAGTAGACCAGGTTGACCGGGGCCTCGAAGCCGGGCACCAGGCGGTGGTAGGAGTTCACCGTCGGGTTGGTGAACGCCAGCAGCGCCGGGGCGTGCCGCAGGATGCCGCCGATGTAGTAGCGGGCGGTGTCCGACAGGCCCGCGTAGCCCTGCTCGTCGTAGAAGAGCGGGTCGCCGCCTGCCCACAGGGACTGGTGGACGTGCATGCCGGAGCCGTTGTCGCCGAAGATCGGCTTGGGCATGAAGGTCGCGGTCTTGCCGGCCCGCCAGGCGACGTTCTTCACGATGTACTTGAAGAGCATCAGGTCGTCGGCCGCGGCGAGCAGCGTGTTGAACTTGTAGTTGATCTCGGCCTGGCCGGCGGTGCCCACCTCGTGGTGCTGGCGCTCGACCTGGAGGCCGGACTTCATCAGCTCCAGGGTGATCTCGGCGCGCAGGTCGGCGAAGTGGTCGACCGGCGGGACCGGGAAGTAGCCGCCCTTGTACTTGACCTTGTAGCCGCGGTTGTCCTGCTCCGCACCGCTGTTCCAGGCGCCGGCCTCGGAGTCGATGTGGTAGAAGGACTGGTTCGCGCTGGTCTCGAAGCGGGCGCTGTCGAAGACGTAGAACTCGGCCTCGGGGCCGAAGTACGCGGTGTCGGCGATGCCGGAGGAGGCGAGGTAGGCCTCGGCCTTCTTCGCCACGTTCCGCGGGTCACGGCTGTACTGCTCACCGGTGATCGGGTCGTGGATGAAGAAGTTGACGTTGAGCGTGGAGTCCTTGCGGAACGGGTCCAGCTTGGCCGTGGACAGGTCCGCGATCAGCGCCATGTCGGACTCGTGGATGGCCTGGAAGCCGCGGATCGAGGAGCCGTCGAACATCAGCTGCTCGTCCGGGTCGAAGGACTCGACCGGGACGGTGAAGTGCTGCATCACACCGGGCAGGTCGCAGAACCGGACGTCCACGAACTTGACGTCGTTGTCCGAGATGAACTTCTTCACCTCGTCGGCGTTTTGGAACGACATCCAACTCCTCCTTGGCCCGGCCCGGGAGGCCGGATTGCAGCTCATGGGTGCGACCAGTGCGGTGGCGCACGTTGGAGGTGACGATAGGGACCGGGCATTTCCCCGTCGTGACCCATTTGTTTCTTGCAGGTTAACCGAGTGGCCGGGTGTGCGACGGGTCGGGCGCGGGCGGCCCGGGACGGGCGCGTACCGTGGAGCCGTGGACAACAGGGATGTCATCGGATCGTGGATCGAGGGCCCGAAGGCGGCCGCCGAGCGGATGGGCGTGGACTTCGGCTACCGCGGCAAGCGCCTCGGCCTGCCGGAGGAGGGCCCCGGCTCGATCGCCCCGGTCGGGCGGCGGATCGCGGCGCTCTTCATCGACTGGGGCCTGTGCGCGCTGATCGCATACGGCCTGATCGCGCACCGTGACGCGGCCGCGGCCAATCCGTGGACCACGGTCGTCTTCGGTGTCATGAGCGTGCTGCTGCTGGGCACCGTCGGCACCACCCCGGGCAAGCGCCTGCTGGGGCTGCGCGTGATCCGGGAGGACGGCGCCCGGCTCGGCCCCGGCGCGGCGGTGCTGCGCACCTTCCTCCTCCTGCTGGTGGTCCCGGCGGTGGTCTGGGACCGCGACACCCGCGGCATGCACGACCGGGCGGTGAAGGCGGTCCAGGTTCGGATGTGACCACCTGCCACCACACGAGAACGGGCCGTGCCCCGGACGATGGACATCGTCCGGGGCACGGCCCGTTCTGCTGCGTTCCTCGGGCGGTGGCCCGGTCCTCAGCGGCCCTTCGGCATCCGCATGCCCTTGGGCATCGGGCCCTTCGGGACCGGCATGTTGCTCATGAGGTCGCCGAGCGCCCGCAGGCGGTCGTTCACCTCGGTGACCTTGGGACCCGGCAGCACGCGCGGCAGCTTCAGCAGCGTCGCGCGGATCTTCTTCAGGGAGACCTCGCCCTCGCCGTTGCCGACGATGATGTCGGTCACCGGCACGTCGTAGACCACCCGCGACATCTTCTTCTTCTCGGCGGCCAGCAGGCTCTTCACCCGGTTCGGGTTGCCCTCGCCCACCAGGACGATGCCGGCCTTGCCGACCGCGCGGTGCACGACGTCCTGGTTGCGGTTCATCGCCACCGCGGGCGTCACCGACCAGCCCCGGCCGACGTTGTCCAGTACGGCCGCCGCGGCGCCGGGCTGTCCCTCCAGCTGGCCGAAGGCCGCCCGCTCGGCACGCCGTCCGAAGACGACCGCCATCGCGAGGAGGGCCAGCAGGAAGCCCAGGATGCCCGCGTAGATGGGGTGACCGATCGCGAAGCCGACGGCGAGGATGACACCGAAGGTGACGACTCCCACAGCCGCGAGGACGAGTCCGACCTTGGAGTCGACCCGCCTGGTCATCTTGTAGGTCTGGGCGATCTGCTTGAGGCGCCCAGGGTTGTTCTCGGATGTTTCCCTCGCCATGCCGCACAGGATACGTGTCCCGCACGGCGCGGGCTCCACCGGAGGGGTGGGAAACCCACCGGGCGGCGGCCGGGAAGGGGCTAGAAGGTGTCCTGCCGGCCCGTACGGGCGGAGACCAGGGCGTCCATGACGTGCTGGGCCTCGCGGCGGTCCCGGGCGCGCTTGCGGTCCTCGAGCACGGCCGTCCAGGCGTTGCGTCGCGCGGTCGCCTCGGCGCCGCGGAACAGGAAGGACTCCACGGCGCGCAGCGCGCCCGCGGCGGCGCCGGGGATGGTGCTCTGGCGATGGAGCTGTGCGGCCTCGGCCTGCATGGTGGTGTCCCCCTCAGGACGGCTCAAACGCGTCTGGTTGTTCCGCTTATCCAGAGTCACCACATTGTGTTACCAGCCCGTGACTGGCCGGTCAAACCGTCGTGAAACCCGGGCGGTCCCTTTACGTCGGCCTGCTGCGTCCGCTGCACGTCAGAGACACGAAAGGGGCCCGAGTGGGGCCCCTGACGTGACGAACCGCACGTTCGCCGGCCGAGTGCGGTGGGTGATCAGACCGCCTCGGCGGCCACCGCTCCGCGCCGCTCCATCGCCTGCTGGAACAGGCGTCCCGCCCGGTACGAGGACCGCACCAGGGGGCCGGACATGACACCGGCGAAGCCGATCTCCTCGGCCTCCTCCTTCAGCTCCACGAACTCCTGCGGCTTGACCCAGCGCTCCACCGGGTGGTGGCGCAGGCTCGGCCGCAGGTACTGCGTGATGGTGATCAGCTCGCAGCCCGCGTCGTGCAGGTCCTGGAGGGCCTGGCTGATCTCCGCGCGCTCCTCGCCCATGCCGAGGATCAGATTGGACTTGGTCACCAGGCCGGCTTCGCGGGCCTTGGTGATGACCTCGAGCGAGCGCTCGTAGCGGAAGCCGGGGCGGATGCGCTTGAAGATCCGCGGGACCGTCTCGACGTTGTGCGCGAGCACCTCGGGGCGGGCGCCGAAGACCTCGGCGAGCTGCGCGGGGTCCGCGTTGAAGTCCGGGATGAGCAGCTCGACCTTGGTACGGCCGGCCGCGCGGGCGCCGGTCATGGCGTGGATCTGGCGCACCGTCTCGGCGTACAGCCAGGCGCCGCCGTCCTCCAGGTCGTCGCGGGCGACACCGGTGATCGTGGCGTAGTTCAGGTCCATCGTGACGACGGACTCGCCCACCCGGCGCGGCTCGTCGCGGTCGAGCGCCTGCGGCTTGCCGGTGTCGATCTGGCAGAAGTCGCAGCGGCGCGTGCACTGGTCGCCGCCGATGAGGAAGGTGGCCTCGCGGTCCTCCCAGCATTCGAAGATGTTGGGGCAGCCGGCTTCCTGGCACACCGTGTGCAGGCCCTCGCGCTTCACCAGGCCGTGCAGCTCGGTGTACTCGGGGCCCATCTTCGCCCGGGTCTTGATCCACTCGGGCTTGCGCTCGATGGGGGTCTGGCTGTTGCGGACCTCCAGACGCAGCATCTTGCGGCCTTCAGGTGCCACAGCTGACACGGTCGACTCCCTCTCGCGACTTCATTTCCTCGGTGAACATCAGCCTACGCCCGTGGATTCCCACCTCAGACCGCGCGCGGCAGCGGCTCGGCCGACTCCAGTACGGCCCGCAGGTGCTTCTCCACGACCGGCAGCGCGTCCGTGACGCCGATCTCCCGCCCCAGCTCGTTGCTGAGCGAGGCCACGCCCGCGTCCCGGATGCCGCACGGCACGATCCGGTCGAACCAGGTGTTGTCCGGGTTGCAGTTGAGGGCGAAGCCGTGCATGGTGACGCCCTTGGCGACCCGGATGCCGATCGCGCCCAGCTTGCGGTCCTCGCGGCGCTGGCCGGCGTTGGAGGGGGCGTACTCGGGGCCGGACAGCCGCGGGTCGAACTCGTCGTCGTGCAGACGGGGGTCGAAGTCCAGGGTCAGCCCGGGGATCACCGCGGGGCGGTCCTCGATCGGGTCGCCGAGCACCCACACCCCGCTGCGGCCCTCCACACGGGTCGTCGTCAGGCCGAACTCGGCGCACGCGTTGATCAGCGCCTCCTCCAGCCGGCGCACATGGGCGACGACGTCGACCGGGCGCGGCAGCTTCAGGATCGGGTAGCCGACGAGCTGGCCGGGGCCGTGCCAGGTGATCTTGCCGCCGCGGTCCACGTCGATGACCGGCGTGCCGTCCAGCGGGCGCTCGCTGTCCTCGGTGCGGCGGCCGGCGGTGTACACCGGCGGGTGCTCCAGCAGCAGGCAGGTGTCGGGGACCTCGTCCGCGAAACGCGCGGCGTGCACCCGGCGCTGCTCCTGCCATGCCTCCTGATACTCCACGGCGTCCTTGCCGAAGCCCAGATGGACGAAGTGCAGCTCACTCACGGCCGCTCCCTTGTGATCGCGTGCTGCGGCGCCCGTTCGGTCGACACCGGGCGCCCTGGCAACTGTACGTCCGCCGCGGTCCTGCCTTGCAGCGGGCTGCAGATAGCACCCGAAACGGGCGGAGGGATGGATTCCGGCGTTATGCGGGGGAAGGTTCACCCGTTACAGCGAATGCGAGGCTCCGGTAGTGAGCGTCCCGGTACAGAACGTTACATTCGCGCCGTTCTTGAGATAGCCCGGAAGGCAGGGGACCGCACCACTGATGTCCGACCGTTCCTCGCAGCGCCCCCCCAACCGCCAACTCGCGGCCCTCATCGCCGAAGCCGGCTTCTCCAACGCGGGACTCGCCCGCCGCGTGGACCAGCTCGGCATCGAGCACGGGCTCGACCTGCGGTACGACAAGACCTCCGTCACCCGCTGGCTGCGCGGCCAGCAACCGCGCGGCACCACCCCCGCGCTGATCGCCGAGGTCTTCACCCGGCGGCTCGGGCGGCGGCTGTCCGCCCACGACCTCGGCCTCGACGCCGTGGCCCCGGTCTACGCGGGACTGGAGTTCGCCGCCTCCCCCGAGGAGGCCGTGGAGATCGTGTCCGGGCTGTGGCGCAAGGACACCGGCAGCCCTGCCGACCTGCGCAAGATCGCCTTCACCCCGGCCGGCCTGGTCGTCCCCAGCCGCGACTGGCTCATCGGGCGCGCGGACGACCGCGTCGGGCGCAGCGCCGAACCGGGCCCCGCGGGCGGCGGCGTGCCCCGGCTGCCCGCCCAGCGCACCCGCGGCGACGCGGCGCCCCAGGTGCCGGGAGGCCCGGGCGGGAACCGGGTCACCATGGGCGACCTCGCCGCCCTGCGCTCCGTCGGCGAGCTCTTCCGCTCCCTGGACAACGCCTTCGGCGGCGGCCACGCCCGCCAGGCCCTCGTGCGCTACCTGGAGCACGAGGCAGAACCGATGCTGCGCGGCAGCTACGGCGAGACCATGGGCCGCCGCCTGTTCGCCGCCGTCGCCGACCTGACCCGGCTCGCCGGCTGGACCTCGTACGACATCGGCGCCCACGGGCTCGCCCAGCGCTACTTCGTGCAGTCGCTGCGGCTCGCCCAGGCGGCCGGCGACCGGGTCTACGGCGGCTACGTGCTGGTCACGATGAGCCGCCAGGCGGTCTACCTCGGGCACGGCCGCGAGGCCGTCCAGCTCGCCCGGGTCGCCCAGCAGGGCGTGGGCAGCGCGGCCCCGCCGGCCGTCCAGGCGCTGCTGCACGCGGCCGAGGCCCGCGGGCACGGCCTGCTCGGCGAGGTCCGGGCGTGCACCGCGGCGCTCGTGCGCGCCGAACGCGCCCTGGAGGCCGCCCGCGCCGGGGACGACGTCCCGTCCTGGGCCCGCTTCTTCGACGAGGCCCAGCTCGCCGACGAGTTCGGCCACTGCCACCGCGACCTCCAGCAGTACCGCGCCGCCTCCCAGCACGCGGAGCGCTCCCTGCAACTGCGGCCCGCCGCCTACGCCCGCAGCCGGCTGTTCTGCCGCACCGTGCTCGCCACCGCCCGCCTCGGACTCGGCGAGGTCGACGCGGCCTGCGCGCTGGGCGCCGAGGCCATGCAGGCCGCCGTCGAGATGCGCTCGGTGCGCGCCCTGGAGTACGTGCGGGACTTCGGCCGCCGCCTCGACGCGCACCGCGACGCCTCCTCGGTACGCGCCTTCCACGACCGGGCCGCGGCCCTCGGGGTGCTGGTGGGCTGAGGCGTGCCGGCCGGCCCCGGGGCATTGCTCCAGGGGCCGGCCGGACGGGTTCAGGCGGCCAGGGGTTCCGTTCGGGACCCCGGGTGCAGGCCCACGTCGCGCAGCAGCCGCTGCGCCGCGCGGCGCCCGGACAGCATCGCGCCCTGCACCGTGCTGGTGTCCCGGTGGTCGCCGCAGACGTACAGCCCCTGGAGGATGCGCACCGGGCGGCGCAGATCGTGCGGCGCGGGCATGGCGGGCACGGCCTCCGGGTCGTGGTGCACGGCCAGCAGCCGCCAGCCCGCGGTGGAGGTGCCGTAGAGCTCGGCGAGATGCGCGCGCACCGCGTCGTCGTCCGGGTCGGGGACGGCCGCGGCACCGAGCAGCACCGAGGTCACCAGCGTCCGGCCGACCGGCGCGCGGGACGGGTCGACCAGGCTCGCCGGGAGCGAGTGCGAGACCGGCCCGCGCCGGTCCGCGTCCAGGACGAGCGCGGCCTCCCGCAACGGCGCGGTGGGGGCCGCGTGGTGGACCACGGTGACGGCGTGGAACTCCGGCACGCGCAGCCCCGGCAGCAGCTCGGCCGCCGCGCGAGCCCCGGTGGCCACCACCACGGCCCGGCACGGCAGTTCCTCCTTCTCCTCGGTCAGCACCGCGTTGGTGGAGGCCGCCACCGCGCGGGTGCCCAGGCGCAGCGACCCCTCCGGCAGCGCGCCCGCGAGCTGCCGCGGCAGGGCCTCGGCTCCGCCCGCGGGAAGGCAGGTGCGCCCCAGGGCGAAGGCCCGCAGCACCAGGTCGGCGCAGCGGCTGGACGTCGTCAGCCAGGGGTCGCACAGCAGCGCGGAGAGCAGCGGCCGCAGGTACCCGTCGACCGCGCGGGGGGCGAACCCGCGTGCGGCGAGCGCCTCGGCGGCCGTCGTCTCGGGCCGCTCCAGGAGGCGTTCGACCGGGGTGTCGGCGAGACGGTGCAGGGCCGTCCGCAGCCTGGCCTTGTCCAGCGGCGATCCCAGCGGGGCGCGGGCCGCCGCCAGGGCCCCGCGCGGGTCGCCGACGCGGTAGCCGCGGCCCGCGGCCCGCACCAGGACGGCGGGTGAGAACGGCCGCAGCTGGAGGTTGTCCAGACCCGGCGTGCGGAGCAGCTCCGGGTAGGAGGTGTTGAGCAGTTGCGGGCCCCGGTCCAGCAGGAAGCCGTCCACCTCGTCGGTGGCCATGCGCCCACCGGCCCGGTCGGCGGCCTCCAGGACGGTCACGCGGAGCCCTGCGCTGATCAGATGATGCGCCGCCGACAGACCGGCCACGCCGGCCCCGATCACGCATACGTCCGTTGAAGAACCGGTAGAGCGTGCTGTTGAGAGCACGTTGCCCCTCCCCGAGGTCGGCACGTTTCCCCGCTCGCGTCAGCTGGCGCTGGAAGCGTCATGCCCAGAACTTCCCCAACTGATGCCGCCCGAGGGCCGCCTGGTGGCATTCAGTGCCTTTCGTCGGCCAGTGCCGCGCGGATCGCCTCCTCGATGCCGGGGTGGGCGAAGACGAACCCGGTGTCGAGCAGCACGCGCGGCACGGCCCGCGTACTGCCGAGGATCTCGGTGGAGAACTCCCCGACGACGGTGCGCAGGACGGCCGCGGGGACCGGGAACAGCGCGGGCCGGCGCAGCACCCGGGCCATGGCGGCGGTCACCTCGGCGTTGGTCGGCGGCTCGGGCGCGCAGAGGTTGACCGGCCCGGCGACCGTGTCGTGGTCGATCATGTGGCGCAGCGCCGCGACCTGGTCGCGCAGCGAGATGAAGCTCCAGTACTGCCGCCCGCTGCCCAGCCGCCCGCCCACTCCCGCCTTGAACAGCGGGAACAGCCGCCCCCACGCGCCGCCCCGTCCCGAGACGACCAGGCCCGTCCGGGAGAACGCCGTCCGGATGCCCGCGTCCCGCGCCGGGGCCGCGGCGGCCTCCCAGTCGCGGCACACGCCGGGCAGGAACCCGTCCCCGTAGGGCGCGCTCTCGTCGACCCTGCGGTCGCCGGTGTCCCCGTACGCGGTGATCCCGGACCCGCTGACCAGGACGCGCGGCGGTGCGGCGAGGGAGGCCAGTGCCCCGGCGAGCGTCGCGGTGCCCCGTACGCGGCTGTCGTGGACGGTCCGCTTGTACGCCGGGGTCCAGCGGTGGTCGCCCACCCCCGCCCCGGCGAGGTTGACCACGGCCTCGACGCCCTCCAGGGCCGCGGTGTCGATCCCGCCGCCCTCGGGGTCCCAGCGCGCCTCGTCCGCCGCGGAGGGCGGGCGCCTGACGAGGCGTACGACGTCGTGGCCGTCGGCGAGCAGGGAGCGGACCAGGGCGGAGCCGATGAGCCCGGACGAGCCGGTGATGGCGATGCGCATGGGGACATGGTCGCGTGCCGGCGCGCCCCGTTGTGGCAGGGTGACGCTCATGTCCGGGATACATGTGCGCGCCGCCCTGCTCTCCGACGACCCCGACCTCGCCCGGCTGGACCGCGCCACGTGGTCCACGCTGCACGCGGTGACGCCCCCGCCGCGCGAGCACGGGGACTTCTTCGACGGGCACTCCGGGCCGGACGCCCACCTGGTCGCCGAGGTGGACGGGCGGACGGCCGGATACCTCCGGTTCGTGCCGCCGACGCCGCTGGTCTCCAACGGCCATGTACGGCAGATCCAGGGCCTGGCGGTCGACACCTGGGCCCGCGGTCGCGGCGTCGGGCTCGAACT
Source organism: Streptomyces sp. NPDC088732 (assembly GCF_044751205.1). Lineage (NCBI taxonomy): Bacteria > Bacillati > Actinomycetota > Actinomycetes > Kitasatosporales > Streptomycetaceae > Streptomyces > Streptomyces sp. NPDC088732. The sequence continues at coordinate 24,027 of NZ_JBIVLI010000006.1, forward strand.
CGTCATGGCGGCACTGGAGGCCGCCCGCGGGCAGGGCGCGCGGCGCATGACGCTGCGGGTGCTGGGCCACAACACCCCGGCCCGGCGGCTGTACGAGGCCGCCGGGTTCGCGGTCGAGGGCGTCCTGCCCGGGGAGTTCCTGCTGGACGGCGCCTACGTGGACGACGTGTGCATGGGGCGGGCGCTGTGACGGCCGCCGCGACCGCGCGGGAGGCTCAGCCGAAGCGCTCCCACAGCCGGGGGAAGCGCTGCGCCACCGCGTCCGCGTTCTCGAAGTCGACGTAGACGCCCTCCGGCTCGGCCGGCTGCGGCGGCAGGTCCAGATCCGGCAGCCGCACCCCGGTCAGCTGCTCGTACGCCTCGTCGGCCGCGTACCCCAGGTCCTCGGCGTCGCCGTCCACCTCGGGGTCGAAGTCCGGGGCCAGCTCCGCCAGCGCGTCGGGATCGTGCACCGCGCCCTCGAAGACATGGCGGCCCTGCCCGATCAGCCAGCACCGGAAGAAGTCGAACGCGTCGTCACCGGCCCCGCCCAGCATGAGATCCGCGGCGCCCCACACGTCCCACCGGTACGCCCGGTTGAAACGGCTCTCGAAGTGCCGCGCGAAATCGACGACGGACTCCGGGTCGAGCTGCGTCAGCCGCTCCACCAGCAGATCGGCGTGCTCCTCCGGGTCCCCGCCGGCCGCCGTCCGGGTACTGTCGACGATCTCCCAGAACTCCGTCTCGTCCATCACCGCTCCAGCATCCTGTCTGCGGCCTGCCCCCGCACGCGGAGAGACGCGGATGCGCCCGTGTCGTGACGTTACTCGCCCCGCGCGGGGGCCTGCGCACGCGGGTGTTGACGCCGCCGCCGGGACGGGCGGCCGGTACGGGAGTTGACGGGGCGGCGGGGGTCAGCCGGCGTAGGCCGCCGCCATCGCGCGGGCGGCCTCGGCGAAGCGGGCGCGCAGCGGGGCGGGGGAGAGGAGTTCGGCGCCGGGGCCGAGGGCGAGGAGCTGGTGGTAGGCGACGTCGAGGGACTCCACGGCCAGGGTGACGGTGACGCGGCCGTCGGCACCGGGCGGCGCGGCGGCGGCCAGGGCGTCGCGGGCCGCGGCCGCGTCGGCGACGTACGGCAGGTGCCGGGCGCCGTCCGGGGTGAGCCGCAGTACGACCTCGGCGCGCAGCACGGAGCGGGCGAACGCGGCCGCCCGCGCCTCCCAGAACGCGGGCAGGTCGAACGCCGGGTCCCTGACGAAGCGTTCGGGCAGGACCTCGGCAGCGGTGAACCGGTCCACCCGGTACACCCGGACCGCCTCCTCGGCCCGCTCGGCTCTCTTGGCTTCCTTGCCGGCCTCAGTCGGCTCGGCTCTCTCGGTCCGCTCGACCCTCTTGGCCTCCTCGGGCCTCTCGGTCCGCTCGGCCGCCTCGGTCCGCTCGGCTTCCTGGGCCCCCGGGGCTTTCTCGGTCCGCTCGGACCCCTCGGCCCCCGGGGCCTTCTCGGCCCCCCGCGCCCCGTCCGCCCGCGCGACCGCGTACCAGACGCCGGCCTTCAGCACGAGCGCGTACGGTTCCAGCTCCCGTGCCACCTCCGTGTCCGCGCGCCGGTACCGCGCCCGCAGCCGGCGGTCGCCCCACACCGCCTCCGCCAGGGCCGGCAGCAGCGGCGGCGTGGCCGGTTCCTGCCACCATCCGGGCGCGTCCAGGTGGAAGCGCTGCGCGGCGGCGCGCGGGGCGTCCCTCAGTTCGGGCAGCAGCGCGGCCGCCACCTTCAGCCGGGCCGCCGATCCCGCGTCGTGCAGTCCCATCGCCTCCAGCGCGGCGGGCACCCCGGACAGGAACAGCGCCTCCGCCTCGGCGCGGGCGAGCCCTGTGAGCCGGGTCCGGTAGCCGTCCACCAGCCGGTAGCCGCCGGCGCGCCCGCGCTCCGCGTACACCGGGACGCCCGCCTCCGACAGGGCCTGCACGTCCCGGCCGACCGTCCGCTCGGAGACCTCCAGTGCCCCGGCGAGTTCGGCCGACGTCATCGAGCCGTGGGACTGCAGCAGGAGGACGAGGTGGATCAGCCGGGCCGCGCGCATGCCGTCGAGGCTAAGCCCTGGGTCCGACACCGCGGCGGGGCCGGCCCGGGACGTCCGGGCCGGCCCCCGGGGGCCCGCTGCGCGCGCCTCGGCGCGGGGGGAAGGTCGACGCAGCGCGCGACCCGCAAGGGCGTGGAGGCCACTGAGGGGGGTGGTCGCCTCCCCGCCCTTGCCGGCGGTGCATGGTGGCCATGCCCCCTCCTGTACGGACGCCGCGCCCCAACCACTCACCGCCGCCCGGGATTTCTCCGGAAACGGCCGAGGCCCCAGCCCGGGAAGGGGCTGGGGCCTCGGCCGTCGTACGGTCCCGCGACGACGTGCGGTCGGTCAGAGACCGAGGTCGCCCTCGAACTCGCCGGCCTCCAGGCGGGCCTTGACGTCGTTCAGGTAGCGGGCGGCGTCCGCGCCGTCGACCAGCTGGTGGTCGTACGACAGGGTCAGGTACGCCACGTCGCGGATCGCGATCGTCTCACCCAGGTCCGGGTGGTTGATCACGATCGGGCGGCGCACGGTGGCCCCGATGCCCAGCTCGGCGACCTGCGGGAAGTTCACGATGATCGTGTCGAACAGCGCACCGCGCGAGCCGGTGTTGCTGATCGTGAACGTGCCGCCGGACAGGTCGTCCGGGCTGATCTTCTTGTTGCGGACCTTGCCGGCCAGCTCGGCGGTCTTCTTGGCGATGCCGGCCAGGCTCAGGTCGCCGGCGCCCTTGATGACCGGGACCATCAGGCCCTGCTCCGAGTCCACCGCGATGCCCACGTTCTCGACGTCGTGGTAGGTGACGGTGCCGTCCTCGTTGATCTTGGCGTTGATGACCGGGTGGGCCTTCAGCGCCTCGGCGGCGGCCTTGACGAAGAACGGCATCGGCGAGAGCTTGACGCCCTCGCGGGCCAGGAAGGACTCCTTGGCCCGGGCCCGCAGCTTCATGATCTTGGTGACGTCCACCTCGACCACGGTCGACAGCTGCGCCTGGCTGTGCAGGGCCTTCATCATGTTCTCGGCGATGACCTTGCGGATGCGGGTCATCTTGACGGTCTGCCCGCGCAGCGCGGCAGCGGCGGCCGGCACCGTGACACCCGCGGACGGGGCGGGCGCGGTCGGCGCGGCGGCGGCGGCCTTGGCGGCCTCCGCGGCGGCCAGGACATCCTGCTTGCGGATCCGGCCACCGACGCCGGTGCCCTTGACCGAGGCCAGGTCCACGCCGTTCTCGGCCGCGAGCTTGCGGACCAGCGGGGTCACGTACGCGCCCTCGTCGGTCGGCGCGGTGGCCGAGGGGGCGGCGGCCGGAGCCGGAGCCTGCGGGGCGACCGGGGCGGGAGCCGGGGCCGGGGCGGGCGCGGGGGCCGGAGCCACCGGGGCCGGGGCGGCCACGGGGGCGGGCGCCGGAGCCGGAGCGGCCACGGGAGCCGGGGCCGGGGCGGGCGCCGGAACCGCGGGGGCCGGAGCCGGAGCGGCGGGAGCGGCGGCCGGGGCCACGGCACCGGCCGCACCGATGACGGCGAGCTTGGCGCCGACCTCGGCGGTCTCGTCCTCGCCGACCAGGATCTCCAGCAGGGTGCCGGCGGCGGGCGACGGGATCTCGGTGTCGACCTTGTCGGTGGAGACCTCGAGCAGCGGCTCGTCGGCCTCGACGGTCTCGCCGACCGACTTCAGCCAGCGGGTGACGGTGCCCTCGGTCACCGACTCGCCCAGCGCCGGCAGGAGCACCGGGGTGCCCTGGGCGGCACCGGCCGGGGCCGGAGCGGGAGCGGCGGCCGGGGCAGCGGCGACGGGCGCCGGAGCCGGGGCCGGGGCCTCCTGCACCGGGGCCGGCGCGGGGGCGGGCTGCGCGGCGGCGGCCGGGGCGGGGGCGGCAGCGGGAGCGCCCGTGCCGTCGTCGATGACGGCCAGCTCGGCGCCGACCTCCACCGTCTCGTCCTCGGCCACCTTGATGGACGAGAGGATGCCCGAGGCGGGCGCCGGGATCTCGGTGTCGACCTTGTCGGTCGACACCTCGAGCAGCGGCTCGTCGGCCTCGACGCGCTCACCCTCGGCCTTGAGCCAGCGGGTGACGGTGCCCTCGGACACGCTCTCGCCGAGCGCCGGCAGGGTTACGGAAACCGCCATGGTTTCGGTTGCTCCTAACGATCTGTGCGGATTGGTCTGCGTGTCCGTGGATCAGTCGTGCGCGTGCAGCGGCTTGCCGGCCAGCGCCAGGTGGGCCTCGCCGAGCGCCTCGTTCTGCGTCGGGTGGGCGTGGATGAGCTGGGCGACCTCGGCGGGCAGGGCCTCCCAGTTGTAGACCAGCTGGGCCTCGCCGACCTGCTCGCCCATACGGTCGCCGACCATGTGGACGCCGACCACGGCGCCGTCGCGGACCTGGACGAGCTTGATCTCGCCGGCCGTCTTGAGGATCTTGCTCTTGCCGTTGCCGGCCAGGCTGTACTTCAGGGTGACGACCTTGTCGGCGCCGTACAGCTCCTTGGCCTTGGCCTCGGAGATGCCCACGGAGGCGACCTCCGGGTGGCAGTACGTGACGCGCGGCACGCCGTCGTAGTCGATCGGCACGGTCTTCAGACCGGCCAGCCGCTCCGCGACGAGGATGCCCTCGGCGAAGCCGACGTGGGCGAGCTGGAGGGTCGGGACCAGGTCGCCGACCGCGGAGATGGTGGGCACGTTCGTGCGCATGTACTCGTCGACGAGGACGTAGCCGCGGTCCATGGCGACCCCGGCCTCCTCGTAGCCCAGGCCCTGCGACACCGGGCCGCGGCCGACGGCGACGAGCAGCAGCTCGGCCTCGAACTCCTTGCCGTCGGCGAGGGTGACCTTGACGCCGTCGGCGGTGTACTCGGCCTTGGAGAAGAAGGTGCCGAGGTTGAACTTGATGCCGCGCTTGCGGAAGGCGCGCTCCAGCAGCTTGGAGCTGTTCTCGTCCTCGACCGGCACGAGGTGGGGCAGGCCCTCGACGATCGTGACGTCGACACCGAAGGACTTCCACGCGGAGGCGAACTCGACGCCGATGACGCCGCCGCCGAGCACGATGGCGGACTTCGGGATCCGGTCCAGGACCAGCGCGTGGTCGGACGAGATGATCCGGTTGCCGTCGATGGCCAGGCCCGGCAGCGACTTCGGCACGGAGCCGGTCGCCAGGAGCACGTGGCGGCCGGTGTAGCGCTGACCGTTGACGTCCACCGTCGTCGGGGAGGACAGCCGGCCCTCGCCGGTCACGTAGGTGACCTTGCGGGAGGCCACCAGGCCCTGCAGACCCTTGTAGAGGCCCGCGATCACGTCGTCCTTGTACTTGTGGACCCCGGCGATGTCGATGCCCTCGAGGGTGGCCTTGACACCGAACTGCTCGGCCTCGCGGGCCTGGTCCGCGATCTCACCGGCGTGCAGCAGAGCCTTCGTGGGGATGCAGCCGCGGTGCAGGCAGGTGCCGCCGAGCTTGTCCTTCTCGATCAGGGCGACGTCCAGACCGAGCTGCGCCGCGCGCAGCGCTGCGGCGTAGCCGCCGCTACCGCCACCGAGGATCACTAGGTCGAAAACGGTGCTGGCGTCGTTCGCCACGTCACGTCCTCCATGCATGGATACGCCGGAGCCGGTCCGTCATGACCGGGCGGCGGCTTTTGTTCGGCCGCTTCTGTTAAACGGGGCCCTGTCGTGCCGAGACAACATCTTCGCACTTGTTCGGGGCGGACGAGGCACCGGGCCGGGGTGTGAGACGTACGGAACGTCCCTGGCCACGACTACTCACCGGTATCCCGTGCGAAATACGGCAGCACTTGGTCCCTTTGCTCGCTCTTGGCGAACGCGTACGGCCCCGGATGCCATACCCGGGGCCGTACGGAATGTGCCGAGGCTTACACCGCGACCGGTCGTGATCAGATGTGACCGGCCGCGACGGGACGGTTACTGGAAGAGCTCGCCCTCGGCGGCCTTCTCGGCCAGCCGCACCAGGGTGCGCACGGCGGAGCCGGTACCACCCTTGGGGGTGTAACCGAACGGGCCGGACTCGTTGAAGGCCGGGCCAGCGATGTCCATGTGGGCCCAGGTGATGCCCTCGCCGACGAACTCCTTCAGGAACAGGCCGGCCGCCAGGCCGCCGCCCATCCGCTCGCCCATGTTCGCGATGTCGGCCGTGGCGGAGTCCATCGCCTTGCGCAGGTCGGTCGGCAGCGGCATCGGCCAGGACTGCTCGCCGACCTCGCCCGCCGTCTCGTGCACCGTGGTGCGGAAGTCGTCGTCGTTGGACATGACACCGAAGATGCGGGTGCCCAGCGCCAGCACCATGGCACCGGTCAGGGTCGCCACGTCGATGATCGCGTCCGGGGTCTCCTCCGAGGCGCGGGTGATCGCGTCGGCCATGACCAGGCGGCCCTCGGCGTCGGTGTTGAGCACCTCGACGGTCTTGCCGCTGTACATCCGCAGCACGTCGCCCGGGCGGGCGGCGGCGCCGGACGGCATGTTCTCGGCGAGCGCGAGCCAGCCGGTGACCGTGACGGGCAGGCCCAGGCGCGCGGCGGCGACCACGGTGGAGAACACGGCGGCGGCACCGCTCATGTCGCACTTCATGGTCTCGTTGTGGCCGGCCGGCTTCAGGGAGATGCCGCCCGAGTCGTAGGTGATGCCCTTGCCGACCAGCGCGAGGTGCTTCGCGTCACGGCCCTTGCCGCCGTTGTGGACGATCTTCACCAGCCGCGGCGGGTTCGCCGAGCCCTGGCCGACGCCCATGATGCCGCCGTAACCGCCCTTGACGAGCGCCTTCTCGTCCAGCACCTCGACCTTGAGGCCGTACTCCTTGGCGGCCTCCTGCACGAAGGCGGCGAAGGCCTTCGGGGTCAGGTCGTTCGGCGGCATGTTGATCAGGTCGCGCGAGCGGTTGACCTCCTCCGCGACGACCGTGGCACGCTCGGCGGCGGCCTTGTAGGCCTTGTCGCGCGGCTTGGCGCCGACCAGCGCCACCTCGGTCAGCGGCGCCTTGCCGTTGCCCGCCTGGTACGCGGTGTACGCGTACGCACCCAGCAGCGCGCCCTCGGCGACCGCCTGGGCGGCCGCGGCGTCCTCCACCGGCAGCGCGAGGGCGGCCTTCTTGGAACCGGCCAGAGTGCGGGCGGCGACACCGGCCGCCTTGCGCAGCACCTCGGTGTCGAAGCCGGCACCGTCCGCGGGGGCCTCACCGAGGCCGACCGCCAGCACGACCGGGGCCTTCAGGCCGGCCGGGGCGGGGAGCTTGGTCACCTCACCCTCAGCGCCCGAGGCGCCCAGCGTCTCGAGCGTCACGGCGAGCCTGCCGTCGAAGGCCTGGTCGACCGCCTCCGCGCCGGGGGCGACCTCGGGGCCCTTCGTCCCCTTGGTCACTCCGACGACGACGGCGTCCGCGCGCAGCGCCGCGGCGGAGGAGGTGCTGAGAGTCAGTGCAGTCACGGTGATGAAGATCCTGTTCCTTCGAAGGCCCGAACTTCTTGGCACCGGGCAACGCCCGGCGGCGCGGGGCGGGGGGTGCAGGACCGACCTTACGCTCACTCCTGACACTTCCGCCCACGGCGTGCGCCCCCGGGCCGAAGGCGCGGGTTTTCCCTACCCGGTGGCCCCGCCCGCGGCCAGCACGACGAGGGCCGCGGTGCACGCCGTCTCGCACAACGCGCCGAAGACGTCGCCCGTGACACCGCCCAGCCGCGCCCGGCAGCGCCGCAGCAGCAACTCCGCGGCGCCCAGGGCGATCAGGGCCGCGGCGGCGAACTGCGCGGCGGCGTACGGGCCGAACGCCAGCCCCGCGGCGGCGCACAGCACCACGATCGCGGCGGCCACCCCCCGTGCCGCCCGCGCCGGGACCGCCCCCGCCACCGCCGCGCCCAGTCCCTCCGGCCGGGCCGCCGGCACGCCGTCCCGGCAGGCGAGCGTCATGGCGGTGCGGGCCGCCACCGACGCCACCGCGAAACCGGCCGCCCCGCGGGCCCACGAGGTCCCGTACGCCCCGGCCACGGCGGCGACTTGGCCGATCAGGACCAGCACCAGGGTGAGCACGCCGAACGGCCCGATGTCCGACTGCCGCATGATGCGCAGCGCGTCCTCGGCGGGCCGGCCGCTGCCCAGGCCGTCGGCGGTGTCGGCGAGTCCGTCCAGATGCAGGCCCCGGGTGAGCGCGGCGGGCACCGCGACCGTGCCCGCGGCGGCGAGCAGCGGTCCGCAGCCGAGCAGCAGCAGCACCCCGCCGGCGGCCGCCCCGCACAGCCCCACGACCAGGCCGGCCAGGGGCGCCCACACCATCCCCGCCCGGGCCGCCGGGCGGTCCCAGCGGGTGACCCGCACGGGCAGCACGGTCAAGGTGCCGAAGGCGAACCGCAGTCCGTCGGCGGGGGTCGCGGCGGCGCGGCTGGCGGTCATGGCGTGCAGGGTAACGGCCGCCCCCCGACCGTATAGTGCGCATACCAGGCCGAACAGGAGCAATCGGTATGAGCGACTGGTGGTACCGCAACATCATCGAGCCGGGAAAGCTGCCACTGCTCCTCGCCCTCTTCGCCTTCGTCGCGACCTTCGTGATCACGCGGACCATCACCCGGCTGATCCGCGCGGGCAAGGGCCCGTTCCGGAACATCTCCTCGGGCGGGACGCACATCCACCACGTGGTGCCCGGCATCATCCTCATGACGATCGGCGGCTTCGGGGCCGTCGCCGCCTCCGCGCAGGGATTCGGGGCGGCACTGGCGGCGGTGGTCTTCGGCATCGGGGCGGGGCTCGTACTGGACGAGTTCGCGCTCGTGCTCTACCTGGACGACGTGTACTGGAGCGAACGCGGCCGCAAGAGCGTGGAGGCCGTCGTGATCACCTTCTCGCTGGTGCTCATGCTGCTCGGCGGGCTCGCCCCCTTCGAGGTCGACTCGCTCTCCGCCGACCAGCAGCAGAACCGCCTCGCGGCGATCGCCACCATCGTCGTCAACTTCCTGTTCGTCCTGGCCGCCCTGGTGAAGGGCAAGTTCCGCACCGCCGTCGTCGGCGTGTTCGTGCCCTTCGTCGCGCTCGTCGGCGCGCTCCGGCTGGCCCGGCCCGACTCCCTCTGGGCGGAGCGCCTGTACGGACGCCGCCCGAAAGCGGCACGCCGTGCCGAACTCCGCGCCGCCAAGCACGCCGCCCGCTGGCGCGCCCCCACCCGCCGCCTCCAGGACTGGCTCGGCGGCTTCTCCGAACGCTGACGGGCGCTCCGCGCGGGCCTTCCCGCCCCACGGCCCGGTCCCTTGCGCCTGCCGCAGGCGCCGGCGGCCGTGCGCAGGCCCCGTCGTCCCCCCGCTCGCGGCGGAGCGTGGCCGCCCGACGCGCGGGTGCCTCGCGCCCGGCCGGTACGGCGCTGTGAACGGTTCCCGGGGCGCGGCTCCCGGTGGGGCCGCGTACGGCAGTTGCGGGCCGCGGGTGCCATGGGCGTCGCGGTCGCGCGTGTGCCCCGGATGTCCCGGCGGGCTCGTCCCTTCCGCCCGGCCGGTACCGCGAGAGGAACGGCCACCGGCCTGCTCGGCTTCCGGTCGCAGTGCGTGCGGGCCGGCGTGCCCCAGGCCGTGCGCGTGCCCTGGTCTTCCCGGCGCGCAGGAATGTGTCCGGCCGACGGGGTACCGGCGTGCTCGGCTCCCGGCCGCAGTGCGTACACGATGGTCTGTCCCGGTCTTTCCGGCTCGCCGCGGAACACGACTGTCCGACCGGGTTGTTCCTTGCGCCCGCCGCAGGTGCCGGCGGCCGTGCGCAGGCCCCGTCGTTCCCCGCTCGCGGCGGAGCGTGGCCGCCCGACGCACGAACTGTCCCGCCGCGCGGCAGGGTACGGCCGCCGTGCCGCGGCAGTGCGTCCCGGCCTGCGGCATACGCGGCCGCCCGACGGGCTGGTTCCGTGCGCCTGCCCAGTACGGCTCGAACTGCCACCCGCGCCCGCTCCCGGCCGTGCCACGCGGGCCGCCGGGGGTCAGAGGGTCTCGGACGAGGCCGTGCAGAGTGTCGCGGCGCCCCCCGTGTACCGGTCCTTGCGGCCCGCAGTGGGAGGAGGCTGCCCGACAGGGCTGCCCCATCGCCCCGGCCGGTACGGCGGGACGAACCGCCGCCCGGCGCGCGCGGCAGGCCGCAGGCAGCCTGCCCCGGGTAGGCGGCGGGACGCCGGCGTCAGGGGTGTTCGGGGAGTTCCGCGGAGAGGGCCGCGGCAGCCTTCAGCAGTGGGAGCACCAGCAGTGCGCCCGTGCCCTCGCCGGCGGTGACCTTCAGGTCCAGCTGCGGTTCGATGGACAGCCGGTCCAGCGCCTTGGCCTGTCCCGGCTCCCCGCTGGTCTGGCCGGCCAGCCACCAGTCGGGCGCCCGGAAGGCGATGCGCTGGGCGACGAGCGCGCACGCCGCCGACACCACGCCGTCCAGGACCACGGGCAGCTTGCGCACCGCCGCCTGGAGCAGGAAGCCGGTGATCGCGGCCACGTCGGCACCGCCCACGGCGGCCAGCAGCTCCAACTGGTCGCCCAGGACCGGCCGCGCCCGGCGCAGCGCGTCGCGGATCGCCGCGCACTTGCGCATCCAGGCCACGTCGTCGATGCCGGAGCCCCGGCCCGTCACCACGGAGGCGTCCGTGCCGCAGAGGGCGGCGATCAGCACCCCGGCGACCGTGGTGCCGCCGACGCTCAGATCGCCGAGCAGGACCAGGTCGGTGCCGGAGTCCGCCTCTTCGTCCGCGACGGCCATGCCGGCACGGAACGCGGCCTCGGCCTCCTCGGCCGTCAGCGCGTCCTCGACGTCGATCCGGCCGGAGCCGCGCCGCACGCGGTGCGCCGTGACGTCGGCGGGCAGGTCCTCGGCAGGGGCGTCGACACCGACGTCCACCACCCGGACCGCCGCGCCGTACTGACGCGCCAGCACGTTCACCGGTGACGCACCGTCGAGGACGGCGCGGACCAGGTCCACCGCCGTGCCCTCGGGACGCGCCGACACCTTGAGTGCCGCCACGCCGTGGTCCGCCGCGAACAGCACGGCCTTGGGGTGTTCGATCGGCCGCACGGTGGCGGCGCTCTGCGCCGCGGAGAGCCACTCCGCGAGCTCGGCCAGATTGCCCAGCGCCCCGGCCGGGCGCACCAGGCGCTGCCAGCGGTCGTGTGCGTCACGGCGTACGCCGGCGTCCGGGCGCTCCACGAGGGAGGCGAAGTCATCGAGATTCAGGCCGCTCACGGGATCGAACACTACCGTTCCGGCGGCCCCCGCGCCGAGGTCAGCCCCGCAGCGTCAGCGCCTGTCCGGCCACGACCAGCAGGACGTGCTCCGACTCGGCGGCCACCATCGCGTTCAGGCGGCCCAGTTCGTCACGGAAACGGCGGCCGCTCGCGGTGGCCGGGACCACGCCGGAGCCCACCTCGTTGCTGACGGCGACCACGGTGCGCCGGGTGGCGCGCCATGCCGCGGTCAACTCCGCGACCCGCTCGCGCAGTTCGCGTTCGCCGCGGGCCGCCCAGTGCGTGTCGTCCCAGGCCCCGGCCTCGTCCATGGCGTGCGTCAGCCACAGCGACAGGCAGTCGACCAGGAGCGCGGGGCCGCCGTCCCGCGCGAGCAGCGGGACGAGGTCGCGGGTCTCCCGTGTCTGCCAAGTGCCCGGCCGGCGCTCGCGGTGCAGCGCCACGCGCCGGGCCCACTCCGGGTCGTCGTCCCGTGTGCCGCCGGTGGCCACGTACAGCACGTCGGGGAAGGCCGACAGCCGCCGCTCGGCCTCCGCCGACTTGCCCGAACGGGCACCGCCGAGCACAAGGGTGCGGCGGGGGAGGTCCGGCACCTCGTGGAAGTCGCCGACGGTCAGCGTCGTCCCGTCCGGTACCGCGCGGGCGCCCAGCGCGGCCAGCCGGCGGCGCGTCTCCGGGCCGGGGGGCACCGTGTGGTCCAGGTGCACGGCGATCACGTCCGTGGTGCCGGTGACCGCTCCCGCGGCCCGCAGCCGGGCCAGCGCGTCGGGCCGCGCCACGACGTCCAGCAGCACGGTCCCGTACGGCCGTTCGGTCTTCGCCGGTTCCGCGAGGCCCGCGGGGCCGCACTCCGGTGGCAGGTACAGCAGCCGTTCGCCCCCCGGCGCCGTCACCTCGTACCCGGCGCCGGGCGCGTCCACCGGCACCGACCGCACCTGGTGCCCGGTCGGCAGCGTCAGTTCCTGCCCCGCGGGCAGCCGCGCCGGCGCGGGCAGTCCCGGCGGGATCTCCACCGCGGGCCCGTCGTGCGGATGCGACAGCAGCACCTGGCCCACCGCGGTCAGCGAGTGCCCCGAACGGGCGGCGGCCAGCGCCACGCCGGGCGTCAGATCGAGCAGCAGCACCCCGTCCACGAGGACGGAGGTGGCCGCCCGGGCCCGTTCGCCCACCGCCACCGCGCATGCCGCGCACGGGCAGCCGGGCAGCGGCAGGCCGTCGGGTCCCCCGGTGCCGAGAAGTGTCAGTTCCACGTCCCGATTCTTTCGCGTCCGCGCACGCTACGCTGCCGGGCAGGCACCCCCTGGGACGAGGAGACGGACATGGCGTGGACCTGGCGTTTCGAGAAGACCGACGGCACGGAGGTCGCGCCCGCCGTCGAGCCCGAGGAGTTCACCACACAGGGCGACGCCGAGTCCTGGATCGGCGAGGTCTGGAAGGACCTGCTCCAGGGCGGCGCCGACCAGGTCGTCCTCTTCGAGGACTCCACCAAGATCTACGGCCCCATGAGCCTGCACGGCGACGAGTAGCCCGCGGCGGTGACGACCGCGGCGTGGAGGGCGCGCCATCGCGCCCTCCACGCCGCGTTCTGCCGGGTTGAGCCGGGTTCCGCCGGCTCCGTCAGAGCTCGCCCAGCGTCACGTTCACCGTCTTCTCGTTGCCGTCGCGCACGAAGGTGACGTCCACCTTCTTGCCCGGAGCGGACGGTGCCAGGGCCTCCGAGAGCGCCTGGGAGGTCTGGATCTGGGTGTTGCCGACGCCGATGATGATGTCGCCGGGCTGGATGCCCGCCTTGTCGGCCGGGCCGCCCTTGACGACGGAGATGACGGCGACGCCGGCCGGGCTGAAGTCCGGCCCGAGCACGGTGCGGCCGGTGACGCCGAGGGCGGCGCGCCCGGACGAGGTGACCTTGCCGTCCTTGATGATCTGGTCGGCGATGCGGGTGATCGTCGACGCGGGGATGGCGAAGCCGATGCCCGGCGCCGAGTTGTTCCCGCTGCCCGAGCTCGGGTTGACCGCGCCGAGGGTGGGGATGCCGATGATCTCGCCGGACAGGTTGACCAGCGCCCCGCCGCTGTTGCCCGGGTTGATGGGCGCGGAGGTCTGCACCAGGTTGGCGATGGTCGCCCCGGGCGCGCCGCCGGACGCGGTCTCGGTGACGGTGCGGCCCAGCGCGGAGACGATGCCCTGGGTCACGCTGCCGCTGAGCCCCAGCGGGCTGCCCATGGCGAGCGCGATCTGCCCCACCTCGACCTTGGAGGAGTCCGCGAAGCGGACCGCGCGCAGGTCGGACGGCGGCTTGTCGAGGGCGATCACCGCGAGGTCCTGCTCGGGGTAGCTCGCGACCAGCGTGGCCTTCAGCGGCTCGTTGCCGTTGGCCAGGGTCACCTGGAAGGTGGTGTTCTTCCCGACGACGTGGGCGTTGGTGACGATGTGGCCCTTGGTGTCGTAGACGATGCCGGAGCCGAGCTCCTCCGAGGTCGTGATCTGCACGACCGAGGGCAGCACGTTCTTGACGACGTCCTGGTAGTTGTCCTGGAGGTCGCGGGCGCCGGACGCCTCGGAGACCTCCGGCGCCGCCGAGGTCTTCGCCGCGGGGGACTGGGGGGAGGAGGGCGAGCCGGAGGTGCATCCGGCGAGCATCACGAGTGTCGCGGTCGCCGCGCACAGGGCCCCGAGCGTGCGTCGGGAGGTCGGCAGGGAAACGGTCATGCCGGAAGTGTCGCTTTTGGCGCACTCTGTGGCGTGTAGCCCGCCCCGGTCAGTCCCGTACGCCGCACAGATGCAGCAGTGCCGCCACCGATCGGTACGGATCGGTGCGCCCGGCGAGCTCCTCGGCCGCGAGCAGTTCCTCCGGCACCTCGGCGGGCGTGTCGCCGTCGGCGTCCGGAGCGGTGTCGGTGAAGACCCGCACCCCGTACCAGGCGTGCAGCGGCGCCCCGATGCCGCTGAGGGTGGCGGTGAGGGCCGTGCGCCGGTCGGCGCGGGCGGTGACTCCCAGCCGGTTGGTGTACGTGGCGGGGCCGCCCGAGAGCGCCGCCAGCGCGGCCGGCCAGTCGCCCTGCAGCCCGGGGCGCATCGCCAGGGCGTCGGCGTTCCGCACGAGCAGGGAGAGCAGCCCGCCCGGGGCCAGCACGCGTGCCAGCCCGGCGAGCATCGGGTCGGGCTCGGGCACGTACATGAGCACCCCGTGGCAGAGCACCACGTCGAAGGTGCCGGGCCCGAAGTGCCGGCCGGTCTCCCGGCCGTCGCCCTCGATCAGCGTGACGCGCTCGCGTATGCCCTCGGGTTCGGTGGCCAGTGCCTCGCGCAGCGTGCCCGCCATCGCGGGATCGGCCTCCAGGCCGGTGACGAGGTGGCCGGCGCGGGCCAGCCGCAGGGCCTGGGTGCCCTGCCCGGGGCCGACGTCGAGGACGCGCAGCCGCCGCCCCACCGGGAAGCGGGACGTGATCTGCTCGTCGAGCTGACGGGCCACCAGCTCCTGGCGCACGGTGTTCCGGAGCCCGCCCAGTCCGTCCAGCCAGCGGCCGGCGACGGAGGCGAACCCGCCGTCCGCGCTCAGAACTGCTTGGTGCCGCGCTTGACCTGCGGCTTGGGCAGGCGCAGGCGGCGCATCTGGAGGGACCGCATCAGCGCGTAGGCGACGGCGCCCCGGGTGTTCTGGCCCGGGAAGCGCTGGGCCAGCCGGCGGCGCAGCAGGAGCCCGGTGACGGCCGAGTCGACGACGATCAGCACGATCACCACGAGCCACAGCAGCAGCGAGAGCTGCTTCAGTGCCTCGTTCTGCACGACGCTCAGCACCAGGATGACCACGGCAAGCGGCAGGAAGAACTCGGCGGCGCGGAAGCGGGAGTCCACGTAGTCGCGGGCGTACTTGCGCACCGGGCCCTTGTCGCGCACGGGCAGGTAGCGCTCGTCGCCGTTCATCAGCGCCTCGCGCTGCTTGTTCATGTCGGCGCGCCGGGCGTCGCGTGCCTGCCGGGCCGCCGCCTTGCGGTCGCCGGGGGCGGTCACGACCTTGCGCCGCTGCGACTGCGCCTCGCTGCGCTTCGGGGTCGGCCGGCCCTTGGGGGCCTGGGGGTCACGGGTCTGCTGGTCCTCGACCACCGCGGTGGCTGAGGCCTGCTCATCTTGGGAACGACGTCGGAACACAACACCAAGGTTACGTGGTCCCCGGCCGGACCCCCAGCCCCCCACCTACTCCCTGGGCCTGAGGTCACCGAACCGTGATCGTTCTCAAGGATGAGCGCATCCGCAACAGAACAGTGGGGTAATGGAACCACGCCCCGTACTGTGGGGTCTGTAGATGGTGTGCCGGCCAGCCGACTGAAGGGGGCGCGCGAGGCCCATGAGCGGTGTCATGAAGCGGATGGGGATGATCTTCCGCGCGAAGGCCAACAAGGCCCTTGACCGGGCCGAGGATCCGCGCGAGACCCTCGACTACTCGTACCAGAAGCAGCTGGAGCTGCTGCAGAAGGTGCGCCGGGGGGTGGCGGACGTCGCGACGTCCCGCAAGCGTCTGGAGCTGCAGCTGAACCAGCTGCAGCAGCAGTCCGCGAAGTACGAGGACCAGGGCCGCAAGGCGCTCGCCCTGGGCCGTGAGGACCTGGCCCGCGAGGCGCTGTCGCGCCGGGCCGCGCTCCAGCAGCAGGTCACCGACCTGGAGACGCAGCACCAGACCCTCCAGGGCGAGGAGGAGAAGCTCACCCTGGCCGCCCAGCGGCTGCAGGCCAAGGTGGACGCCTTCCGCACCAAGAAGGAGACCATCAAGGCCACCTACAGCGCCGCCAAGGCCCAGACCCAGATCGGCGAGGCCTTCTCCGGCATCTCCGAGGAGATGGGCGACGTCGGCATGGCGATCCAGCGGGCCGAGGACAAGACCGAGCAGCTGCGCGCCCGCGCGGGTGCCCTGGACGAGCTCCTGGCCTCCGGCGCCCTGGACGACCCGACCGGTATCGCCAAGGACGACATCCAGGCCGAGCTGGACCGGCTGTCCGGCGGCAGCGACGTCGAGCTGGAACTGCAGCGCATGAAGGCCGAGCTCGCCGGGGGTTCCCCCCAGCAGGCCATCGAGGGCGGACAGCCCGGCCAGCCGGGTCGGCAGCAGGCACAGCCCCAGGACCAGCCGCGTTTCGACAAGCAGTGACCACCGGTGGGAAGCAGCGTTGAGGCACCCCTGAGGAGGGCGTCGTGATCGTGAGGATCATGGGGGAGGGCCAGGTGACGGTGGACGAGAGCCACCTCGCCGAACTCGACAAGCTCGACGACGAGCTCCTGGCCGAGATGGAGAACGGCGACGAGACCGCGTTCCGGCGCACGCTGACCGCGCTCCTCGACGCGGTCCGCGGGCTCGGCACACCGCTTCCCGACGACTCCCTGGAGCCGTCCGAGCTGATCCTGCCGGGCCCGGACGCCACCTTGGAGGAGGTCCGGGCGATGCTGTCCGACGGGGGCCTCATCCCCGGCTGACCCCGTCGACCCGGTCCATAGGCGGTCTCCCGCCGATCGGCGCACCCGGCCCGTGCCCCGGCCCCGGTTCCGTACCGGACCGGGGCACGGCCGTACCTCCGGGCCCGTACCGTTGGTGAGCGTGCAGCATCGTTCCATGCGGGACCGGGCCCGCCTGTGGCCGACGGCCCACCCCGTCGCCCTCGACGCCGGACTGGCGGCCGCGGTACTGGCGATCATCCTCGGCAACATGTTCGTCGGACCGCACGCGGAGCGGTACAACGCCTCCGTCACCGACATCGTGCTCAGCGTCGTCGCCTGCGCCGCGCTGCTGCTGCGCCGCCGCAGCCCCCTGGGCGTGCTGGTGTTCACCGGCGCCGTCACCGTGGTCTACCTGCTCACCGCGAGCGGCGACAGCCGGGGCCCGGTGGCCGGCGCCGTCATCGTCGCGCTGTACTCCGCCTCCTCCCGCACCGACCGCGCCACCACGTTCCGCATCGGGCTCGCGTCGTGCCTGGTGCTGACCGCGGTCGCCATGCTCTTCGGGGCCAGGCCCTGGTACTCCGCCGAGAACTTCGCCCTGTTCGCCTGGTCGGGCATGGCCGCGGCGGCCGGGGAGGCCACCCGCAGCCGGCGCGCCTACATCCTCGCCGTCGAGGAACGGGCCGAACGCGCGGAACGGACCCGGGAGGAGGAGGCCAAGCGGCGCGTCGCGGAGGAGCGCATGCGCATCGCCCGCGAACTGCACGACGTGGTCGCCCACCACATCGCCCTGGTCAACGTCCAGGCGGGCGTCGCCGCACACGTGATGGACACCCGGCCCGACCAGGCCAAGCAGGCGCTCGCCCACGTCCGGGAGGCCAGCCGCTCCGCCCTCGACGAACTGCGCGCCACCGTCGGCCTGCTCCGCCAGTCCGGCGATCCCGCGGCGCCCATGGAACCCGCGCCGGGGCTCGGTGTCCTGGACCAGCTCGTGGAGGGCTTCCGGCGCGCCGGGCTGCCGGTCGACGTGGCCGAGGACGGTGCCGGGCCGCTGCCGGCGACCGTCGACCTCACCGCCTACCGGCTGATCCAGGAGTCGCTGACCAACGTCCACAAGCACGCCGGCCGGGGTGCGCGCGCCGAGGTGCGGATCGCCCGCGCCGCGGGCGCCCTGGAGGTCACCGTCGTCGACCGGGGCGGCCGTCCCCCCGCGGTCCCCGCCCCCGCCGGCCCCGGCGGCGGGCACGGCCTCATCGGCATGCGCGAGCGCGCCGCGGCGCTCGGCGGCACCTGCGAGGCCGGTCCCTGCCCGGACGGCGGGTTCCGCGTGCACGCCCGGCTGCCGCTGGCGGTGACCGCCGCGGGAGGGTGAGGGCGTACGGCGGGCAGTGGGAGGATGCCCCCATGATCAGGGTGCTGCTCGCGGACGACCAGGCGCTGCTGCGGGGCGCGTTCCGCGTCCTCGTGGAGTCCGAGCCGGACATGGAGGTCGTCGGGGAGGCCTCCGACGGCGCGGAGGCGGTCGCGATGGCCCGCAGCACGCGGGCCGACGTCGTCCTCATGGACATCCGGATGCCCGGGACGGACGGCCTGGCCGCGACGCGGGCGATCACCGGCGACGAGGACCTGGTGGGGGTCGCGGTGCTGGTGCTGACCACCTTCGAGGCCGACGAGTACGTGGCCCAGGCACTGCGCGCCGGCGCCGCCGGCTTCCTCGGCAAGGGCGCCGAGCCCGACGAACTGCTCGGCGCGATCCGCACTGTCGCCGCCGGGGACGCGCTGCTGTCGCCGTCGGCGACGAAGAGCCTGATCGGCCAGTTTTTGGCCCAGGCGGGTTCGCCGGCTCGTCCCGCGCCCGAGCTGGATGCGCTCACCGCCCGTGAGCGGGAGGTGCTGATCGAGGTGGCGATGGGTCTGCCGAACGACGAGATCGCCGAGCGTCTCGGTGTGAGTCCGCTCACCGTCAAGACCCATGTGAACCGCACGATGGCCAAGCTGGGCGCCCGCGACCGCGCGCAGCTGGTCGTCGCGGCCTACGAGTCCGGCCTGGTCCGCCCGGCCGGGCGCTGATCGCTCGGCGCGATCCGTACCGTCGTCGCCGGGGACGCGCCCACTTGCCGAGCGCCTCGGCGTGAGCCCGCTCACCCGCACCATGGCCGAGCCGGGCGACCGCGACCGTGCGCAGCTGGTCGTCGCGGCGTACGAGTCCGGGCCCGGTGCGCCGGGCCGGACGCCGACTACGCCCGGCGCCGTACCGCAGCCGCAGTACGCCGCAGCCGCACACCACGACCTCGGGCTGAGGAAACCCCCCTTCCGGACAGGAGAAGGTGGGGTGGTCTGATGACAAAGTCCTTGAATCCGCATCCTCTGACCCAGAGAAGAGACCGCACCACGATGTCCTGGCTGTCCAGAATCAGCCTCGCCCAGCGCGCCCTGATCGCGCTCATGGCCGTGGTCGCCGTCGTATTCGGCGCGATCGCGATACCTTCGCTCAAGCAGCAGCTGCTGCCCTCCATCGACCTGCCCATCGTCTCGGTGATCACGACCTTCCAGGGTGCCTCGCCCGACGTCGTCGAGAAGCAGGTCGTCGAGCCGATCGAGGACGGCATCAAGGGTGTCGACGGGATCACCGGCATCACCTCGACGGCCGGCGAGGGCTCGGCCGTGATCATGGCCCAGTTCGACTACGGCAACGACAGCGACAAGCTGGTGGCCAACGTCCAGCAGGCCGTGAACCGGGTCTCCTCGCGTCTGCCGGAGGCCGCGGACCCGCAGGTCATCGCGGGTTCCACGGACGACATCCCGACCGTGGTGCTCGCCGCCACCTCCACCGGCCTGGACCAGCAGGCGCTGGCCGACGGCCTGGACCGCTCCGTGGTCCCGGTCCTCCAGGACATCGACGGCGTCGGCCAGGTCACGGTCACCGGCGTCCAGGACCAGATCGTCACGGTCACGCCGGACGACGCGAAGCTCGCCAGGTCCAAGATCGGCTCCTTCGACGTGGTGCAGGCGCTCCAGGCCGGCGGCCACCCGGTGCCCGCGGGCTCCTTCGACGAGAACGGCAAGAGCCGCACCGTCCAGGTCGGCGGCGAGTACGCCTCGCTGGACGAGATCAAGGACCTGCGCGTCCCGACGACGGACGGCAAGCCCGTGCGCCTCGGTGACGTCGCCACCGTCGTCGAGAAGCCGGACGTCACGGACTCCATCACGCGCACCGACGGCAAGCCGAGCCTCGGCATCGCGGTCACGATGACCCAGGACGGCAGCGCCGTCGCGGTCTCCTCGGCGGTCAAGGACAAGCTGGCGGACATGGAGCGGGACCTCGGCAAGGGCGCGAAGCTCACCGTCGTCAGCGACCAGGGTCCGGCGGTCTCCAAGTCGATCCACGGCCTGACCACCGAGGGCCTGCTCGGCCTGCTCTTCGCGGTCGTCGTCATCCTGGTCTTCCTGGCGTCGCTGCGCTCGACGCTGGTGACCGCGCTCTCCATCCCGCTGTCGGTCGTGCTGACGCTGATCGTGCTGTGGACCCGTGACCTGTCGCTCAACGTGCTCACGCTGGGCGCGCTGACGATCGCCATCGGCCGGGTCGTCGACGACTCCATCGTGGTGCTGGAGAACATCAAGCGGCACCTCGCCTACGGTGAGGAGAAGCACGCGGCGATCATCACCGCCGTGCGCGAGGTCTCCGGCGCGGTCACCGCGTCCACGCTCACCACGGTCGCCGTCTTCCTGCCGATCGGCCTGGTCGGCGGCCTGGTCGGGGCGCTGTTCGGCTCCTTCTCGCTGACCGTGGCGGCGGCGCTGCTCTCCTCGCTGCTGGTGTCGCTGACGGTCGTGCCGGTGTTCTCGTACTGGTTCCTCAAGCCCCCGGCCGACGCCGGCACGGTGGACCCGGACGAGCTCCGCCGTGCGGCCGAGGCGAAGGAGGCCGGCAGCCTCCTGCAGCGGCTGTACGTCCCGGTGCTGCGCTTCGCCACCCGTCGCCGCATCACCAGCATCGTGATCGCGGTGGCGGTGCTGCTGTGCACCTTCGGCCTGGTCCCGTTGCTGAAGACCAACTTCTTCGACCAGGGCGACCAGGACACGCTGACGGTCAAGCAGCAGCTCGCTCCGGGCACCGGCCTGAAGACCTCCGATGCCGCGGCCGGCAAGATCGAGAAGCTGCTCGACGGCATCGACGAGATCCAGGACTACCAGGTCACCGTCGGTTCCTCCGGCTTCCTGGCGGCCTTCGGCGGCGGCACCGGCGCCAACCAGGCCAGCTTCCAGGTCCGTCTGAAGGACGCCGGTGACACCACCGCCGCCCTGGACAAGATCCGCTCCGGCCTGAAGGCGCTCGACGGTGTCGGCACGACCTCGGTCTCCGCGGGCGGCGGCTTCGGCAGCCAGAACCTGTCGGTCGTGGTGAAGGCCGCCGACGGCGACACCCTCGCCAAGGCCGCCGAGCAGGTTCGCGCCGCGGTGGCCGGACTGGACGACGTCACCGACGTCAGCAGCGACCTCGCGCAGTCCGTGCCCCGGATCGAGGTCCACGCCAAGCAGGCGGAGGCCGCGAAGTACGGCCTCAACGACACCACGATCGGTGCCGCCGTCACCCAGGCCGTGAAGGGCACGACCGTCGGCAAGGCGGTCCTGGACGACACCGAGCGCGATGTGCGGGTCACGTCCGAGCAGGACACCACGACGCTGGCCGGCCTCAAGGCCCTCGTCATCCCCACCCCCGCGGGCCCGGTGAAGCTGGACAAGGTCGCCGACGTCGTGGAGGCCCCCGGGCCGGTGCAGAAGACCCGGATCGACGGCGCGCGGGCGGCGACCATCACGGCGACGCCGACGGCCGACAACACCGGCGCCGTCAACACCGCCCTGCAGGCGAAGATCAAGGCGCTCGACCTCCCCAAGGGGGCGACCGCCGCGATCGGCGGCGTCTCCTCGGACCAGGGCGACGCGTTCTCGGGGCTGGCGCTGGCGATGCTCGCCGCCGTCGCCATCGTCTTCATGCTGCTGGTCGGCACCTTCCGCAGCCTGATCCAGCCGCTGGTGCTGCTGGTGTCCATCCCGTTCGCCTCGACCGGCGCGATCGGCCTGCTGCTCGTCACCGGCACCCCGCTGGGTGTGCCGTCGCTGATCGGCATGCTGATGCTCATCGGCATCGTGGTGACGAACGCGATCGTGCTGATGGACCTCATCAACCAGTACCGGGCGCAGGGCTACGGCGTGGTGGAGGCGGTCATCGAGGGCGGCCGGCACCGTCTGCGGCCGATCCTGATGACCGCGCTCGCGACCATCTTCGCGCTGCTGCCGATGGCCCTCGGGGTCACCGGTGAGGGCGGTTTCATCGCCCAGCCGCTCGCCGTGGTCGTCATCGGCGGTCTGCTGTCGTCGACGCTGCTCACGCTGCTGCTCGTGCCGACCCTCTACACGATGGTCGAGCTCCGCAAGGAGCGGCGGGCCAAGCGCAAGGCGCTCAAGCGGGCCGCGAAGTCGGACGGTCCCGGCGCGGGCGAGGCCGAGCCGACGCCCGAGCTGACCAAGGTCTGACACGTGTGAGCAGGGCCTGACGACGGAGGGGCCAGGGGCGAACGCCCCTGGCCCCTCCGTCCGTTGGGGTCCGTACGGCTCTCAGAGGAAGAAGCCCGAGGGGATGTACGGCTGCGGCGGCCGCATCCCGCGCAGGCAGACCCAGCCGGACGTGGTGAGTTCCAGACCGGCCGTCAGGCCGACGTCCACCGCCCACTGCTGCTCGGCCGTCAGATGCGCGACCTTCGCCGGGGTGCCTTCCGGCAGGGACAGCAGCGCGGCCGTGAGCAGCCGGGTCGCCAGGCGGCGCGACGTGGCGGCCAGCAGCCGCACATGCCCGTCCGAGCCGACGTAGCAGTAGCCGCTGCCCGCGAAGTCGTCGACGACCAGCAGCCCGCACTCGGTGAGCAGGTGGTCGTGGTCGGGGCCGTGCGCGCCGCCGCGGGTGCGCCGGTCGACGGAGTCCATCATGTCCCGGTGCTTGACCGAGCCCTCGTGCACCGCCCCGTCCGGCGCGGGCAGGCCGCCCTTGCGGACGGTCCCCTTCAGGCGCATCGCGGGATGCAGCTCGAAGCCCGCCCGGCGGTACGTCGCCGCCGCCCGCGGGTCGGCGGAGCTGCAGATGATGCCGCGCAGGCAGCCGCGCCCGTGACTCAGGGCGGCGGCGAGCAGTTCGCGCCCGACCCCCTGGTGCTGCGCGGACGGCAGCACGGCGAACAGCGACAGCCCCCAAGTCCCTTCGCGGCGCGTCGACATGGAGACGCCCAGCGGCATGCCGGAAGCCTCGTCCACGGCCAGCCAGCAGCCCCCGGGGTCGGTGCGCGCGACGTACCGGTTGCGCCGGCGCAGCAGAGCGGCCCGCTCGGGAGGCATCTCCTCGGGCGGGCCGCCGCCGGGCAGTGCGTCGGAGGCACCGAAGGCGGCGGCCGCCACCACCGCCACCGCATCGGCGTCCTCGTCGGAGTCACGGAGGGGGCGCAGGATCATGCGCCCATCCTGCCCGCTACGGAAGGGCGAGCATCCGCTCCAGGGCGAGCTTCGCGAAGTGCTCGGTCTCCTTGTCGACTTGGATGCGGTTGACGACCTTGCCGTCGGCGAGCGACTCCAGCGTCCACACCAGGTGCGGCAGGTCGATCCGGTTCATCGTCGAGCAGAAGCAGACGGTCTTGTCGAGGAAGACGATCTGCTTGTCGGGGTGCGCCTTGGCCAGCCGGCGCACGAGGTTGAGCTCGGTGCCGATCGCCCAGGACGAGCCGGCCGGGGCCGCGTCCAGCGCCTTGATGATGTACTCGGTCGAGCCGACCTGGTCGGCCGCGGCCACGACCTCGTGCTTGCACTCGGGGTGCACCAGGACGTTGACGCCGGGGATGCGGGCGCGGACGTCCTCGACCGACTCCAGCGAGAAGCGGCCGTGCACCGAGCAGTGGCCGCGCCACAGGATCATCCGGGCGTCGCGCAACTGCTCCGTGGTGAGGCCGCCGTTCGGCTTGTGCGGGTTGTAGACGACGCAGTCGTCCAGGGAGAAGCCCATGTCGCGGACGGCGGTGTTGCGGCCGAGGTGCTGGTCGGGGAGGAAGAGCACCTTGTTCTCCCGGCCCTCGCCCTGCTCGAAGGCCCACTCCAGGGCGCGCTTGGCGTTGCTGGAGGTGCAGATCGTGCCGCCGTGCCGGCCGGTGAACGCCTTGATGTCCGCGGAGGAGTTCATGTACGAGACGGGCACGGTGACATCGGCGACGCCGGCCTCGGTGAGCACGTCCCAGCACTCGGCGACCTGCTCGGCGGTGGCCATGTCGGCCATCGAGCAGCCGGCGGCCAGGTCGGGGAGGATCACCTGCTGGGCGTCGGAGGTCAGGATGTCCGCGGACTCCGCCATGAAGTGCACACCGCAGAAGACGATGTACTCGGCCTCGGGCCGTGCGGCGGCGTCGCGCGCCAGCTTGAAGGAGTCGCCGGTGACGTCGGCGAACTGGATGACCTCGTCGCGCTGGTAGTGGTGACCGAGGACGAAGACCTTGTCGCCGAGCTTGGCCTTGGCGGCGCGGGCCCGTTCCACCAGGTCGGGGTCGGAGGCGGCGGGCAGGTCGCCGGGACAGTCCACACCGCGCTCGCTGCGGGGGTCGGACTCGCGGCCCAGGAGAAGCAGCGCGAGCGGGGTCGGCTGGACGTCCAGCGGTTCGGTGGTGGTGGTCACGGGCCCGGAGCCCTTTCTCTGCGGAACTGCGGCTCAACCTTTTCGTCTATTTGACGCTATCTATCATAACCCGTTCGCGTCAGGATGACGATGGGCATCGCGTCACTGTGACGCATTACCTGGAGCAGCCTCGGTGTGCGAGCATGGATGACGCGAAAGACGGTCGGACCCGGAGGAATGAATCCGGGGAGCCACCGGTTGACCGTCGTGGCAGCAGTCCGTACAACCCGGGAGTGATCAGATGACGGTTCAGGACGAGACCAGCCAGAGCGAGGGCATCCTGCTGTCCGACGCGGCGGCCTCCAAGGTCAAGAGCCTGCTCGAGCAGGAGGGCCGCGAAGACCTCGCACTGCGTGTCGCCGTCCAGCCCGGCGGCTGCTCCGGTCTTCGCTACCAGCTCTTCTTCGACGAGCGTTCGCTCGACGGCGACGTCGTGAAGGACTTCGGCGGCGTCAAGGTCGTCACCGACCGCATGAGCGCCCCGTACCTCGGCGGCGCCTCGATCGACTTTGTCGACACCATCGAGAAGCAGGGCTTCACGATCGACAACCCGAACGCGACCGGCTCCTGCGCCTGCGGCGACTCCTTCCACTGAGTCCCGGCGCGTACGCGCACCCGCACGAAGGCGGCGGACACCCACGGTGTCCGCCGCCTTCGGCGTTCCCCCGGCCGGCCTACGCCCGCGGCACGGTGCTGCCGTCGGAGAGGTCCACGACCTTGCGGTCGCCCAGCGGGGCGTCGAGCGGGACCGTACGGGTGAACTTCTTGGCGATCATGACGCAGGCCTCGCCGGGGTTCGTCTCCACCGAGGTGACCCGCACCTTCACCGCCCGGCCCGAGCCGTCGGCGCTCGCCGCGTAGCTGCTGCACACGCCGCCCCAGAAGCGCAGGGTCAGCTTCGAGCCCTCCACGGTGTACGACTCCACCTTCGTCGTCCCCACCCGCGGCGCGGTGCCGGGGCCGGGGCCGGGACCGCCGGGTGGGCCGGGGAGCGTCTCCGAGGGGGAGGGGACCCGGCTGCGCGGGCCGCCGCGCACGAACCGCGGGTCCACGGCGGGCTGCGCCACCACCGGGGTGCCCCGCACGCCCGGCTGCGTCAGCGTGAAGAGCCACGACGGGACCAGCGCCGGCCGGCCGGACACGAACTGCGCCGACAGCCCGAACTCGGCCTTGCGCACCTCCTGGCCCCGGGGGCCGTACGGCAGGCACGGCAGCTTCCTCGGCAGCGCGGGGTCCTCGCCCGGCGCGCGCGACTCCTTGGGGACCACCGTCGGGCAGTCGCGGAGCCCGTGGTCGCCGCCGGTGCCCGGATGACGCAGGAGCTCCAGCGCCTTCGCGGCCGGCACCACGGGATAGGTGGCGCCCGGGGTGAGCGGCGCCATCCTCCCGAACGCGGTGACGATCCCTTCGTGGCCCACGGTCAGCGACGTGCGCCAGCCCAGCGTCGGCAGGCCCGCGACCCGCGGGTCCGCGGTGACCTTGCGCAGGGCCCCGGCGGACTCGCCCGCGTCGGTGCGGGCGTCCCGCAGTCCCAGTGCCGCGAGCACCGGGGCGGCCGCGCGCAGCGCCCGCTCCCCGCTCACCGCGTGGTCCTCCGGCGCCGGTGCGCGCTTCTGCCGCGGCGCGGTGGTGTAGAGGGAGTACGCCCAGTCGCCGGGCGCCTGCCGGTTCACCCGCAGCGCGGGCCCTGCGCCGTCGGGGGTGCCGCCGGCCTTCCACATGCCGTGGTCGGCGACGACCGTCCCGGGCACACCGAGGGCGCGGGCCAGCCTCTCCACGGCGGCGCGGGAGACGGTGCCGGGGTGCTGTACGGCCGCGGAGGACGGGCCGGTGGGCAGCTTCGCCTTGAGCACCGGATCGCCGACGACCCCGTGGGTGGGGCCGTCGATCTCCAGCGGGGGCGGGGACTCGGCGCTTTCGCCGGGGCCGCCGCCACCGGGCGCCCGCGGGGTGCCGCTCTGCGCACTGGACGTCGCCCAGTAGGCGCCGCCGCCCCCGGCGGCCAGGACGGCCGCGGCGACCGCGACGACGGCCCAGGGCGACCTCCGCCGGCGCTGCGGCAGCGTGTTCTCGCTCTCCACGACGGCTCCTTCGGCTCCGTGCCGATCCGTACCGACCCGTAACGGTGCGTACCGGGCAGGTACAGCATGACGCCCCTGTGGCTCAGGAGCGGGACGTCACTTGGACGGGGCGGGGCGCGTCGCGGTTCCGGTCAGTCCCCGTACTCGGCCATGCCCTCGACGACGTGTGCGGACGCCTCGGGCACGGTGATGCCGTGCAGTCGGGAGGGAGCGACCCGTGGGGCCTCCGGCGTGGCGGGGGTCTCCCAGTGCTGGGCCATCTTGCGGCAGTCGCCGAGCAGCTCGGCGAGCGTCTCAGATTCGCCGAGCTGAGCGGCGGGCAGGGAAGGGGTCATAAGCCGACCCTAGGCATCCTGAATCACATGAGAAAGACCTACTATCGGGTAGTTTCTCCGTGTCGCGTCCGCCGGCTCAGCCGGTAACGTTGGCAGGTCTGTCCCCCCGTCCGCCCCCCGCAGGAGCAGCCAAGCCGTGCGTATCGCAGTCACCGGCTCCATCGCCACCGACCACCTGATGACCTTCCCCGGCCGATTCGCCGACCAGCTCGTCGCCGATCAGCTCCACACGGTCTCCCTCTCCTTCCTGGTCGACACCCTCGACGTGCGCCGCGGAGGCGTCGGCGCGAACATCTGCTTCGGAATGGGCCAACTGGGTGTACGGCCCGTCCTCGTCGGCGCCGCCGGCTCCGACTTCGACGACTACCGGGCGTGGCTGGACCGGCACGGGGTGGACACCGCGTCCGTGCGGATCTCCGAGGTCCTGCACACCGCGCGCTTCGTGTGCACCACCGACGCCGACCACAACCAGATCGGCTCCTTCTACACCGGTGCCATGAGCGAGGCCCGCCTCATCGAGCTGCACTCCGTCGCCGCCCGCGTCGGCGGTCTCGACCTGGTCCTCATCGGCGCCGACGACCCCGAGGCGATGCTCCGCCACACCGAGGAGTGCCGTTCCCGGTCCATCCCGTGGGCCGCGGACTTCTCGCAGCAGATCGCCCGTATGAACGGCGACGAGATCCGGATACTGCTGGACGGCGCGGCCTACCTCTTCTCCAACGAGTACGAGAAGGGCCTCATCGAGTCCAAGACCGGCTGGACCGAGGAGGAGATCCTCGGCCGGGTCGGCACCCGGGTCACCACCCTGGGCTCCCGCGGGGTGCGCATCGAGCGGTCCGGCGAGGAGCCGGTCGTCGTCGGCTGCGCCGAGGAGGAGGCCAAGGTCGACCCGACGGGCGTGGGCGACGCCTTCCGCGCCGGCTTCCTGTCGGGCCTGGCCTGGGGCGTCGGGCACGAGCGCGCCGCGCAGGTCGGCTGCATGCTCGCCACCCTGGTCATCGAGACCCTCGGCACCCAGGAGTACCAGCTGCGCAGGGCGCACTTCATGGACCGCTTCACCAAGGCCTACGGCGACGAGGCCGCCGACGAGGTCCGCGCGCACCTGCGCTGACCGCCGGCACGTCCGCTCCGCCGCGCCCCGCCGTCCCTTCCCGGGCGGCGGGGCGCGGCGCGTGGCGGGCTGTTCAGGACAGCCGGCGCACCCAGTAGGCGACGCCCCGTGGCGCCTCGTGCTCACCGGCGTACTCCTGGCCGCGCATCTCGCACCACGCGGGGATGTCGAGCCGGGCGGCCTCGTCGTCGGACAGCACGGAGACGATCCCGCCGACCGGTACGTCCTCGATGACCTTCGCCAGCTCGATGACCGGGATCGGGCACCGCTTGCCGAGGGAGTCCACCACCAGGTCCGGCAGGCCCTCGCCCGTCGTCGCGGCCGGCCGCGACGACGGCTCGGGAGCGCCGAGGCGTTCGCGGACGGTCCGGACCACGCCGGGCAGCGCCTCCAGGAAGCCCTCGACGTCGCCGGCGACCGCGCCGTGCGGGAGCGAGACGCGGACGTTCCCCTCCGACAGCACGCCCATGGCCTTGAGGACATGGCTGGGCGTCAGGGTGCTCGACGTGCAGGACGACCCGGAGGAGACGGACCAGCCCCCGCGGTCGAGTTCGTGCAGCAGCGCCTCGCCGTCGACGTAAAGGCAGGAGAACGTCACGATGTTGGGCAGCCGCAGCGACGGGTGCCCGACGACCTCGACGTCCGGCACCAGCTCCGGCACCCGGGTGCGGATCCGGTCGACCAGCGCCGACAGCCGCGCCGCCTCCGCGACCGCCTCCGCGCGCACCGCCCGCAGCGAGGCGGCCGCCGCGACGATCGCCGGAAGGTTCTCGAAGCCGGGGGCGCGGCCGGACTCCCGTTCGTCCGCGGGTCCCTGGGGCGCGAAGCGGGTGCCCTTGCGCACCGCGAGCAGCCCGACCCCGGACGGGCCGCCCCACTTGTGGGCGCTCGCCGCCAGCAGCGACCAGGGCCCCTCGACCGGCCCCCAGCCCAGTGACTGGGCGGCGTCGACCAGCAGCGGCACCCCGGCGGCCCGGCACCGCTCGGCCGCCTCCGCCACCGGCTGCACCGTGCCCACCTCGTGGTTGGCGGACTGCAGGCACGCCAGCGCGGTGTCCGCACGCAGCGCGTCGCCGAAGGCCGCGGCGTCGACCAGGCCCGTGCGGTCCACCGCCACCTCGGTCACCGCGCCGTCCTCCACCGCGTGCAGCACGGAGGAGTGCTCGACCGCGGAGACGACCACGTGATTTCCCACCCGCCGCCGTCCGGCCAGCGTCCCGGAGACACCCGCGTGGACCGCGCGTGTCCCCGAAGGAGTGAAAACGAGTTCGTCCGGCCGGCATCCCACGGCCTCCGCAGCGGCCTCGCGCGCCGCGTCGAGCAGCAGCCGGGCCCGCCTCCCCTCCCGGTAGAGACGGGAGGGGTCGGCCCAGCCCTCGTCGAGGGCGGCGAGCAGGGCCTGTCGGGCGACGGGATGCAACGGAGCGGCGGATGCGGCATCGAAATAGGGCACGTCGGGCACGGTACGCCCCGCCGCTCCCGACGGCGTCTGGGCCTGCGTCAGAACTCCCCGGAACGGGGCGTTCCGCGGGTCCGCGAGGGCGCCCGACACCCCTTCGGGGGCCGCCCCGGCGCGTTGGCACCCCTCCCCGCGCGGCCCAAAAACGAGTCCAGTAGGGTTTGGTCCGCATAAACATCCACACCACTGCCCGCGCCAGGGCGACCGACCAGCACAGGCCGGGAATCCGGACGCGCGGGCGAGACTCTCGGGAAGGCGCTACGTGAGTCCCTACGGCTCCGACCGCTCGTCGCGGCGCCCGATGCGGCGGATTCTGCCGCAGGCGCTGGCCGCGGGCCTGGTCCTTGCGACCGCCACCGGTTGCACATACGAGGACTTCCCCCGCCTCGGCATGCCCAGCCCCGCAACAGCCGAGGCACCGCGGATCCTCTCGCTCTGGCAGGGTTCCTGGGCCGCCGCGTTCGCGGTCGGTGTGCTCGTCTGGGGACTGATCCTCTGGAGCATCATCTTCCACCGGCGCAGCCGCACCAAGGTGGAGGTGCCGCCCCAGATCCGGTACAACATGCCGATCGAGGCGCTCTTCACCACGGTCCCGCTGGTCATCATCTCGGTGCTCTTCTACTTCACCGCCCGGGACGAGTCCAAGCTCCTGGAGACCTCCAAGCGGCCCGACCACGTCATCAACGTGGTCGGCTTCCAGTGGAGCTGGGCGTTCAACTACGTCGAGGACGTGGACGGCAACCCGTCGACGCCCCCGGCCGGCAAGGTGCCCGCCGAGCTCTCCACGATCTCGGCGAAGAAGCTGGACGCGCCCGCCGGCGCGGACGGCGTCTACGACTTCGGCTCCGCCGCCACCAAGGACCCGGACACCGGCAACCCGGGCCCGACCCTGTGGCTGCCGAAGGGCGAGACGGTTCGCTTTGTCCTCACCTCGCGTGACGTCATCCACGACTTCTGGGTGGTCCCCTTCCTGATGAAGATGGACGTCATCCCCGGCCACACCAACGTCTTCCAGGTGACCCCCAACAAGGAGGGCACCTTCATGGGCAAGTGCGCCGAGCTGTGCGGCGTGGACCACTCCCGGATGCTCTTCAACGTCAAGGTCGTCTCTCCGGAGCTGTACCAGCAGCACCTGAAGGACCTGGCGAAGAAGGGCCAGACCGGTTACGTCCCGGCAGGCATTGCCACCACCGGCAACGCCAAGAACGCGGAGACCAAGACCCAGTGAGCATTCTCAACGAACCCCACGGCGCGGCCGCGGCGCACGAAGACACGTACGAGGACGAGCTGCCGCTCCGCACGAAGCAGCCCGGTGTGGCGATCGTGAAGTGGCTGACCACGACCGACCACAAGACGATCGGTTCGCTCTACCTCGCGACCTCGTTCTTCTTCTTCATCATCGGCGGCATCATGGCGCTCATCATGCGCGCCGAGCTTGCCCGCCCCGGCACCCAGGTGGTGTCGAACGAGCAGTTCAACCAGCTCTTCACGATGCACGGCACCGTGATGCTGCTGATGTTCGCGACGCCGCTGTTCGCCGGCTTCGCGAACTGGATCATGCCGCTGCAGATCGGCGCCCCCGACGTCGCCTTCCCGCGGCTGAACATGTTCGCCTACTGGCTCTACCTGTTCGGCTCGCTCATCGCGGTCGCCGGCTTCCTGACCCCGAACGGCGCCGCCGACTTCGGCTGGTTCGCCTACTCCCCGCTCACCGACGCGGTCCGCTCGCCGGGCATCGGCGGTGACCTGTGGATCATGGGTCTGGCCTTCTCCGGCTTCGGCACGATCCTCGGCTCGGTCAACTTCATCACCACGATCATCTGCATGCGCGCCCCCGGCATGACGATGTTCCGGATGCCGATCTTCGTCTGGAACGTGCTGCTCACCGGTGTGCTGGTGCTCTTCGCCTTCCCGGTGCTGGCCGCCGCGCTGCTCGCGCTGGAGGCGGACCGCAAGTTCGGTGCGCATGTCTTCGACGCCGCCAACGGCGGCGCCTTGCTGTGGCAGCACCTCTTCTGGTTCTTCGGGCACCCAGAGGTGTACATCATCGCGCTGCCGTTCTTCGGCATCATCAGTGAGGTCATTCCGGTCTTCTCCCGGAAACCGATGTTCGGTTATGTCAGCCTCATCGCGGCGACCATTTCCATCGCCGGCCTCTCGGCGACCGTGTGGGCGCACCACATGTACGTCACCGGCGGTGTGCTGCTGCCGTTCTTCTCCTTCATGACCTTCCTGATCGCGGTACCGACCGGTGTGAAGTTCTTCAACTGGATCGGCACCATGTGGAAGGGCTCACTGAGTTTCGAGACACCGATGCTCTGGGCCATCGGCTTCCTGATCACCTTCGCCTTCGGTGGTCTGACCGGTGTCATCCTGGCCTCGCCGCCGCTGGACTTCCACGTCTCCGACTCGTACTTCGTGGTGGCGCACTTCCACTACGTGGTCTTCGGAACCGTCGTCTTCGCGATGTTCTCCGGCTTCCACTTCTGGTGGCCGAAGTTCACCGGCAAGATGCTGGACGAGCGCCTCGGCAAGATCACCTTCTGGACGCTGTTCTTCGGCTTCCACGGCACGTTCCTCGTCCAGCACTGGCTGGGTGCCGAGGGCATGCCGCGCCGCTACGCGGACTACCTGGCCGCGGACGGCTTCACCACGCTGAACACCATCTCGACCATCAGCTCCTTCCTGCTGGGCCTGTCGATGCTGCCGTTCTTCTACAACGTGTGGAAGACCGCCAAGTACGGCAAGCCGGTCGAGGTCGACGACCCGTGGGGCTACGGCCGCTCCCTGGAGTGGGCGACCTCCTGCCCGCCGCCGCGGCACAACTTCCTCACGCTGCCGCGCATCCGGTCCGAATCCCCGGCGTTCGATCTCCACCACCCGGAGATCGCCGCTCAGGACCAGCTGGAGAACGTCGGCCCGGCCCCCAAGGCCGTCTCCGGCGGCGATGAGAAGGAGACGGGCAAGTGAAGTTCCAGGGCAGGCTGTTCCTGTGGCTCTCCTTCTTCTTCCTGGCCATGGCCGTCGTGTACGGCCTGTGGTCCAAGGAGCCGGTGGGCACCACGGCGCTCTTCCTCTCCTTCGGCCTGGCCGTGATGATCGGGTTCTACCTGGCCTTCACCGCCCGCCGGGCGGACACCGGGGCGCAGGACCGTGAGGACGCGGACGTCGCCGACGACGCCGGCGAACTCGGCTTCTTCAGCCCGCACAGCTGGCAGCCGCTGCTGCTCGCCTTCGGTGGTGCCACCGCCTTTCTCGGCATCATCTTCGGCTGGTGGCTGATCTACTTCGGCGCGCCCTTCATCCTCTTCGGACTGTGGGGCTGGGTCTTCGAGTACTACCGGGGCGAGAACCGCACCCAGTGATCTCCTGGTGAGCCCTTAGCGCACACGGGCGAGGCCCGGACACCCGAATGGGGTCCGGGCCTCGCCCGTTCGCACGCGCCCGACGCGCACAAATGGTCTCTTATGCATACCGTGTGATCATGGGTCTCTTTTCTCCCCGCCGAATGGCGATCGCACTCGTGACAGCGGTGGTGGCAGCTCCACTGGCGGCCTGTTCGAGTGACGGCGATCCGTTGGCCAAGGCTCCGTACGACGCCTCGGGCGACGTGGTGTGGGCCGCGGGCACGGGCACCAAGAAGGCCGACCCCGGTAAGCCGCTGGAAATCACCGTCAAGGGTGATGGCAAACGCATCACGGATGTGACGGCCACCGACGCCTCGGGCCGGTTCATCCGCGGGCGGCTCTCCGAGGACGGCAGGCACTGGCAGAGCACCTCCGCACTGGGGGCGGGGGCCCACTACACCGTCCGGGTGAGCACCGAGGACAAGGACGGCCGCCAGGGCCGCAAGACGCTGGCGCTCGACACCCGTGCCCCCGACAAACTGCTGCGGGTCACCTTCGGCCCGGAGGCCGGCACCTACGGCGTCGGACAGCCCGTCACCGCCGAACTCAGCGCCCCCGTCAAGGACATCAACGCCCGCATCGCCGTGGAGCGCAGTCTGCACGTCGACTCCTCGCCCTCGGCCGGCCAGGGCGCCTGGTACTGGGTGGACGACCGCACCCTGCACTACCGCCCGCGCGCCTACTGGCCGGCGCACGCCCGGATCGAGGTGCGCAGCACCCTCGACGGTCTGCACATCAAGGGCGGCATGTACGGCGGCCCGGCCAAACCCCTGACGCTGCGCACCGGGGACCGCGTGGAGGCGCTCACGGACGCCTCGACGCACACCATGACCTTCAAGCGCAACGGCCGTGTCGTGCGCACCATCCCGGTCACCACCGGCAAGCCCGGCTTCTCCACCCGCAACGGCATCAAGGTCGTGTTGGGCCAGGAGGCCAACGTACGGATGCGCAGTGAGACCGTCGGCATCGCGTCGGGCAGTTCGGACGCCTACGACCTGCCCGTGCAGTGGGCCACCCGGGTGACATGGAGCGGCGAATACGTGCACGCCGCGCCCTGGTCGGTGGGCTCGCAGGGTGTCGCCAACGTCAGCCACGGCTGCACCGGCATGAGCACCGAGAACGCGCACTGGTTCTTCGAGAACGTGCGGCGCGGGGACATCGTCGTGGTCTCGCACAGCCTGGGGGAGGAGATGGCGCCGTTCGGGAACGGATTCGGCGACTGGAACCTCAGCTGGGCGGACTGGCGCAAGGGCAGCGCCGCCGGGGCGCGGGCCGGTTCCGACCCGGCCGCGGCGGACGACACGGACGACCCGCAGGCCCGCCTGCGGCCCGTCCTGTGACCTCTGCGGCGGCTACGCGCCGACGGACAGCCGCTGCCTGAGCAGCCCCGCCAGGGCGGCGCTCAGCTCGACCGGGTCGACGGGGTGGCTCACCGCCGCGTCGGCCCGGCTCCAGCTCGCCAGCCAGGCGTCCTGGGGGCGCCCGATCAGCACCAGCACGGGCGGGCAGCGGAAGATCTCGTCCTTGACCTGCCGGCACACACCCATGCCGCCCGCCGGCACGGCCTCGCCGTCCAGCACGCACACGTCGACGCCGCCGCTCTCCAGGGCGCTCAGCACCGCGGGAAGGGTCGCGCACTCCAGGTACTCCACGGGCGGCAAGTCCGCCGCGGGGCGGCGTCCGACGGCCAGACGGATCTGCTCCCGGGTGTTCCTGTCGTCGCTGTAGACCAGCACCGTCGCGGTCGTCTGCATCCGTGCCTCCTCGCCTTCGTGGAGTCGCCTGCCTGTGGCCGAACCTTACTCCTGAGCAGGGTCCTTCGAGGAGTGTTAGCTCCTTCGGGCGATCTCCACCGGTGTCCCAAGGGCCTTGACACACCGAATGGCACCCCCCGGAGTGAGCGCGAGATAAGGGACCGACATAATGTCGGTCGTGGCGACAGCAACAGCAGTAGAAACCGGGCACGCGCACCCGTCGGTCAACCGGCCGAACCTCACCAGCGTCGGAACCATCATCTGGCTGAGTTCCGAGCTGATGTTCTTCGCGGCCCTCTTCGCGATGTACTTCACCCTTCGCTCGGTCACGGGTGCCGAGTACTGGAAGGCCCACGCCGATCTCCTGAACGTTCCGTTCTCGGCGGCCAACACCACGATCCTCGTGCTCTCCTCCTTCACCTGCCAGATGGGTGTCTTCGCCGCCGAGCGCGGCGACGTGAAGAAGCTGCGCGCCTGGTTCGTCGTGACCTTCATCATGGGCGCGATCTTCATCGGCGGTCAGATCTTCGAGTACACGAACCTCGTGAAGGAGGACGGCCTTTCGCTCTCCTCCGACCCGTACGGTTCGGTGTTCTACCTGACCACCGGCTTCCACGGTCTGCACGTGACGGGCGGTCTCATCGCCTTCCTGCTGGTCCTGGGACGGACCTACGCGGCCAGGCGGTTCACCCACGAACAGGCCACCGCCGCCATCGTCGTCTCCTACTACTGGCACTTCGTCGATGTCGTCTGGATCGGCCTCTTCGCCACGATCTACCTGATCAAGTAAGCGGACCGCCGCGGCAGACGCGGCCATCGGTCCGTCTCCCAGACCCATCGACGCAAGAGATCCTGACACCGGGGTAATCCGTGAAAAAGCTCTCCGCACGACGGCGCCACCCGATGGCGGCGCTTGTCGTCCTACTTCTCGCGCTCACGGCCATCGGGGGGCTGTACGCGGCGCTCGCGCCCGCGCCCAAGGCGCAGGCCGACGACAGCTCCCAGTCCCTCGCCATCGAAGAGGGCAAGAAGCTGTACGCCGTCGGTTGCTCCAGCTGCCACGGTACGTCGGGCCAGGGAAGCAGTGACGGCCCCAGCCTGGTGGGCGTCGGCTCCGCGGCCGTGGACTTCCAGGTCGGCACCGGCCGTATGCCGGCCCAGCAGCCGGGCGCGCAGATCCCGAGCAAGAAGGTCATCTACTCGCAGAAGCAGATCGACCAGCTCGGCGCCTACATCGCGTCGCTCGGCCCGGGCCCGTCCACGCCCACCAAGGAGCAGACCAACCCGAGCGGCGCGGACACCGCGCGAGGCGGGGAGCTGTTCCGCACCAACTGCGCGCAGTGCCACAACTACCAGGGCAAGGGTGGCGCCCTGACGAACGGCAAGTACGCCCCGTCGCTGTCGGGCGTGAGCAACAAGCACATGTACGAGGCCATGCTCACCGGCCCGCAGAACATGCCGTCGTTCCCCAACAGCACGATGCCCGAGCAGAACAAGCGCGACATCATCGCGTACCTGAACGCCGTCAACGGCGACAAGGCCCCGAGCCCCGGCGGTATGTCGCTGGGCAGCCTCGGCCCGGTCACCGAGGGTCTGTTCGGCTGGATCTTCGGTCTCGGCGTGCTGATCGTCTGTGCGTGCTGGATCGGCGCCCACACCACCAAGGCCAAGAAGTCATGAGTCAGGACATGTCAGAAGAGAACCTGCCTGAGCGTTCGGCTCACGGCGCCGGCGAGGTCGGCCGCGCGGATGAGCACCCGTTCGCGGACCCGGGCCTGCCCGCGCACCTGCCGCGCCGCCAGGACATCGACGAGAAGGCCGCGAAGTCCTCCGAGCGGACCGTGGCGCTGCTGTTCGCGGCGTCGATGATCGCCACGCTCGGCTTCATCGCGAGCTTCGTCGTCATCCCGATCGACAAGATCGTCTACATCTGGCCGCTGGGCCACATCAGCGCGCTCAACTTCGCGCTGGGCATGACGCTGGGCGTCTCCCTCTTCGCCATCGGCGCCGGCGCCGTCCACTGGGCCCGCACCCTGATGGACGACACCGAGCGCCCGGCCGAGCGGCACCCGATCGAGGCCGACCCGGAGACCCGGGCGCAGGTGATGCAGGACTTCGGCGACGGCGCGCGGGAGAGCCAGCTGGGCCGCCGCAAGCTGATCCGCAACACGTTGTTCGGCGCGCTCACCCTGGTCCCGCTCTCCGGCGTCATGCTGCTGCGCGACCTCGGCCCGCTGCCGGAGGAGAAGCTCCGCCACACCCTGTGGGCCAAGGGCAAGCTGCTGGTGAACCAGAACACCAACCAGCCGCTGCGTCCCGAGGACGTCGCCGTCGGCTCCCTCACCTTCGCCGTGCCCGAGGGGCTGGAGGAGGACCAGGAGGACTTCCAGGAGCAGATCGCCAAGTCCGCGCTGATGATCGTCCGCATCGAGCCGCAGGACATCAAGGACAAGCAGGCCCGCGAGTGGGCGCACCAGGGCATCCTGGCCTACTCCAAGATCTGCACCCACGTCGGCTGCCCGATCAGCCTCTACGAGCAGCAGACGCACCACGTGCTCTGCCCGTGCCACCAGTCGACGTTCGACCTGTCCGACGGTGCCCGGGTGATCTTCGGTCCGGCGGGCCACGCCCTGCCGCAGCTGCGGATCAGCGTGAACGACGAGGGCTACCTCGAGGCGCTCGGCGACTTCGAAGAGCCCGTGGGCCCTGCCTTCTGGGAGCGTGGATGAGTACCAACGAGAGCGCGAGCGCCAAGCCGCGCGGCAAGGCGCCCGCCGGCGAGCGGGTCGCCGACTGGGCCGACGGCCGGCTGGGCATCTACAGCCTGGCCAAGGCCAACATGCGGAAGATCTTCCCGGACCACTGGTCCTTCATGCTGGGCGAGATCTCCCTCTACAGCTTCATCATCGTCATCCTGACCGGTGTCTACCTGACGCTGTTCTTCCACCCGGCGATGAACGAGGTCGTCTACGACGGCTCGTACACCCCGCTGCAGGGCATCCGGATGTCCGAGGCGTACGCCTCGACGCTGCACATCAGCTTCGACGTGCGCGGCGGTCTGCTGGTCCGGCAGATCCACCACTGGGCGGCCATCGTCTTCGTGGCCGCGATGCTCGTGCACATGATGCGCGTCTTCTTCACCGGCGCCTTCCGCAAGCCGCGCGAGATCAACTGGCTGTTCGGCTTCCTGCTGCTCTTCCTCGGCATGTTCGACGGCTTCATGGGCTACTCGCTCCCGGACGACCTGCTGTCCGGCACCGGTATCCGCTTCATGGAGGGCGCGGTCCTGTCCGTGCCGATCGTCGGCACGTACCTGTCGTTCTTCCTCTTCGGCGGGGAGTTCCCGGGGCACGACATCGTGCCGCGGTTCTACACGATCCACGTGCTGCTGATCCCCGGCATCATGGCGGGCCTGCTGGTGGCCCACCTGATCCTGGTCTTCTACCACAAGCACACGCAGTTCCCCGGTCCCGGCAAGACCGAGAAGAACGTGGTCGGCATGCCGCTGCTGCCGGTCTACACCGCGAAGGCGGGCGGCTTCTTCTTCCTGGTCTTCGGCGTCATCGCGGCCATGTCCGCGCTGGTGTCCGTCAACCCGGTCTGGGCGTACGGCCCCTACCGGCCGGACCAGGTGTCGACCGACGCCCAGCCCGACTGGTACATGGGCTTCTCCGAGGGCCTGATCCGCATCATGCCGGGCTGGGAGATCAGCCTGTGGGGCCACACCCTCGTCCTGGGTGTCTTCATCCCGCTGGTGATCTTCCCGATGGTCCTGGGCTTCATGGGCGTCTACCCGTTCTTGGAGTCCTGGGTCACCGGTGACAAGCGCGAGCACCACCTGCTCGACCGCCCGCGCAACCGCCCGGTCCGCACCGGCATCGGCGCCGCCTGGATCAGCCTCTACCTGATCCTGCTGGTCGGTGGCGGCAACGACCTCTTCGCCACCCGCTTCCACCTGTCGATCAACGCGATCACCTGGGTGGTCCGGATCTCCTTCTTCGTGCTGCCGGTGCTGGTCTTCTTCATCACGAAGCGGATCTGCCTGGGCCTGCAGCGGCGCGACCGCGACAAGGTGCTGCACGGCCGCGAGACCGGCATCATCAAGCGGCTGCCGCACGGCGAGTTCATCGAGATCCACGAACCGCTCGACCAGGCCAAGCTGTTCACGCTCACCTCGCACGAGCAGCCGGTGCCGCTGGCCGGCGGCCCGGAGACGGACGAGAACGGCGTGGAGAGGAAGGTCGGCCCCATCACGCGAGTGCGCGCGATGCTGTCGCGCGGCTACTACGGCGAGGGGACGCAGATCCCCAAGCCGTCGGCCGAGGAGTACGAGGAGATCACGAGCGGCCACGGCCACCACTGATCCCCGAAGCTGTGCCACCGGGCGGGGCCCTGCCCGTCGGAGTCCATCCGACGGACGGGGCCCTTTCCCGTTCCCCCGCGCCGATAGGCTGGGGCCGAAGGTATCCATTGCACGTCAGACCACCCGGAGTGTGGACCATGAGCGTTGTGAACCCCGCTGGAGGCGACACCGCGGCGGGTCGCTCCTGGCCCGGAATCCTGGGAGCCCTGCTGGCGGGACAGGATCTGAGCGCCGCGGAGACGGCCTGGGCGATGGACCGCATCATGAGCGGCGGGGCTACCGACGCCCAGATCGCCGGCTTCATGGTGGCCCTGCGGGCCAAGGGCGAGACCGTGGACGAGGTCAGCGGGCTCGTCGAGGCGATGTACGCGCACGCGCAGCCGCTCGACATCCCCGGGCCCGCCGTGGACATCGTGGGCACCGGCGGCGACCGGGCCAGGACCGTCAACATCTCGACGATGTCCGCCATCGTCATCGCCGGGACCGGGACCAAGGTCGTCAAGCACGGCAACCGCGCGGCCAGCAGCGCCAGCGGGGCCTCCGACGTCCTGGAGAAGCTGGGCATCAACCTGGACCTGTCGCCCCTGCGCGTCGCCCAGGTGGCCGAGGAGACCGGCATCACCTTCTGCTTCGCGGCCAAGTTCCACCCCGCGATGCGCTACGTCGCCTCGGCGCGGCGCGACCTGGGCGTCCCGACCTCCTTCAACATCCTCGGCCCGCTGACCAATCCGGCCCGGGTCGGTGCCTCGGCGGTCGGCTGCTTCGACACCCGGATGGCCGGTCTGATCGCGGGAGTGCTGGCCCGGCGCGGCTCCTCCGCGCTGGTCTTCCGCGGCGACGACGGACTGGACGAGCTGACGGTCACGTCCACCTCCCAGGTGTGGATGGTGCGCGACGGCGCGGTGGAGCAGATCCCGTTCGACCCGCGCGACGTCGGCATCGAGCTGGTCTCGATCGAGGCGCTGCGCGGCGCCGACGCGGCCTACAACGCCGATGTGGCGCGCCGGCTGCTGGCGGGGGAGACCGGCCCCGTGCGCGACGCCGTCCTGCTGAACTCCGCCGCCGCGCTCGTGGCGCTGGAGCCCGCGGAGGGCACCCTGGTGGAGCGGATCGCCGCCGGAATGGCACGGGCGGCGGAGTCCATCGACTCGGGCACGGCCGCCAAGACGCTGGAACGGTGGGCGGCGGCCACCAACGCCTAAGCCGCGCGGGCGTTCACGCGGAAGGGCCGGGGCCGGGTGCCCCGGCCCTTCCGCGTTCCCGCCGCGGGCCGCGGCCGAGGTGGTGCGGGATGTCCGGGATGCGGACCGCGGCTTGCGGCGCCGCAGGTGTGTGGCAGGATGCTGCGCAGGTCACGAGTGACAGCGACACGGCCCCGGCCCGCTGTCCGGCAACCCTCCTTCCGTGGCGGGGTGCCCCGGGTGATGACCAGGCCGCAGGCAGCGAGGTCTGCGGCAAGCGCGGTCATGAGGAGTTCTTCCGTGAGCAAGCGAATGCGCTAGGGCCGAAGGCCCCTTTTCACCCTCCCCGGGCGTGCCCGCTGTGCGGCGGCCCGGTGTTCCGAGGGCTTTCCCGTCAACCCTGACGCACTGTCGCCTCACCCTGCCCACAGGAGACTTCGCCATGTCCGTGCACCCCGCCGCGCCCGCGCCCGTCCGTGCCACCACTCCGCTGCCCGTGCTGGGCCGTGACGTCCTCGTCCCGCTCGTCACCGGCGGCGAGGTCGCCTACGCCGCCCTCGACTACGCGGCGAGCGCGCCCGCGCTCCAGCGCGTCTGGGACGACGTGGCCGCCTACGCGCCCTACTACGGCAGCGTGCACCGGGGCGCGGGGTACCTGTCGCAGCTGTCCACGGACCTGTTCGAGCAAAGCCGCGCGGAGGTGGCCGCGTTCCTCGGCTGCCGGGCCGACGACCAGGTGGTCTTCACCCGCTCGACCACCGACTCGCTCAATCTGCTGGCGTCCGTCGTGCCGGACGGCACCCGGGTCTTCGTCTTCGAGACCGAGCACCACGCCTCCCTGCTGCCCTGGCGGGACGGCGACGTCACCTACCTGAGCGCGCCCCGGACCCCCGCGGAGGCCGTGGCCCTGCTGGAGCGCGCGCTGGCCGTGCGCGAGCCGGGCGGTCCGGCGCTGGTCTGTGTGACGGGTGCGTCGAATGTGACCGGTGAGCTCTGGCCGGTGCGCGAGCTGGCGGCGGCGGCCCACGCGCACGGCGCGCGCATCGTCCTCGACGCGGCGCAGCTCGCGCCGCACCACCCCGTCGACGTGGCCGCGCTCGACGTGGACTGGGTCGCCTTCTCCGGGCACAAGCTGTACGCGCCCTTCGGTTCCGGGGTCCTCGCCGGCCGCGCCGACTGGCTCCGCGAGGCCGAGCCGTACCTCGCGGGCGGCGGTGCCTCCCGCCGCGTCGCCCGCCGCGCGGACGGCGGCGTGGAGGTGGACTGGCACACCACCGAGGCCCGCCACGAGGCCGGCTCGCCCAATGTCATCGGCGTCTACGCCATCGCGTCCGCCTGCCGGGCCCTGCGCGAGGCGGGCTTCGACGGCCTCGTCGAGCGCGAGCAGGCGCTGGTCGCCCGCCTGCGCGAAGGGCTCGCGGGGATCGAGCAGGTGCGGGTGCTGTCCCTGTTCGGGGAGGACGCCCCGCGGGTGGGCGTTCTGTCCTTCGTGGTCGACGGCTGGAACAGCTCCCACTTCGCCGCCGCGCTGTCCGCCGAGTACGGCATCGGCGTCCGCGACGGGCTGTTCTGCGCTCATCCCCTCGTGCGCACCCTGCTGGGCGACCACACGGAACCGGGCGACTGCGGCGGCGACACCACCCTCAACGCCGTCCGTGTCTCCTTCGGCGCGGGCACCCCCGACGAGCACGTCGAGCGCTTCCTCGCCGCGGTCGCCGCGCTCGTCACCGACGGCGCCCAGTGGCGCTACCGCACGGAGAACGGCCGCTGCGTCCCCGCGTAGGGCCGGACTAGGAGTCGAGGCCGATGGCGAAGGCGGCTTCGAGGTCGTGCTGCGAGTAGGTGCGGAAGGCCACGTGCGTGTCGGTGGCCTCGACGCCGGGGATCTTGCTGATCCGGCCGGGGATGACGTCCGCGAGCTGGTCGTGCTGGGCGACCCGGACCATGGCGACCAGGTCGTACGTGCCGGTCACGGAGTAGACCTCGCTGACGCTCTCCAGCGCCGCGATGGACTGCGCGATCTCGGGGATCCGGTCGACGCTGGTCTTGATGAGCACGATCGCGGTGATCACGGCTGTAGGTCTCCTTCGGTCGCCCTGGTGGCGGGCTCCAGCTTAGGCCTTGCCCGGTAGCAGCCCCATGCGCACAGGAAGCCGAAGAGGAAGCCGGTGATGTGCGCCAGGTACGCCACGCCCGGCCCGGACTGCTGGGCCTGCCCGGCCAGCGACTGGAGCACGAACCAGAAGACGAGCACCATCCACGCGGGGAAGCGCAGCGGCAGGAAGAAGAGGAAGGGGAAGAGGCTGGTCACCCGCGCCCGGGGATAGAGGTACAGGTACGCGCCGAGGACGCCGGAGATGGCGCCGGACGCGCCGACCAGCGCCTGGGTGGACGTGGTGTGCGCCAGGGCCCAGCCGTAGGTGGCCAGGTAGCCGCACACCACGTAGAAGACGAGGTAGCGCAGCCGGCCCATGCGGTTCTCGACGTTGTCGCCGAAGACGTAGAAGAACAGCATGTTGCCCAGCAGGTGCACCCAACTCCCGTGCACGAACAGGGCCGTGAGCACCGAGACGAAGGGCGACCGCCCGATGTCGGCGGGCGGGGGGCAGCCGGTCGGCATCACGACCGACGCGGGGGCGACGCGCCCGTGCCAGAGTTCCGCGGGAATGACACCCCACCGGGCGAAGTACGAGGCCTGGGCGCAGGCGAGCTCGTGGCCGGTGCCGTAGACGGGGTTGAGCCCGGAGGCCGGGCCGATGAGGAAGACCGCCACGCACAGCCCGATCAGGGCGTACGTCACCAAGGGTCTGCGGCGGACAGGGTTCTCGTCGTACACCGGGATGACCATGGATCGATCATGACGGACCGGGTTCAACCGGCACAGGACGCCTCGCCGCAGCGCCGGATCCCGCCGAGGCCGTAGGGTGACCGGAACGCAAACGCGCGACCTAGGAGCAGATCCGATGACGGTTCCCCTGCCGACCGCCACGACCCGGTGGCGCTGCACTCTCTGCGGAAACCTGACCCGGTTCGACGTGACGCGCTCCAGCAGGGTCGTCGAGTACGTGCATCTCGACCTCGCCGGGGAACCCTCGGTGGAGGAGCGCGAGGTGCTGAGCGAGACCGTCGAGTCGGTGCGCTGCCGCTGGTGCAACGCCGTGGACCGGGTGGAGCTGGTGGACCGTCCCGACGCGGCGGCTGCGCAGGCCTGACCGCCGCCGGGGACAATGGAGGGGCGCGGCGCGACCTGAGGGGTCGAGGGTGGCCGGGGAGGCGCCGAAGAACTGGACAGGAGTGACTGGTGGACCGGACCGGTGGTAACCCGGGCCACGGCGACGAGGCGGCCGGGCCCGCGGCTCCGGCTGCCCCGGACGGCTCGGCCGCGCCCG
This sequence comes from Streptomyces sp. NPDC088732, assembly GCF_044751205.1. Taxonomy (NCBI): domain Bacteria; kingdom Bacillati; phylum Actinomycetota; class Actinomycetes; order Kitasatosporales; family Streptomycetaceae; genus Streptomyces; species Streptomyces sp. NPDC088732. The sequence continues at coordinate 67,463 of NZ_JBIVLI010000006.1, forward strand.
AGACCCTCGACCGCCCGCTGCCCGAGGGCGTGCGCCACCGCGTGGTCTCGCTGGCGGCCGACGCCTTCGGCGGGCTGACCCTGGGCGAGCTGCCTGCGGTGCTGCGCCCGTATGCCCGGTTCACCCCGAGTCGCCGCGCCAAGTTCGCGGCCACCGCCATGGCCAGCGCCCTGGAGAGCGATCCCGCGTTCCGGCAGCGGGTCGCCGGACGGCTGCGCGAGGCGGAGCCCGATCTGTGCGAGTCGCTGGACGCCGGCACGCCGCCGCCGGCCGTGGATCCGCTCGACGTGGCCGCGGCCGCCTATCTGCTGCGGCCCGCGGGCTGGGCGAAGCTGGTCGCCGCCGCGGGCGAGGAGGCGCAGCGCGCCAGCGCGGAGCGGGCCGGCGAGGAAGTGCTGCGCGAACTGCGGCAGCTGAAGAGCGAACTCGACGAGGTGCGGGCGCACGCCCGCACCGAGGCCGTCCGGGCCCGCTCCGACCTCGACGCGGCCCGCAAGGAAACGGAGTCGCTGCAACGCAAACTGCGCAGCGCCGGCAGCGATGTGAAGCGTGCCGAGGCGGCGCTGCGCAAGGTCGAGGCCGAGCTGGACGAGACGCGTTCGGCCGCGGCGGCGGACAAGGCGGCCGCGGACGGCGAGGCGCGCCGGCTGCGGGCCCGGCTGGCCGAGGCGGAGTCGGCGGTCGAGGCCGGCCGCCGGGCGGCGCGCGAGGGCCGCACCGTGGAGGAGATGCGGCTGCGGCTGCTGCTCGACACCGTGCTGGACGCCGCGTCCGGACTGCGCCGCGAGTTGGCGCTGCCGCCGCGCGACACCCTGGGCGTGCGCCCGGCCGACACGGTGGACGCGGTGGCGCCGGGGGCGATCAGCCCGAAGGACATCGCGCGCCGCGCCCTGTCGGAGGACGACCCCGCGCTGCTGGACCAGTTGCTCGCGCTGCCGCAGGCCCATCTGGTCATCGACGGCTACAACGTGACGAAGACCGGTTATCCCGCCCTGCCGTTGGAGAAGCAGCGGCTGCGGCTGCTGGGCGGCCTGGCGGTGCTGGCCGCGCAGAGCGGCGCGGAGGTCACCTGCGTCTTCGACGGCGCCGACCTGGACGCCCCGGTGCTGCTCGCCCCGCCGCGCGGGGTGCGGGTGCTGTTCAGCAAGGCCGGTGAGACGGCGGACGAGTTGATCCGGCGTCTGGTTCGGGCGGAACCTCCCGGTCGCCCGATTGTGGTGGTTTCGTCCGACCGTGAGGTCGCGGACGGGGTGGCTCGTGCCGGCGCCCGCCCGGTCGCATCCGTCTTGTTGCTCAAGCGACTTGCCCGGGTGTGACCTGGAGCACATCGTGGGGCGTGTGGGGCGGTTTTTCGGAGCTCTGCGTCAACTCGCCATCACTACGCGTGTGATGTGTGTAAAGAAAACGCGAGTGAATGACTTTTTTCCTTCAGAGATTTGATCCGATCACAAGATGGTCACTAGGGTCAGGCCTCGAACCTCTGCGCAGTCGATCACCCAATCAGGGTGGCAGCGGAGGTCCCGCCGATCCGAAGTGGCGTGCGTACGACGGGGGACGCCGACGCTCGGGGCCGGGGAACCGCGGTTCCCGATGCACGCGGCAGGCGGCTGGAGGAAGAAGGAGCTCGCCCGAGTGGCGTCCCACCGTCGTCCCAAGCAGACCAGTCGCGCACGTGTCACTGTGCTCACCGCGACCGCCGCCGCAGCTGTGGCCCTCTCCGCCCAGGCCGCCCAGGCCGCGCCCGCCAAGCAGTCCGTCAAGAGCGTCAAGGCCAAGGTCGACGCCCTGTACGAGCAGACCGAGCAGGCGACCGAGAAGCTCAACGGCGCGACGGAGAAGCAGGACCAGCTGCAGAAGCAGGTCGAGGTCATCCAGGACGAGGTGGCCCGCCAGCAGGGCGACCTCAACGACCTCCAGGACGACCTCGGCACCCTCGCCAGCGCCCAGTACCGCAGCGGCGGCATCGACCCGACGCTGCAGCTCTTCCTCTCCGCGGACCCGGACAGCTACCTCGACAAGGCGTCCACCCTCGACCAGGTGAGCACCAAGCAGGCCGAGGCGCTCCGCCAGATCGCGGAGAAGAAGCGCACGCTCAACCAGCAGAAGGCCGAGGCGGCGAGCAAGCTCTCCGAGCTCGACCAGACCCGCACAGAGCTGCGCAAGAAGAAGAAGGAAGTCCAGGGCAAGCTCGCGGAGACGCAGAAGCTGCTCAACTCCCTGACCGCCGCCCAGCGTGCCGCGCTCGCCGCCGAGGACGCGCGTTCCAGCCGCAGCAACGAGCGCGTCAACCTGGGCAACGACACCCCGGCCTCCGGTCGCGCCGCCGCCGCCCTCTCGGCCGCCCAGAGCAAGCTCGGCTCGCCGTACGTCTACGGCGCCACCGGCCCGAGCTCCTTCGACTGCTCCGGCCTCACCTCCTGGGCCTACGCCCAGGCCGGCGTCTCCATACCCCGGACCTCGCAGTCCCAGGCGTACGCCGGTTCGCACCTGACGATGAGCCAGCTGATGCCCGGCGACCTGGTGATCTTCTACGGCGACATGCACCACGTGGCCCTCTACGCGGGCAACGGCATGGTCCTGCACGCACCGCGCACCGGCACGGTCGTCCGCTACGAGTCGATCAACAACATGCCGTTCCAGTTCGGCGTGCGCATCTGATCCTCGTCCCCCGGTCACCTCGTGCCCGGGTTGAACCTATCGGGTGATCTCGTACGGTGACGGCCGGGCGATGACCTGCACAAGTGGGGCATCACCCGGCCTCCGTGCGTGTCCGGGTCTTTGAACTCCGCGTGCACGGCTGACTACTGTCGGCCGACGTGCCTTCCCATCGACGCATTCCGCAGCCGGGCCAGGGCCCCCGTACCGCACGGGTCACGGTCCTGACCGCCGCTGCCGCCACCGCCGCCGCGGTGGCCGGCGCCGCCTCCGCGCCCAGCGCGCAGGCCCGGCCCGCGGACAACGCGACCGACGTGGCCACCCGCATCGACCACCTCTACGAGCAGGCCGAGCGGGCGACCGAGCAGTTCAACGCGGCCAAGGAGCGCTCGGAGCAGCTGCGCGGCCAGGTGGAGGTCCTGCAGGACCGCGCCGCACGCGGCCAGGAACGGGTCAACGGGCTCCGCAACGACCTCGGCATGCTCGCCGGCGCCCAGTACCGCAGCGGGGGAGTGGACCCCACGCTCGCCCTGCTGCTCTCCCCGGACCCCGGCACCTACCTCGACCGGGCCGCCACCCTCGACCGGATCAGCAGCCGCGGCAACGCCCGGCTCGGCGAACTGCGCGACGCCCAGCGGGTGCTGGACCAGGAGCGCATGCAGGCCGCAGGCCGGCTGGTGGAGCTGGAGCGGGCCCGCACCACGCTCAACGCCCGCAAGAAGACGGTGCAGCGCAAGCTGATGGCCGCCGCGCGCCTGGTCAACTCCCTCAGCGACGAGGAACGGGCCCAGCTCGCCTCCCGCCTGGAGCAGCGCGCCTCGCGCTCCGGACGGCTGATCGACATCCCGGACCTCGCGGCGTCCTCCGCACGTGCCGCCGCCGCCGTGTCGGCCGTGCGCTCCGTCGTCGGCGCCCCGTACGCCTGGGGCAGCACCGGCCCCGGCGCCTTCGACTGCTCCGGGCTGATGGTCTGGGCGTACCGGCAGGCCGGCGTCGGACTGCCGCGCACCTCCCAGGCGCAGCTGCACGCCGGGCGGCAGGTGCCGCTCAGCCAGGCACGCCCCGGCGACCTGGTCGTCTACCGGGGCGACGCCAGCCATGTCGGCATGTACGTCGGCGGCGGCCAGGTCGTGCACGCTCCCTACCCCGGGGCGCGGGTGCGCTACGACCCGATCGGCATGATGCCGGTCGCGGCGGTGACCCGGCCCGCGTGACCCGGCCCGTGTGACGGTCGCCCGGCCGGTCGCCCGACCGGTTGCCCGGGACCGGGGGAACGTACGATCGGCGGCGTGGCCCGCACCCGCCGTCCCCTCGTCCGCCCTGCCGCCGCCGCGCTGTGCTGCGCGGCGGTACTGGCCGGCTGCGGGCCCACCGGGGACCTCGGCGACCGCCCGGACCGGGAGGCCGTGCAGCGGCTGCTGGACGGGCGGGCGGCGGCCCTGCTGCACCGCGACGAGCCGGCGTACCTCGCCGGGGCGGTACCCGCCCGCCGCGCCGCCGAACGGCAGGTCTTCCGGAATCTGGCAGACGTACCGCTGGCCGCTTGGTCGTACCGGGTCGTCTCGGTGGACGGCGGCGACCGCCCGGCCGCCCGCGTCGAACTGGACTACCGCGTCAAGGGCTACGACAGCGCGCCCGTCGCCGCACAGGAGTCGGTGCGGCTCGGGCAGGACGGCGACGGGCAGTGGCGCGTCGCCGCCGAGGGCGCGGACGGCGACCAGTTGTGGGAGCAGGGCCCGGTGCGGGTGGTGCGCGGCACGCACAGCCTCGTCCTCGGCACCACGGGTACCGCCTCTCTGAAGACGTACGCCGCCGACGCGGACCGGGCGGTCCCCGCCGTGCTGCGGGCCTGGGGCACGCGCGGCTGGGGCGGCAGGATCGTCGTGGAGGTCCCCGCGTCGCTGCGGAACATGGGCGAACTGCTCGGCGCCCCCGCGGACGCCTACCGGGACATCGCCGCCGTCACCACGGGCGAGGCCGGCGGCCCCGCCTCGGACGCCCCCGGCGGACGCGTCATCGTCAACCCCGAGGCCTTCGGGGAGTTGTCCGCCTTCGGCCGCCGCGTCGTGCTCACCCACGAGGCCACCCATGTGGCGACCCGCTCCGCCACCGCACCCGGCACCCCCCTCTGGCTCTCCGAGGGCTTCGCCGACTGGGTCGCCTACCGCGGCACCGGCCGCTCCGCACCGGCCGTCGCCCCCGAACTCGCCCGCGACGTCGCCGCGGGCCACGTGCCCCGGGCGCTGCCCTCCGACGCGGCCTTCGGCACCCGGGCCGCTGGGCTCGCGCAGGCCTACGAAGGCGCCTGGCTGGCCTGCCGGTTCATCGCGGAGGAATGGGGCGACGCCCGGCTCGTCGCCCTGTACCGTGCCGGTGCGGACACACGCCGCGTGCTGGGGATCGGCACCGACGAGCTCACCGCGCGCTGGCGCGCCTACGTCGAGCGGGAGTTGGGATGACCGAGGACTTCAGCCCCGCCGAGACCGAACGCGGCAGGGCGCTGCGCCGGGCCCAGCTGCCGCCCCTGCTCGGCAGCCGCCTCACCGGCCTCGCCCTGCTGCTCCTGCTCGGCCTGACCCCCGCGGGGGCCGCGCTGACCGGCGTGTTCGGCGACGCCTGGGGGCTGCGCGTCCTCGCCGGCGGGCTCCTCCTCGTCCTGCTCCGGCAGGCTGTCGTGCTGCCCTTCTCCGCCCGGGTACGGGTCGTCCGCCACCGCTACGGCCTGGTGACCCAGGGCTGGGGCGGCTGGGCGGCCGACGTCCTGCGCGGCCTGCTGGTCTCCGTGCCGCTCGCCCTCGCCGCCCTGTACGGCTTCTACGGGCTCGGCTGGGCCTGGGCCGCCCTCGGCGCGGCCTGCGCGGCCGTGGCGCTGTCCTGGCTCGCCCCCGTCGTCCTCGAACCGCTCTTCAACCGCTTCCGGCCCATGGACGCCGGGCCGCTGCGGGACGCCCTGCTGGCGCTGGCCGCACGCGACGGCGTCCCGGTGCGCGACGTCCTGGTCGCGGACGCCTCACGGCGCACGACCGCCCTCAACGCCTACGTCTCCGGCTTCGGCAGGACCCGGCGCATCGTCGCCTACGACACCCTGGTGACCACCGCACCGGCCGGCGAGGTGGAACTCGTCGTCGCCCACGAACTCGGCCACGTCAAGCACCGCGACGTGCTGCGCGGCACCCTCCTCGGCGCGCTCGGCGCCGCCGCGGGCGTCTGCGTCCTGGCCGCTTTCCTCGCCGCGGCCTCCCCGTACGCCGCCGACGACCCCCGCGGCCTCTTCCTGCTCGCCGCGGCGGCGGCCGTCGGCTCCGCCCTGGCCGGCCCCCTCGGCTGCGCCGTCAGCCGCAGCGCCGAACGCCGCGCGGACCGGCACGCCCTCGAACTCACCGGTGACCCGGCCGAGTTCATCGCCATGCAGCGCCGCCTGACAGTCGCCAACGTCTCCGACCCCGACCCGCCGCGCGCCCTGCACCTCCTCTTCGGCACCCACCCCACCCCCGTCCAGCGCATCGCCGCCGCCCGCGCGTTCGCGACCCCGCCCGCCTGAGCCGCGCCGCGCCGGGCGCGGGGCTCCGCGCCCGGCGCCCGGCCCGACCCGCCGCGCGCCTGCTGGACGCGGGCCCGTCCGCGTGGGCGCGGTCACCAGGTGGGGAGTTCGCGGCCTTCGTCAGGCTCGGACTCGTCGTTGGGGGAGGGGGCTGGGGCCGCGGGCCGTGGCGTTCGGCCGCGCCTGGGGGGCGCGATTGTGTCCGACCCGATCCACTGCGTGCTGCGCACCTGCGGTGGGCCGACGCGCCCGCCTGATCGGTGCCGGGCCCAGGCGGGGTTACCGGCTTTCCCCGGGAAGGGGCCGTGGGGTTCCGCACACGGCGTCCGGCGTCCGGCGGCGCGCCCGGCTCGATCCGCCCTGCGACGCGGCTCGTCCGCCCGGGCACGGTCACCAGGTGAGGAGTTCGCGGCCTTCGTCGGGCTCGGGCTGCGCGGGACGGAGGGCCCTCCGGGGCGGTGGGGAAGGGGCCGGGGCCCACACACGGTGGTCGGCGGCGCCTGACGGTCGCCGATGTCTCCGACCCGGACCCGCCGCGCGCCCTGCACCTGCCCTTCGGGACCCACTGCCCGGCCGCGCAGCGCATCCCGGCCGCCCCGCCTTCGCGGGCTCGTCCGCCTGATCCGGGCCGGGCAAGGCGTCATCACCGGGTAGGGAGTTCGCGGCCTGTGCCGGGCTCCGGACCCGTCCTTGGAGGAGTGGGTTTGCGGGGATGATGGGGAAGGGGCTGGGGACGCGGGCAGTGGCGGTCGGCGCGGGGCGTGCGGCGGCGCCTGGCGGGCGCGATCGTGTCCGGGCCGATCCACTGCGTGCTGTGTACCTGTGCTGTGCGGACCCGCCTGATCTGTGCCGGGTTATGCCGGGTTACCGGGTTTCGCCGGGAAGGGGCCGTGGGGTTCCGTACACGGCGTCCGGCGGCGCGCCTGGCTGTCGAGCAGGGCGCGGTCACCAGGTGGGCCGCGGGGGCCGGGGACGGCGGCCGGTGGCGTCTGGGGCGTTCGGCCCGATCGGCCGTGCGCCCGCTGGACGGCCCCGTCCGCCCGGTCGGGGTCACCACGTGAGGAGTTCGCGGCCTTCGTCGGGCTCGGGTTCGGCCTTGGGGGAGGACACGGGGGCGGTGGGGAAGGGGCCGGGGTCGCGGGCCGTGGAGGTCCACAGGCGGCGGCAGGCGACGACGCAGGCGGCGACCAGCAGGCCGTTGCGGACCACGAGGAGCGTGATGCCGAGGGGGGTGCTGGTGACGACGTCGCCGAAGCGGATCGGGAACTCGTAGAGGGTCACGCCGGTCGCCACGATCACCAGCACCGCCGGCACCGCCATGACGCTCGCGCGCAGCGTGAGGCAGACGGCCGCCATGCCGATCAGCCAGATCATGTACTGCGGGCTGATGACCCGGCTGGTCGTCGTGAACAGCAGGACGGCGGTGAAGGCCGCGTCGAAGGGCGTCGCCGCGTCGAGGGTGCGGGCCCGCAGCCGCCACAGGAGCAGCCACGCGAAGGCCGTCACGGTGAGGGTGAGCGCGATGTCGCTGACCAGGGCGACGTACGGACCGAGGAACTCCACGGAGCCGTAGTTGAGCAGCACTTGGCCCTGCCAGCCGTGGTGCCGGGCGATGTGGAAGACCAGGGAGCCCAGCGACTCGACCTCGGTGCCGCGCTCGCCCTGGAACCGCAGGAAGGCGAAGGCCCCCGGCATCCAGAGCCAGAAGCCCAGCGCGAGGACGCCCGCGCCGGCCACGGCGGCCGTCCACACCCGGCGGTCCCTCACCCCGGTCAGCAGCAGCACGGGCCAGACCTTGAGCATCGCCCCGAAGGCGATGAGCGCGCCGGCGACCCTGGGCCGCCGTACGGTCGCCAGCAGCGCGGCCACGGCGACGGCGGTGACCATCACGTCGTACCGGGCGTACGCGGTCGGTCCCAGCAGCGGCACGCCCACCACCCACACCCACACGCCCGCCTGCCGGCGTCCCTCGCCGCGCGAGCCGTGCAGCAGCATGGCGAAGGTGACCACGTCGGCCACGGACGCCAGCCAGAAGAAGGCGGTGGTGTAGTCGAGGAACGGCAGCAGCCCGGGGGAGAGCACGGCCAGCGCGGCGGCGGGCGGGTACTGCCAGGTGACGTCGTGCAGCGGGAAGGTGCCGGACCGCAGGACGTCGTACCAGCCGTGGTAGATCGCCGAGACGTCGGAGGTGACGTCGATCGGCGACACGCTGAACACCTTGAACACGCACAGCAGCAACGCGATCCGCGTGATCACCCAGGCGAGGGCCGGTCCCACCGGGGACCTCCCGCCATTACTGCCTGCCATGTCCACCTCGTCGTATCGCCTCTGGTGTGATGATGCACGATGCCGGTCGCGCCTGTGGACGGGCCCCGGTTCTCAAGGACGCATCGGCGGCCTCGGTCGGTTGCCGGGGCCCGCAAGCGCTACGCTCGGCGCCGTATGGACAAGACCTTGATCGTCACGAACGACTTCCCGCCCCGCCCCGGCGGCATCCAGGCCTTCGTGCACAGCATGGCGCTGCGCCTGGATCCCGGGCAGGTGGTGGTGTACGCCTCCACGTGGCGGGACGGCTCCGAGGTCGCCCGCTTTGACGCCGAGCAGCCCTTCCCGGTCGTCCGCGACCGTACGTCGATGCTGCTGCCGACCCCGCGCGTGACCGGACGGGCCGTGGAGCTGCTGCGGGAGCACGGCTGCACGTCGGTGTGGTTCGGCGCGGCGGCGCCGCTGGGCCTGATGGCCCCGGCGCTGCGGAAGGCCGGTGCCCGGCGGATCGTGGCGACGACGCACGGCCACGAGGCGGGGTGGGCGCAGCTGCCCGGCAGCCGCCGGCTGCTGCGCCGGATCGGCGAGGGCACCGACACGATCACCTATCTGGGTGAATACACCCGGTCGCGGATCGCGCCCGTGCTGAGCCCGCGGGCCGCGGCGCGCATGGTGCAGCTGCCCCCGGGGGTCGACGAGAAGACCTTCCACCCCGCCTCGGGCGGCGGCGCCGTCCGGGCCCGCCTCGGGCTGGCGGACCGGCCGGTGGTGGTGTGCGTGTCCCGCCTCGTGCCGCGCAAGGGCCAGGACACCCTGATCCTCGCGCTGCCGCGCATCCTGGCCGTGCAGCCGGACACCGTGCTGCTGGTCGTCGGCGGCGGACCGTACGCGAAGGAGCTGAAGCGGCTCGCGGCGGAGACCGGGGTGACCGACTCGGTCGTCTTCACCGGGGCGGTGCCCTGGGAGGAACTGCCCGCGCACTTCGGCGCGGGCGACGTCTTCGCCATGCCCTGCCGCACCCGTCGCGGCGGGCTGGACGTGGAGGGGCTCGGCATCGTCTACCTGGAGGCGTCCGCGACCGGGCTGCCCGTGGTGGCCGGCGACTCCGGCGGAGCGCCGGACGCGGTGCTGGACGGCGAGACCGGCTGGGTGGTGCGCGGGGGTGTGCCGGAGGACGCCGCCGACCGCATCCTGGCCCTGCTCGGCGACGCGGAACTGCGGCAGCGGATGGGCGAGCGCGGACGCAAGTGGGTCGAGGACGCCTGGCGCTGGGACCTGCTGGCCGACCGGCTCAAGGCGCTTCTCTAGCGCGGCCCGCAGGCCCCGCGGCCGGTCCGCCCCCGGAATACCGGTGGCCGCCGTCCGCGCGAGGCGTACGGCGGCCACCGCCGACGGTCGTCAGGGACCGCCGGTGCTCAGGTGGTGTAGATCGCGGCGATCTCGTCCGCGAACTCCCGCAGTACCACGTTGCGCTTCAGCTTCAGCGACGGCGTCACGTGCCCGGACTCCTCGGTGAACTGGGTCGCCAGGACGCGGAACTTCTTCACCGCCTCCGCCTTGGACACCGCGGCGTTGCCGTCGTCGACCGCCGACTGCACCTCGGCCAGCAGGTCCGGGTCCTCCCGCAGCGCCGCGGCCGTGCGGCCGGCCTTGCCGTGCTGCTCGGCCCAGCGGGGCAGGAACTCCTCGTCCAGGGTCACCAGCGCGCCGATGAACGGCTTGCCGTCGCCGACCACCATGCACTCCGCGATCAGCGCGTGGGCGCGGATGCGGTCCTCGATCACCGCCGGGGCGACGTTCTTGCCGCCCGCGGTCACGATGATCTCCTTCTTGCGGCCGGTGATGGTGATGTAGCCGTCCTCGTCCAGCGCGCCGATGTCGCCGCTGTGGAACCAGCCGTCCGTGACGGCCTCCGCCGTCGCCGCCTCGTTGTTCCAGTAGCCGCTGAACAGGTGCTCGCCGTGGAGCAGCACCTCGCCGTCGTCGGCGATGCGGACGGTGGAACCCGGCAGCGGCTGGCCGACGGTGCCGATCTTCGTACGGTCCCAGGGGTTGAAGGCCGTGGCCGCGCAGGACTCCGTCAGGCCGTAGCCCTCCAGGACGGTGAAGCCGATGCCCCGGTAGAAGTGGCCGAGCCGCTCGCCGAGCGGCGCGCCGCCGGAGATGGAGTACTCGGCGCGGCCGCCGAGCACGGCGCGCAGCTTGCTGTAGACCAGCCGGTCGAAGACCTTGTGCTTGAAGCGCAGGCCCAGCGAGGGCCCGTTCGCCGAGTCCAGGGCGCGGCTGAACTCGATCGCGACGTCGGACGCCTTGTCGAAGATCTTGCCCTTGCCGCCCGCCTGCGCCTGTGCGCGGGCGGAGTTGTACACCTTCTCGAACACGCGCGGCACGCCCAGCAGCATCGTCGGCCGGAACGAGGACAGCTCGCCGGTCAGGTTCTTGATGTCGCTGACGTGCCCGAGCTTGATCGGGGCCATCACACTGGCCACCTCGACCAGCCGGCCGAAGACGTGCGCCAGCGGCAGGAAGAGCAGCACCGAGGAGTCGCCGGTCCGGAACAGCGGCTTCAGCCGCTCCACCACGTTGCCGCACTCGGCGAAGAAGGCGCGGTGGCTGAGCACGCACCCCTTGGGGCGGCCGGTGGTGCCCGAGGTGTAGACGATGGTCGCGGGCGAGTCGGCCTTGGCGTACGCGCCGCGCTCGTCGACCGTCGCCTCGGCGATGTCGGTCCCGGCGGCGGTCAGCGTCTCCACGGCGCCGCCCTCGATGCGCCACACGTGCTTCAGCTGCGGCAGGCGCTCGCGGACGGACTCCACCGACTTCTCGTGCGCCTCGGTCTCCACGATCGCGGCGACCGCGCCGGAGTCGGACAGGATCCACTCGACCTGCTCGGCCGAGGAGGTCTCGTAGACCGGAACGGTGACGGCGCCCGCGCTCCACACGGCGAAGTCGAACAGCGTCCACTCGTAGCGGGTGCGGGAGATCAGGGCGACCCGGTCGCCGGGCTGCACGCCCGAGGCGATCAGGCCCTTGGCGGCCGCGCGCACCTCGGCGAGGAACGCGGTGGCGGTGACGTCCGCCCAGTCACCGGCGGGGGTCTTGCGGGCGATGACGGCGACGTCCGGGTGCTGAGCGGCGTTGCGGCGGATGAGATCCGTCAGATTGCCGTCCGCGGGGACCTCGTAGAGTGCCGGAAGGCTGAACTCGCGCAAGACTGCTGCTCCTCATCGGCGCCGGCGGCGGTGCTGGCTGCGGCCACTGCGGGGGTGAACAGTGGTGCGGACTGCCCGGACGTTACCCACCGGTAAAGCTCCAGCGGTAGGGGGTGCCGTGTAGATGTTTTGTGTGTCACATCGTGGTCACATTCCGGTGGTCCGCTGCGGCCCAGCGCGTATCCACTGGTGGAAAGCCTAGTCGAGGTACCCGACAACCCGCAGGTAACAAGGGCCCCGCCGGCACCGCCCGCGGGCCCGGCCCGGCGGCCTAGAGTGATCGGCATGCGTGTCCACGTCGTCAGCGATGTCCACGGCGCCGCCGAGGCGCTCGCCAAGGCCGGGGAGGGGGCCGACGCCCTCGTCTGCCTCGGCGACCTCGTCCTGTTCATGGACTACGCGGACCACTCGCGCGGCATCTTCCCCGACCTGTTCGGCGCGGCGAACGCCTCCCGCATGGTCGCCCTGCGCACCGCCCTGCGCTGGGACGAGGCCCGCGCCCTGGACCGGGAGCTGTGGGGCGGCCTGGGCACCGACCGGCGCACCGCCATCGAGGCCGCCGTGCGCCGCCAGTACGCCGAACTGTTCGCCGCCTTCCCCACGCCGACGTACGCCACGTACGGGAACGTCGACATCCCCGCGCTGTGGCCCGAGTACGCCGGGCCGGGCACGACCGTGCTCGACGGCGCCACCGCCGAGATCGGCGGCCTGGTCTTCGGCTTCGTCGGCGGCGGCCTGCGCACCGCCTACCGCACCCCGTACGAGATCGACGACGAGACCTACGCCGCCAAGGTGGCCGCCCTCGGCAAGGTCGACGTGCTCTGCTCGCACATCCCGCCCGCCGTGCCCGAGCTCTGCTACGACACGGTCGCCCGCCGCTTCGAGCGCGGCAGCGAGGCCCTGCTGGACGCGATCCGCAGCACCCGGCCCCGGTACGCCCTGTTCGGCCACGTCCACCAGCCGCTGGTGCCCCGGATGCGCATCGGCACGACCGAATGCGTGAACGTCGGTCACTTCAACTCGACGAGAACGCCGTGGGCACTGCAATGGTGACGGCCCCGGAGGTCTGCGGGCGTCCGACCAGGCGGTAGCCTTCAGCGGCAGGCACACGACAGCAGGTACATGACGCGACGTCCCGGAGGGGCCACGGCGATGGCGGAACACACGAGGTCCAGCATCACGATCGACGCGGCCCCGGCCGATGTCATGGGTGTCATCTCCGACTTCGCCCGCTACCCGGAGTGGACCGGGGAGGTGAAGGAGGCCGAGATCCTCGCCGCCGACCCCGAGGGCCGCGCCGAGCAGGTCCGCCTCCTCCTCGACGCCGGTGCGATCAAGGACGACCACACCCTCGCCTACACCTGGGTCGGCACCAGCGAGGTGCGCTGGACGCTGGTCAAGTCCCAGATGCTCCGCACCCTGGACGGCGCCTACCTCCTCGTCCCCGTCGAGGACGGCAAGCGCACCGAGGTCACCTACCAGCTGACCGTCGACGTCAAGATCCCCATGCTCGGCATGATCAAGCGCAAGGCCGAGAAGGTCATCATCGACCGTGCCCTCGCCGGCCTGAAGAAGCGCGTCGAGTCCCAGGACTGACGTGCGCACGGTCCTGGTCACCGGTGCCGGCGGGGCGGGCCGCACCACCGTCGCGGCCGCCACCGCCGTGACCGCCGCCGCCCCCGGGCGCCGGGTGCTGCTCCTGTCCGCGGACCGCGGCGGGGCGCTGGAACGCGTTCTCGGCACGGACGCCGCCGCAGGCCCCGTCCCCGTCGCTGTCCCCTCCGTGCCGGGGCTGTGGGCCGCCCGGATCGACCCCGCTGCCTCCTTCCGGGCCGACGCCATGGAGCTCCAGGGCCGGGTCGGCGCACTGCTCGAACTGCTCGGCGCCGCGCCGCTGGACCCCGAGGAGCTCACCGAACTCCCCGGCGCGGAACCGCTCGCCCTGCTCCGCGCCCTGCGCGACACGGCGGACGGCTGGGACCTGGTCGTGGCCGACCTCCCGCCGGTGCGCGCGGCGCTCGCCGCACTCGCCCTGCCGGAGCAACTGCGCCGCTACCTCGCCCGGCTGCTGCCCGAACAGCGCCAGGCCGCCCGTGCCCTGCGCCCGGTCCTCGCCCAGCTGGCCGGTGTCCCCGCGCCGGGCCCCTGGGCGTACGAGGCCGCCGCCCGCGCCGATCGCGAACTGGCCGCCGCCCAGGCCGTGGTGGAGGACGCGGCGACGACCGTACGGCTGGTCGTCGAGCCCGGCGCGCACGCCGCCGAGGCGGTGCGCCACGCCCGGGCCGGACTGGCCCTGCACGGGCACCGGCTGGAGGCCGTCGTGGCCAACCGGCTGCTGCCCGCGCACTCGCCCGACCCGTGGCTCGCCGAACTGTCGGGCGTGCAGCGCAAGGAACTGCGCGCCCTGCGCGCCGAGATCGCGGACACGGGCACCGCCCTGCACGAACTGCCGCACCTGGGACGCGAACCGCGCGGGACCGGGGACCTGGCACGGCTCGGGGCCGAGCCGCCCGCCCCGGCCGCCGAGGGCCCCGCCGCGCCGCCCTGGACCACCGAGGACCGGCTCGCCGCCGAGGGCCACTTCCTGTGGCGGCTGCCGCTGCCGGGCGCGCTGCGGGACACCGTGGACCTCGTCCGCCGCGGCGACGAGCTCGTGGTGGACGCCGAAGGCCACCGGCGCATCCTGCCGCTGCCGTCCGCGCTGCGCCGCTGCACCGTGGAGGGGGCCGCCCTGCGCGACGGCGCGCTGCAGGTCCGGTTCGTTCCCGATCCGGCGCTTTGGCCCCGATGACGGCGATGGCCCCCTGAACGCACCGGCTTCATTCGGGTAACGTCGTAGTCAAAAGCCGGAGCGCCCCACGGAGCCCACCATGAGCGAATCCACGGACCGTACCGACCGCCCCGCGGCCGATCACGACGCCTGGGCCAAGGCGAGCGCGGAGGACATCGCGGCGGAGAAGGCCCGCCGCCGCCAGCAGTCCGGGCAGGAGCCGGGCAGTGCGGCGGAGGAACTGCGACGGCTCGCCGAGGCCGTGACCGAGCGGATCTCCCTGCTGCGCAGCCCCGCCGCCGAGATGGCCGCCCAGGGGCTCATCGCCCAGGTGAGGCAGGCGGTCGAGCCCGTCGTCGAACGCAACCCCGAGGTCTTCGACCACCTCGCGGCGGCCGGCGCCGAACTGATGGCCGCCTACCGGGCCGCCGTCGGAGGCCATGAACGGCGCTGGACCTCCGGCGACGCCGGCCCGTCCAGCGAACGCATTGACCTGGACTGAACACGAACTGAACAAAGGGCGGAACGGGGCGGACCCCGCCCTCCGGTACGGTTGGACGCAGCGGGGATCGACCGAATACTGAGGGACACATGGGACTCACCATCGGCGTCGACATCGGCGGCACGAAGATCGCGGCCGGCGTGGTCGACGAGGAAGGCTCGATTCTCGAAATCGTCAAGGTGCCGACTCCGTCGACTTCCGAAGGCGTGGTCGACGCCATCGCCGCAGCCGTCCACGACGTCAGCACGAGCCACACGGTCGAGGCCGTGGGCATCGGCGCCGCCGGCTACGTCGACGACAAGCGGGCCACCGTGCTCTTCGCGCCCAACATCCGCTGGCGGCACGAGCCGCTGAAGGACAAGGTCGAGCAGCGCGTCGGACTTCCCGTCGTGGTCGAGAACGACGCCAACGCCGCCGCCTGGGGCGAGTACCGCTTCGGCGCCGGCCAGGGCCACGACGACGTCATCTGCATCACGCTCGGCACCGGACTCGGTGGCGGCATCATCATCGGCAACAAGCTGCGCCGCGGCCGCTTCGGCGTGGCAGGCGAGTTCGGCCACATCCGCATGGTCCCGGACGGACTGCTGTGCGGCTGCGGCAGCCAGGGCTGCTGGGAGCAGTACGCCTCCGGCCGCGCCCTGGTGCGCTACGCCAAGCAGCGCGCCGTGGCCCAGCCCGAGAACGCGGCGCTGCTGCTCTCGCTCGGCGACGGCACACCCGAGGGCATCCAGGGCCAGCACATCAGCCAGGCCGCGCGCGGCG
Source organism: Streptomyces sp. NPDC088732 (assembly GCF_044751205.1). NCBI lineage: Bacteria > Bacillati > Actinomycetota > Actinomycetes > Kitasatosporales > Streptomycetaceae > Streptomyces > Streptomyces sp. NPDC088732. The sequence goes on from NZ_JBIVLI010000006.1 coordinate 83,170, forward strand.
GCGACAGCGTGGCGGTGGACTCGTTCCGCGAACTCGCCCGCTGGGCCGGCGCCGGACTCGCCGACCTCGCGTCGCTCTTCGACCCCTCCGCCTTCATCGTCGGCGGCGGTGTCTCGGACGAGGGCGAACTCGTCCTCGACCCGATCCGCAAGTCCTTCCGCCGCTGGCTGGTGGGTGGTCAGCTGCGGCCGCACGCCCAGGTCCTCGCCGCCCAACTGGGCGGCAAGGCCGGTCTCGTCGGCGCCGCCGACCTAGCCCGCCAGGGCTGAGCCGCGCAACCGGCCGCCCGTTGAGCACCGGTGCCCCCGTACCCCGCTTCCGCGGAGTGCGGGGGCACCGCTGTGCCGTACGGAGCCGGACGGCTCCGCCGTCGTCCGTGTCCTGAGCTGGAACGTCCGGTCGATGAGGGACGGCGAGGTCGCGCTCGGCCGGGTCATCCAGGCCGGTGCGCCCGGCATCGCGCTGGTCGAGGCCGAGCAGCGCAACTGGCCGCCTGTGCCCCGGTACCCGGCTTCCGCGGAGTGCGGGGGCACCGCTGTGCCGGGCGAGTAGGGTGACGGCGTGAGCGAGGTCCCGCGGCCGGATCTGCCGGCGTCCCGTACGGAGCCGGACGGCTCCGCCGTCGTCCGCGTCCTGAGCTGGAACGTCCGCTCGATGAGGGACGACGAGGCCGCGCTCGGCCGGGTCATCCGGGCCTGCGCGCCCGACATCGCGCTGATCCAGGAGGCACCCCGCTTCTTCCGCTGGCGCAAGGCGGTCGCCCGGCTCGCCCGGGACTCGGGGATGGTGACGGTCACCGGCGGGGCGACCGCCGCGGGCCCGCTGGTGCTCTCCTCGCTGCGGGTCCACGTGGAGCGCACCGAGGACGTCCTGCTGCCGCGCACCCCCGGGCTGCACCAGCGCGGCTTCGCGACCGCCGTGGTCCGGATCGGCGGGGCCCGGCTGTCCGTGCTGAGCTGCCATCTGTCGCTGCGGTCCCAGGAGCGCTACGCGCAGGGCGGGATGCTGCTGGACCGCCTCGCCGCGATGGGCGAGCCCCACGCGGTGGCCGGCGGCGACCTCAACGACCGCCCGGACGGCCGCACTTTCCGCCGGCTCGCCGGTCAACTCCAGGACGCCTGGGCGGTCCGGCCCTGGGGCGGCGAGTACACCTCCACGCCCGGCGACCCGCACCAGCGCATCGACGCCGTCTTCGCCACCTCCGGCATCGAGGTCCTCGGCTGCGGTGTCCCCGAGGCGCTGCGCGGCGTCACCCGCGCAGACCTGAGGGCGGCCACGGACCATCTTCCGGTCCTGGCCGCCCTCAGGGTGCCGTCGGTGCGTTGACCGGGCTCAGACGACCGCGCCGCCGCCCGGCAGGTCGTCGTCCTCGTCGCCGCCCGGCCGCATCCGCGTGACCAGGGTGGCGAAGCCGCCCAGGAAGCCGCCGATGCCGACGGTGATGGCCCACCACGGCATCTCCTCCTGGAAGAGGACGAACGCGAAGATCAGCAGCGGACCGCCCAGCGCCGCCAGCCAGGCGAACTTGGTGGTGACGTCGGCGTTCGGCAGCGGCGGCGGCTCCGGCGGCACGAAGTGGCCCTCGTCCTCGTCCTCGTCGAGTTCGTAGTCGCGGGGACCGGAGAGCACGGGGTGGATGACGATGGAGGTGGTCTCGGGCGTCGTCGGCACCACGACGGGGCCGGGCTTGCCGGAACCCTCGGCGACGTCCTCGGCCTCAGGCCAGGACGCCGTGCCGGGCTCCGGGTCGTCGTCGTACCCCGCCACGATCTCGGCCCAGGCGGCGGCCTCGTCGACCGGCTTGGGCTCGGGCTCGCCGCCCTCGGGCAGCGGACGGCGGTCGTCCTCGGGCTCAGCCACGGGCGGCGTCCTCCTTCTCGTTGCTCTCGTCGTCGCCCGCGGACGGCCCGGCGCCGGTCAGCCGGCGCACGAACTCCCAGGACTGCTCGAAGATCGTCTCTGCGTCGTGGTCGAGGGTGGCGACGTGGTAGCTGCGTTCCAGCACGGTCTCCGTCACGTCCGTCGACGACACGCGGCTGAGCACGAGCGCCGAGTTGGACGGGTGGACGACGTGGTCGACCCGGCTGCGCAGGAGCAGCAGCGGCTGGGTCACCTGGGGCAGGTCGCGCCGCACGAGGGTCCAGAAGCGGCTCAGGGAGTGCACCGCGTGCAGCGGGGTGCGGTCGTAGCCCACCTCCGTGGAGCCCTCCTTCGCGATGTCGCTGGCGATGCCGGGCACCGAGGGCACGAAGTGCCTCAGCACCGGCACGGCCTTGAGTTGATGGCTGTCGGCCTTGACCGAGGGGTTCACGAGGGCGATACCGCTGACCGCCGCGCCGTGCTGGGCGGCGAGGCGCAGCGTCAGCGCACCGCCCATGGACATTCCGAAGACAAACACGCGTTCACAGCGTCCGGACAGGGCGCGGAATTCCCGGTCGACCTCGGCGTACCAGTCCTGCCACCCGGTGACCTGCATGTCCTGCCAGCGCGTGCCGTGCCCCGGCAGCAGCGGCGCCGACACGCTCAGACCACGCCCGGCCAGGTACTCGCCCCACGGGCGCATGGACTGCGGAGTGCCGGTGAAGCCGTGGCACAGCAGGACGCCGATGTCGCCGCCGTCGTGGCGATAGGACTCGGCCCCGGGCATGAGCGGCACCGTAGGTCTCCTGTTCGGTGGAATGCGCGGAAAGCGATACCTCACAGTACGCGGACGGCTCACACCGGGGGAGAGCCCTGCCCGATCTGGCGTTAAGGTCTTCCCGTCAGACACAGGAGGTCATCGGTTGTTGTACGGCGTGATGAAGATCGCGATCGGCCACCCCCTGCGCGCCGCCTTCCGGCCGTGGGTGGAGGGCATGGAGAACATCCCCAAGCGGGGACCCGCGATACTGGCGAGCAACCATCTGTCCTTCTCCGACTCCTTCTTCCTGCCGGCCGTGCTCGACCGCAAGGTCACCTTCATCGCCAAGGCCGAGTACTTCACCACGCCGGGCGTCAAGGGCAAGCTCACCGCGGCCTTCTTCAAGGGCGTCGGCCAGCTTCCGGTGGACCGCTCGGGCGCGCGCGGTGCCGGCGAGGCGGCCATCCGCAGCGGGATAAAGGTCATCGAGTCCGGCGAGCTCTTCGGCATCTACCCCGAGGGCACCCGGTCGCCCGACGGGCGGCTCTACCGCGGCAAGCCCGGCGGCCTGGCCCGGATCGCCCTCGCCACGGGCGCCCCGGTGATCCCGGTCGCCATGATCGACACCGAGAAGATCCAGCCGCCGGGCCAGGTCATGCCCAAGCTGATGCGTCCCGGCATCAGGATCGGCAAGCCGCTGGACTTCAGCCGCTACCAGGGCATGGAGCAGGACCGTTTTATCCTGCGCTCGGTCACCGACGAGGTGATGTACGAGATCATGAAGCTCTCCGGCCAGGAGTACGTGGACGTCTACGCCTCCGCCGCCAAGCGCCAGATCGCCGAGGCGGCGAAGAAGCAGCAGGCAGAACCCGGGGCATAGCCCCGGCCCGGGGGAACGGGGGAGGCCCATGGCCAGGGACACGGCCCGCGGCACGGTCGCGCGCCCGGCGGCGGGGACGGCCGGGCGCCCGAAGGGGCGTGTCGTCCGCATGTCGGTCGAGCAGCCGCTGTGGCGCGCCCTGACGGGCTACCGGCTGCTCACCGCCGGCTATGCCGTCGCGCTGTTCGCCGTCGGCTACGACGGCCACGCCCGGCCGGTGCCGGGCATCGCGTTCATGGCGGTGCTCGTGGTGTGGACGCTGGCCACGCTCGGCATGGTCAGCTCGCCGCAGCGGTGCACCCGGGGCTTCCTCTTCGTGGACCTCGGCATCGCGCTCACCGGCATCCTGCTCACCCCCGTCGTCGAGACGCACCAGCGCATCGTCGAGGGCGGGCCCACCCTGCCCTCGATATGGACCGCGGGCTCGGTCCTCGCCTTCGCCATCAAGGGCGGCTGGCGCTGGGCGGCGGCCGCCTCCTGCCTGGTCGGCGGCGCCAACCTGGTCGAACGCGGCGCCCCGGCCCGCGACACCGTGCACAACGTGCTGCTGGTGGCCATCGCCAGCATCGCGATCGGCTACGTCGTCGAGGTCGCCCGCGCCAGTGAGCGCACCCTCGCCCGCGCCCTGCAGATCGAGGCCGCCACCCGGGAGCGGGAGCGGCTGGCCCGGGACATCCACGACAACGTCCTCCAGGTGCTCGCGATGGTGCAGCGGCGGGGCACCGAGATCGGCGGCCAGGCCGAGGCGCTCGGCATCATGGCCGGTGAGCAGGAGGCCGCCCTGCGCGCCCTGATCGGCGGCGGCTCCGCGGCGCTGTCCGGGGTCCCCGCTCCGCGCCAGGCCGGAGCGGACGACGCGGCCCCGGACCCCGATGCGCCCCGCGACCTGCGGGCCCTGCTCACCCCGTACGGCAGCACCCGTGTCACCGTCGCCGCCCCCGGCACCCCCGTCCTGCTGCCCGCGCACGCGGCCGCCGAACTCGCCGCCGCGGTGGGCGCCGCCTTGGAGAACGTGCGCAAGCACGCGGGGGAGCGGGCGCACGCGTGGATCCTGCTGGAGGACGCGCCCGACGCGGTCCTCGTCAGCGTCCGCGACGACGGGCCCGGCATCCCCGAGGGCCGGCTCGCCGACGCGGAGGCCGAGGGGCGGCTCGGCGTCGCCCAGTCCATCAGGGGGCGGCTGCGCGACCTCGGCGGCGCGGCGGAGCTGGTGTCGGTGCCCGGCCAGGGGACAGAAGTCGAGTTGAGGCTCGGCAAATGAGGGAGGAGATTGGGGTCATGGCCGTAAAGGTGATGGTGGTGGACGACCACCCCATGTGGCGGGACGCGGTCGCGCGCGACCTCACCGAGGCGGGATACGTCGTGGTGGCGACGGCGGGCGACGGCCCGGAGGCGGTGCGCCGCGCCAAGGCCGCGCAGCCCGAGGTGCTGGTCCTCGACCTCAACCTGCCGGGCCTGTCCGGCGTCCAGGTCTGCAAGGACGTCATCGCCGACAACCCGGCCCTGCGGGTGCTGGTGCTGTCGGCGAGCGGGGAGCACGAGGACGTCCTGGAGGCCGTGAAGTCCGGTGCCACCGGCTATCTGCTGAAGTCCGCCGGCCGGGACGAACTCCTCGGTGCCGTCAGCCGCACCGCCGTCGGCGACCCCGTCTTCACCCCCGGCCTGGCCGGCCTCGTCCTCGGCGAGTACCGGCGCCTGGCCTCGGACCCCGCGCCCGTGGCGGCCGACCGGCCCGAGGCGCCGCGGCTCACCGACCGCGAGACCGAGGTACTGCGCCTGGTGGCCAAGGGGCTGAGCTACAAGCAGATCGCCGAACGGCTCGTCATCTCGCACCGCACCGTGCAGAACCATGTGCAGAACACCCTGGGCAAGCTCCAGTTGCACAACCGCGTCGAGCTGGTCCGCTACGCCATCGAACGCGGACTCGACGAGGAGTAACCCCGCCGGCGCCCTCATGGCACTGCTCCGCCTGCCGCACTCGGACGAGTGAATCCGGCCTTCCAACCTGCCCGCGTGCCAAGGGATTTCACCGAACGGCCCATCCCGTATGTGACACCGGTCACGCTAGCGTCTTCGGCGCAGGCAAATGGTGCGAACGGGAAGGGGAAGGATCATGCGAGTTGGCGTCCTGACCGGCGGCGGTGACTGCCCCGGGCTCAACGCGGTCATCCGTGCCGTCGTGCGCAAGGGTGTCCAGGAGTACGCATACGAGTTCGTCGGCTTCAGGGACGGCTGGCGCGGGCCGCTGGAAGGGGACACCGTGCCCCTCGACATCCCGGCCGTCCGCGGGATCCTGCCGCGCGGCGGTACGATCCTCGGCTCCTCGCGCACGAATCCGCTCAAGACGGAGAACGGCGTGCGCCGGGTCAAGGAGAACCTCGCCAAGTACGAGGTGGACGCGCTCGTCGCGATCGGCGGCGAGGACACCCTCGGGGTGGCGACCGCCCTGTCGGACGAGTACGGGGTCCCCTGCGTCGGCGTACCGAAGACCATCGACAACGACCTCGCCGCCACCGACTACACCTTCGGCTTCGACACGGCGGTCAACATCGCCACCGAGGCCATCGACCGCCTCCACACCACCGCCGAGTCGCACATGCGCGTCCTGGTGGTCGAGGTCATGGGCCGGCACGCGGGCTGGATCGCCCTGCACTCGGGCCTGGCCGGCGGCGCCAACGTCATCCTGGTGCCCGAGCAGCGCTTCGACCTGGACCAGGTCTGCGCCTGGGTGGAGAGCCGTTTCAAGATCCGCTACGCGCCGATCGTGGTCATCGCCGAAGGGGCGATGCCCAAGGACGGCGACGTGGTGCTGAAGGACGGCAGCCTCGACTCCTTCGGCCATGTCCGACTGTCCGGCGTCGGCGAGTGGCTGGCCAAGGAGATCGAGAGCCGCACCGGCAAGGAGGCCCGCACCACGGTCCTCGGCCACGTCCAGCGCGGCGGCACCCCCAGTGCCTTCGACCGCTGGCTGGCCACCCGCTTCGGCCTGCACGCCATCGACGCGGTCCGCGACCGGGACTTCGGGAAGATGGTCGCCCTGCGCGGCACGGACATCGTCCGGGTCCCGCTGGCGGACGCCACCAAGCAGCTCAAGACGGTCGACCCGAAGCTGTACGCCGAGGCCGGTGTCTTCTTCGGGTAAACAGCTCGTTTCCCCGGCGTCCCCTGGGCTTTCCCCGCTTGCCATGGGCGAACACGCGGCCGTACATTCCCTCCACCCGGCTTGTCCGGCCGCTTCGTTTTTCCCCCTTGAGCACATGAGGAGCGCCCGGCATGACGGGTGTACTGGCGGTCGCAGGCGGCACCGCATCCGGCAAGTCCACGCTGGCCGAAGCCCTGTCGCTGACCTGTACCGAGACCATCGCACTGATCCACCTGGACGACCACTACGTGCCCGCGCACGACCCGCGCAGGGGCGTGTGGACGGTCAGCGCCGGCGGGCACGAGGTCCTGGACTGGAACCATCCGGGCTCCATCGACGAGACCGCCGTCGGTGAGGCGATCGACGCGGCCCGGCTGCTGCCCGGGGTGCGCCTGGTCGTCGTCGAGGGGCTGTTCGCGCTCACCCTCCCGGCCGTCCTGTCACGGGCGGCCTGGCGGGTGTACGTGGACGCCCCCGACGACGTCCGCCTGGCGCGCAAGATCCTGCGGAAGATCGAGGTCCAGCGGCAGGACCCGCTGCTGTCGCTGCGGAACTACCTGCAGACCGGCCGGGACCGGCACGCCGCCCATGTGGCGCCCTCCCGGGCCCGGGCCGACCTGGTGGTCGACGGGACCGCCGACGGCCCCGAGATGCTGGCCGCCGTCCTCGGACTGGTCGGCGCCACCCTGGCGCCGGCCCCCGAGCCCGTCGCCCCCGTACGCCCCCGGCGGTCCCGCGCTGCCGCGCCCCGGACGCGGCAGCTGCCCGCGGCCGCCGTCTGACGGCCCTCACACGTCGTAGGCGTCGATGTGCACGTCCGCGGTGCCGTCGGCACCGCCCTCCGGGCAGAGGTCGGCGACGCAGGTGGAGGGGTCCGCTTCCGTGAGCCGGGGATACGCGGCGGTCAGCAGTGCCCCGGCCCGGTCGTGCGGCAGCCGGAAGTCGACCGAGCAGCCCGGGCAGCTGATGTCCGTGGCCTCGCTTGGTATCGCGCCGCCGAGGAACGACCCGGTTTCCGCGCAGTCCATCTGGTGCGGTTGCATTGCCGCCCGGAACAAGGACCCGGCCCGAACGATGAGGGCCGGCAGGAACAGCGGAGCCGCCGCGAGGAGCACCCCGAACCTCATGGGGCCGTCGGCGCGGGACGGGACGGGACGGGCGTGCGCGGACTCCATGTGCCGTTCAACGTCCCCGCCCACCCCGTCCACCCCGTCCGTTCGCCCGGGCCGGGCCGACCCGGCCTCAGCCGGCGGTCACCAGCGACGCCAGGAGCTCCGTCACGATCGCCGTGCCGTTCAGGGTGAGCACGGACTCGGGATGGAACTGCACCCCGGCGAAGCCCGGTCCGCGCATCGCGTGCACGTCGCCCGTGGCCGGGTCGCGGCTCAGCTCGACCCGGTGCATGGCCAGCTCCTCCGCCGCCTTGTCGCCGCAGCGCGCGGTGAAGGAGTTGTAGAAGCCGACCGTCTCCGTGCGCCCGAACAGGTCGACCGCCGTCTGCGCGCCCTGGAACGGGACGTCCTTGCGCACGATGTCGAGACCCAGCTCCGCGGCGATCAGCTCCTGGCCGAGGCACACGCCCAGCAGCCCGTGCCGGTGGTCCCGCACCAGTTCCGCGGCGAGTGCGCGCAGGAACGCCATCTTGGGGTCCCTGGTGTCCGCCGGGTTTCCCGGCCCCGGGCCGAGTACGACCGGGCCGCGGTGTGCGCGCACGGCCTCGCGCAGGCCCGGCGCGTCGTAGCGGCGCACCGTCACCTCCAGCCCCGACGAGCGCAGGACGTGCGCCAGCATCGCGGTGAAGGTGTCCTCGCCGTCGACCACGAAGGCGTGCCGTCCGGCGAGCGGGCCCGGCTCGCCCTCGCCGGCGGGGGCCTGCATCCGCAGCCAGAACGGCGCGAGGTTGCGGCGGCGTCCCGCCAGCGCGGCCTGCACCCGCGTGTCGTCGCCGAGCCGGCGCCGCGGCCCTCCCGGCTCGCGGGCGGCGCCCGGCCGGACCCCCAGGGCCGCCAGGACGCCCGCCGCCTTGGCGTGGGTCTCGGCGACCTCGCCGTACGGGTCCGAGCGGCGGACCAGCGTCGCCCCCACCGGCACCCCGAGACCTCCCGCGGCGTCGATGTCCGCGGTGCGGATCAGGATGGGGGAGTCCAGGGTCTGGACGCCGCCGCCGTCCCGGCCGATCAGCGCCAGCGCGCCCGCGTAGTAGCCCCGGCCCCCGGGCTCGTACCGCTCGATGACCCGGCAGGCGTTCTGCACCGGGGAACCGGTCACCGTCGCGGCGAACATCGTCTCGCGCAGCACGTCGCGGACGTCCATGGTGCTGCGGCCGCGCAGCTCGTACTCGGTGTGCGCCAGGTGCGCCATCTCCTTCAGGCGCGGGCCGACGACGACGCCGCCGAGGTCGCCGACGGTGCACATCATCTTCAGTTCCTCGTCGACCACCATGGTCAGCTCCTCCACCTCCTTCACGTCGCGCAGGAAGGAGAGCAGCCCGTCCATGTCCGGCCCCTGCGGCGGGTAGCGGTAGGTGCCGCTGATCGGGTTCATCACGACCGTGCCGCCCGCCATCCGGACGTGCACCTCCGGGCTCGCCCCGGCCAGGGTCCGCTCCGGCGTGCGCACCACGAACGTCCAGTAGGCGCCGCGCTCGCCGTCCAGCAGTTGCCGGAACAGCGCGAGCGCGTCCGCCGCGGAGAAGCCGGGGATCCGTCCGCGGAAGGTCCGGCGGATCACGAAGTTCGCGCCCTCGCCGCGGCCGATCTCGTCCTCGATCACCCGCTCCACGATCCCGGCGTAGGCGTCGTCGTCCACGTCGAAGCCGCCGTGCTCCACGTGCACCTGGTGGGCGGGCAGCGCCCGCTCCAGCTCCGGCAGCGGGATCTCGTACGCCTCCTGCGGGTGCAGGACCACCAGCGGCGTCCCGTCGTCCCGCGCCTCGAACCCGCGCTCCCTGATCTGCCGGTACGGCACCAGCGCCAGCGCGTCGGCGACCGGGCGGCCGCCCTCCGGCGCCCCCTTCGGCAGGGCGATGTCCGTCAGCCGCTCCACCGTGGAGACGGGGCCGAGCAGCACCTCGACCGTGTCCGTGTCGCGCCCCGGCGTCCTGCGCCGGATCAGCGCGAACGGCGGGCATGCCGGGTCCAGCAGCCGCTCCACGAGCGCTGCTGCGGTAAGCGGGTTCTTCTCGTCGTCCACGGCGGGTCCTTCCGATCGTCCGGTCATCCGTCAAGGGGGACCACCAGGGAAGGGACGGCCGCACAGACGCCGAAGGCCGCCCTTCGGGCGGCCTTCGCGTCGGTCAAGTGGTACGCGTCGCTAGTGGGCCGCCGGATCCGCGGTCCACCACCACTGCAGGTGCGTCTGCTGTGCGTACATGTTGTGCACGATAACGCATTCCGCCGCCGCGCACCCTGCTCACCTCCGGCCGGCGCCCGACGAGGCGAGTGCCCACAGCGACGCCCACTGCCGCGCCGTGAGGTCCTTGGGCAGCGCGGCCGGCGCGGGGCGCTCGGCGCGCAGCCACACGTGCAGCTCCCGGCGGTCGAACCGGCCGGTGCGCGCGAGGACTTCGCGCACGCCGCGCCCCGGTCCGGTGAAGACCCGCTGGACGAACGCCTGGTAGGGGCGCCGCTCGCCCGGGGGGACGAGCGGGTCCGTGCGCCGGGCGACGGTCAGCAGGCCGCCGTCGACTGACGGCACCGGGCGGAAGGCCCGCGCGGGCACCCGGGAGTGCAGGACGAAGTCGTACCAGGGCCACCAGGAGGCGGTCATCATGCTGGCCCCGCCGACGCCCGCGCGGCGGCGGGCGACCTCCCACTGGACGAGCAGGACGGCGGACTCCCACCCGCCGGCGGACAGCAGCCGCCGCATGATCGGGGTGGTGAGGTGGAACGGGAGGTTGCCGACGACGGCATGCGGTTCGCTCGGCAGGCGGTACCGCAGGACGTCGGCGTTGACGACCCGCACGCCCGGCGGCAGCCGCCGGGCCAGGCGCCGTGCGCGCCGGGGGTCGATCTCGACGGCCGTCAGGGGGCGGCCGGTCCGGCTGAGGGGGACGGTCAGCGCGCCGTCGCCGGGCCCGATCTCGACGATGGGGCCGCTGGTGCGGGCGACGAGGGCCTCGATGGAGGCGAGGACCGTACGGTCGATGAGGAAGTTCTGGCCGAGCTCGTGCCGGCCGCCCACCAGGGACTGGTGGTCAGACATGGGTGTGTACTCCGCGACATGTGGAATGGCTCCGACGGTGGACCCGATGCCGCGGCGGTGTGCGCCGCGGCTATGCCCGGCGCGTCCGAATCCAGTGCCAACCCATGCACGGCACGCTATCGGGGGCGGCCGCCCCGGCGCACCCGGTTTTCCGCGGCGCTGTTCGCGGTGCCCCCGTGGACGCTCGCGTATGGGAACGAGCCTTCCGGCCATGTCCCGTCTCACCGTGCCGGCCTTTCACTGGTGCCATGACGTCTCGAGACGCAGTCCTCGCGGCGGCCGCGGTCGCCACCGGCCTGATGGCCGGCCTCTTCTTCGCCTTCTCCGTCGCCGTCATGCCCGGCCTCGCCATGACCGGCGACCGGACCCTGGTCGAGGCCATGCAGCGGATCAACGCGGCCATCCAGAACGGCTGGTTCCTGCTGGTCTTCGCGGGCGCCCTGCTGCTCGGTGCCGCGGGTGCGGTGCTCTGCGTCCGCGACGGCGCGCGCACGGTCCTGCCCTGGGTGGTCGCGGGTACGGTCTGCTACCTGCTCGTGCTCGTCGTCACCTTCGCCGTCAGCATCCCGCTCAACGACCGGCTGGACGCCGCCGGCCCGCCCGGTGCGATGACCGATCCCGCCGCCGTCCGCGAGCGCTTCGAAGCCGCCTGGGTGCGCTGGAACCTGGTGCGCACCCTGCTGTGCACCGGCGCCCTCGGCTGCCTCGCCTGGGCGCTCGTCCTCAGCGGACGGGCCGGCGCGGCCGGTTCCTGAGGCCGTACGCGATGTGGAATCGCCGTCTCATTCACTGGTCCGGTGCGCCGAGCACCGGACACAACCACGTAATGTGGGGTGCGTGACCGTGAACGCTGATTCCCTCGCCGGGCGCAACACCTGGCGCTCTCTGCCCGCGGCCCAGCAGCCCGAGTACCCCGACACCGAGGCGCTGAGCCGAGTGATCGCGGAACTCGAGTCCTATCCCCCTCTCGTCTTTGCCGGCGAGTGCGACCAGCTGCGCGACCGCATGGGGGCCGTGGCCCGCGGTGAGGCGTTCCTGCTCCAGGGCGGCGACTGCGCCGAGGCCTTCGACCACGTCGGCGCCGACCAGATCCGCAGCAAGCTCAAGACCCTGCTCCAGATGGGCGCGGTCCTCACCTACGCCGCCTCCGTGCCGGTGGTGAAGGTGGGCCGGATCGCCGGCCAGTACAGCAAGCCGCGCTCCAAGCCGACGGAGACCCGCGACGGGGTGACCCTGCCGACGTACCGCGGCGACTCGGTCAACGGCTTCGACTTCACCGAGGCCTCCCGCGTGCCGGACCCGGACCGGCTGAAGCGGATGTACCACGCGTCCTCCGCCACCTTGAACCTGGTGCGCGCCTTCACCACCGGCGGCTACGCGGACCTGCGCCAGGTGCACGCCTGGAACCAGGACTTCGTCAAGTCCTCGCCGTCCGGGCAGCGTTACGAGGCCCTGGCCCGGGAGATCGACCGCGCGCTGAACTTCATGCACGCCTGCGGCGCGGACCCGGAGGAGTTCAAGACCGTCGAGTTCTACTCCTCGCACGAGGCGCTGCTGCTCGACTACGAGAGCGCGCTGACCCGCGTCGACTCGCGGACCGGCCAGTTGTACGACGTCTCCGCGCACATGGTGTGGGTGGGCGAGCGCACCCGGCAGATGGACCACGCGCACATCGAGTTCGCGTCCCGGATCCGCAACCCGCTCGGTGTGAAGCTCGGCCCGACGACCACGCCCGAGGAGGCGCTGGCACTGATCGACCGGCTGGACCCTGACCGCGAGCCGGGCCGGCTGACGTTCGTCACGCGCATGGGCGCGGGCAAGGTGCGCGACCTGCTGCCGAACCTGGTGGAGAAGGTCACCGCCTCCGGCGCCCAGGTGGCGTGGGTGTGCGACCCGATGCACGGCAACACCTTCGAGGCGGCCTCCGGCCACAAGACCCGCCGCTTCGACGACGTCCTGGACGAGGTCAAGGGCTTCTTCGAGGTGCACCACGCCCTCGGCACCCACCCCGGCGGCATCCATGTCGAGCTGACCGGCGAGGACGTCACCGAGTGCGTCGGCGGCGGCGACGAGATCTTCGTCGACGACCTGCACCAGCGCTACGAGACGGCCTGCGACCCGCGGCTCAACCGCAGCCAGTCGCTCGACCTGGCCTTCCTGGTGGCCGAGATGTACCGCGGGCAGTGACCCGCTGACACCGCCCGCAGGCGGACACGCGAAGGGGCGCGGATCACATCGATCCGCGCCCCTTCGACGGTTTTCAGCCACTCGATGGCCGGGTAAGGTTAGGTTAACCTGAGCCGGAAGCGAGAAACGGGGGTGAGAGCGCGTGTACGTCTGCTCATGCTTCGGCATCACCGAAGAGCAGGTCAAGCAACATGCGGACGCCGGGCGCTGCACCCCGCGGCAGATAGCCTCCGCCTGCAAGGCGGGCACCGACTGCGGCTCCTGCGTACGCCGCATCCAGGCGCTTCTCGGCCGCGGCGAGAGCTGGGCGGGCCGCGGCGTGCCCGCCGTCGGGAGCTCCGCACCGGCGCCGCGCCCCACCGCCCTGCCGGTCGCGCCGCCCGTGCCCGCGCCGCTGCCGGCCGCGGCGAGCGCCGCCTGACCGGACGGTTCAGCTGTCCGGCTGCTCGATGAGCTGGGCGATGTACAGCGGTTCCCCGAGCTTCTCGACGAGTTCGAGCTGCGTGTCGAGGTAGTCGATGTGGTGCTCCTCGTCCGCGAGGATGTCCTCGAAGATGTTGGCCGAGGTGATGTCCCCCTTGGCCCGCATGACCTCGATGCCGCGCCGGAGCCGGTCGATCGCCTCCACCTCGACCTGGCGGTCGGCCTGGAACATCTCCGTCACGGTCTGTCCCACCCGCACATGGAAGAGCCGCTGGTAGTTGGGCAGGCCTTCCAGGAACAGGATGCGGTCGGTCAGCACCTCGGCGTGCTTCATCTCGTCGAACGACTCGTGCCGCGTGTACTTGGCGAGCTTCGTCCAGCCGAAGTTCTCCTGCATCTTGGCGTGCAGGAAGTACTGGTTGATGGCGGTGAGCTCGCCCGTCAGCTGCTCGTTCAGGAACTCGATGACCTCGGGGTCGCCCTGCATGGCAAACCCGTCCTTTCCGGAGAAATCGACACGATGCGCGCATCCTCGCACCGCCGGGCGGGGCCGATCCAGTAAGTCCACACTTACCCCGGTCGACCGATTCATCCGTAAAGAAGCGATATGCCCCACAGGTGGTCGGTAGCACGGCATCCGGTCTGTCACCATGGACGCATGGGTCCGTCCGAACGCCACGAGGGAGCGCTTCCCCCGGGGCAGCGGCTCCAGCGGGGCTGGCCGGTCACCCACTACGGCCCGGTGCCGAGGTTCAAGCCCGACCGGTGGGACTTCCAGGTCTTCGGCGCCACGGCCGACGGCGCCAAGCACGCCTGGAACCACGAGGAGTTCTCGGCGCTGCCGTACGCGACGGTCATGGCCGATTTCCACTGCGTCACCAAGTTCAGCATGCGCGGCGTCGAGTGGGGCGGGGTCGCCGCGGCCGAGATGCTGCGGCTCGCGCCGCCCGCACCCGAGGCCACGCACGTGATGGTGTGGGCCGAGTACGGCTTCAGCTCCAACCTGCGGCTGTCGGACTTCGCCGCCGGCACGTCCATATTCGCGACCCATCGCGGCGGCGAGCCGCTGACCGCCGAGCACGGCTTCCCGGCCCGGCTGGTCGTGCCCCACCTCTACGCCTGGAAGGGCCCCAAGTGGGTCAGGGGCGTGGAGTACATGACCGCCGACCGCCGCGGCTTCTGGGAGGAGCGCGGCTACCACAACGTCGGCGACCCCTGGTCCGAGCAGCGCTACTCGTACCAGGAGGAGCCCGGAGACGGGCCGGAGCTGTAGCCCGCGCCCCGGTGCTCAGTGGTACCGGTGGACGACCGCGTGGCCCTTGCCGCGGCCGAGCAGCCACTTGTTGACGGGCGTGGTGACCAGGAACGCCACCACGAAGGACAGCGCCAGGCTGATCCAGAAGAGCGCGTCGGCGAGCGTCGCGTCCATGGCGCCCGGGAAGACCGCGATCGTCCCGTTGTCGGCGAGCTCCATGAAGACGATCGAGACGGTGTCGGCGGCCAGCGCCACCCGCAGCGCGGTACGGAAGTCCACGCCCGCGCGCAGGACCCCGCGCATCGTGAGCGCGTAGCCGAACACGAAGGCCAGCACGATGGCCAGGACCATGGTCGGCACGTTGTGCCAGCCGAGCGCGGTGCCGACGGCCATGCCGAGGATCTCGCCGATCGCACAGCCGGTCAGGCAGTGCAGGGTCGCGCGCGCGGCGTCGGGCCAGCCCGAGGGCGCCGCGGGGTGGTGGTGCGCGGAGGAGGCGTGCGGCTCGTGTGCGTGCTCGAGGTGCTGCATTGTGCATCTCCCTCGTGTGCGCGTCCGGTGGCGGGGGTCCCGCTCGGTCGCAGATCTCCAACAACATACCCCCACGGGGTATTCCCGCCCACGGGTGTCACGCGTCCCGGAGCGCCTGGAGCGTGGCCACGTCCCTGGCCATCCCCGTCTTGTCCGGGCCGTCCGGGGTCTCCACGATCAGCGGGACACCGGCGGCCGCGGGGTGGCCGAACAGCTCGGCGAAGGCCGGGGCGCCGATGTGACCGGCGCCGATGTTCTCGTGACGGTCCTTGTGCGCGCCGACGACGTCCTTGGAGTCATTGGCGTGGACCAGGCGCAGCCGGCCCGGACCGACCGTGGCGACCAGTTCGTCCAGCACGGCCTTCACCCCGCCGGCCGCCGCCAGGTCGTGCCCGGCCGCGAAGACGTGGCAGGTGTCCAGGCAGACCCCGAGCCGCGGATGGCGGTCGAGCGCCTCGAAGTACGGGCCCAGGTCCTCCACCAGCGCGCACAGCGAGGAGCCCTGGCCCGCCGTGGGTTCCAGCAGCAGCCACGGGTCGTCCTCGTGCGTCAGCTCGTCCAGCAGCGGCAGCATCCGCTCCCGCACCTGCGCCAGGGCCGTCTCCCGGGGGCGTCCCCCGGTCGCGGACCCGGTGTGCACGACCGTGCCGAGCGCCCCGATGCCGCGGCCCCGGCGCAGCGAGTGCCGCAGCGAGTCCACCGAGTGGTCGACGGTGGCCGCGGTGTGCGAACCGAAGTTGATCAAGTAGGGGGCGTGGACGTAGGCCGGGATCCCCTCCGCCGCGCAGTGCTCGCGGAAGAGCTCGTCCTGCCGTGGATCGCCGGCCGGAGTGGCCCAGCCGCGCGGGTTGGCGACGAAGACCTGCACGGCCTCCGCGCCCAGCCGCGCGGCCGCCGCGAGGCCCGTGGCGGCCAGGCCCCCGGCGACCGGCACATGCCCGCCGACCGGATTGCGCACGACGGCGGCCGCACGGGAGTCGGTCAGCTCACCCACAGCGTGATCGTGCTCCCCTTCGGTGCCTGGCTGCCCCCGGCAGGGGACTGGTTGCTGACCTGACCCGTGAAGAAGAAGCGGATCACGCGGACGTCGAACCCGGCGGCCTTCAGTTCCTGACGGGCGACGTCGGCGTCCTTGCCCTGGACGTCCGGGACCTCGATCATCTGCTGGCCCTTGGACACGGTCAGGGTGACCGTGTCGCCGGCCGCCAGCTGCTGCCCCGCCTGCGTGCCCTGCGCGGCGACCGCACCCTCGTCGGCCTGGTCGGAGAAGACCCGCTGCGGCGCGACCTTCACCCGCAGACCGGCCTCCTGCAACGCTCTGCGGGCGACCTCCAGCGGTGCGCCGACGACATCGGGAACGTCCACCGGCGCGCCCTTGCTGACCACGAGCGCCACCGCGGAGTCCGGCTTGCGGGTCGTCCCGCCGCCCGGGTCGGTGGAGATCACGTCGCCCTGCCGGACGCCGTCGCTGAACTCCCGGGTCACCCGGCCCGCCGTCAGGCCGGCCGACGCCAGCTCCTCCCGGGCCCGGGCCAGCGACTTGCCCGTCACGTCCGGGACCTTCACCTGCGCCGGGCCCTTGGAGACGGTGACGGTGACCGTGCCGTCGTCGCGGATGCGCGTGCCCGGGCCCGGATCGGTGCCGCTGACCTTGCCCTTCGGGGTGGCCGCGTCGAACGCCTCGACGACCTCGACCTGGAGCCCGGCGGCCCGCAACTGCGCCTCGGCGTCCGCCCGCGCCAGGTTCAGCACCGCGGGCGTCCTCGTGAACTGGCCGTCGTTGATGTACCAGACGCCCGCGCCGATGCCCGCGACGAGCAGCAGGACGACCACCACGGCGATCATGCCCGGCCGGGCCCGCAGCCTCGGAGCACCGGCGGACGCGTGCCCGGGGCCGGGGACGGGCTGCCGCCGCGTCGGCTCCGCCGGCATCTCCAGCCGTGTCGTGCGGTGCACCACGGCGGTCGCCTCCTCCGTGCCCGCCACCGGCGGCGCGGGGGCGTGCGCCGCGGGCGGAACGGCGTCCAGCTGCGCGGGGGTCAGGGCGGCGCGCGTGGTGTGCAGCCGGGCCAGCAGCTCCACCGCGTCCGCCGGACGCAGCGCGGGCTCGCGGGCCGCCGCGTTCGCCACCAGGGCGTCCAGCGCCGGCGCCAGTCCCGGCACGGTCGCCGAGGGCGCCGGGATGTCCTCGTTCAGATGCTGGTAGATCACCTGCATCGGCGTGCCGCCCACCCGGGGCTTGCCGCCGGTGAGCATCTCGTAGAGCAGCACACCGCAGGCGTACACGTCGCTGCGCGGATCGGTCGTGCCGCTCTCGATCTGCTCCGGGGCCATGTAGGACACGGTGCCCAGCACGACGCCGGTGGTCGAGGTCGTCGTGGTGTGCGCGCCCACGGCCCTGACCAGGCCGAAGTCCGCCACCTTCACCCGGCCGTCGTCGCCGATGAGGACGTTCTCCGGCTTCATGTCGCGGTGCACCAGGCCCGCCCGGTGCGCCGCGCCCAGCGCCGCGAGCACGGGCTCCAGGACGTCCAGCGCCGCGCGCGGAGGCAGCGCGCCCCGGTCCCGCAGCAGGTCCCTGAGCGTGCAGCCCGCGATGTACTCCATCGCCAGGTACACGTAGGTGCCGTCGGCGCCCTGGTCGTAGATCTGCACCACATTGGCGTGGTCCAGCCGCGCCACGGACTTCGCCTCGCGGATGAAGCGCTCCACGAAGCCGGGCTCGGCCGCCAGCGCCGGGTGCATCACCTTCAGCGCGAGCACACGGTCCAGGCGGGTGTCCAGCGCTCGGTAGACCGTCGCCATCCCGCCGACCGCGATCCGGGCCTCCACCCGGTAGCGGCCGTCGAGCGTGCGCCCGACCAGCGGGTCTTGAAGGGTCATATCCACAAAGGTGCAGTTTACGGTGTTCGCCATAGCCGCTTTGGGCTAATGCGGCAACGTAGTGACGCGGCGCACCGCGCGCGGGGGCACGGGGGCACGGCGGCGCGGTGCCTCACGCGCCGAAGGCCGGCCGCTCCGGGTCGAACGCCGCGACGCCCTCGGCGGGCGAGGAGGCCAGGGCGTGCCGTCGCCGCGGGATGCGGCCCGCGCGGTGGGCGAGCCGGCCGGCCTCCACGGCGTGGCGCATCGCCTCGGCCATGAGCACCGGCTCCTGGGCCCGGGTGACCGCGGAGGCGAGCATGACCGCGGCGCACCCCAGCTCCATCGCGAACGCCGCGTCGGAGGCCGTGCCCGCCCCCGCGTCGAGGATCACCGGCACGGAGGCCCGCTCCACGATCAGCTCGAAGTTGTGCGGGTTGCGGATGCCGAGGCCGGAGCCGATGGGCGACCCCAGCGGCATGACCGCTGCGCAGCCGAGGTCCTCCAGGCGGCGCGCCAGCACAGGGTCGTCATTGGTGTACGGCAGCACCGTGAAGCCGTCGTCGACCAGCGTCTCGGCCGCGTCCAGCAGCTCCACCGGGTCGGGCAGCAGCGTGCGTTCGTCCGCGATCACCTCCAGCTTCACCCAGTCCGTGCCCAGGGCCTCCCGGGCCAGCCGGGCGGTGAGGACGGCCTCGCCCGCCGTCCGGCAGCCGGCGGTGTTGGGCAGGACGCGGACGCCGTGGCGGGTCAGCACCGACAGCACGGAGCCCTTGACCGTGGGGTCGAGCCGCCGCATGGCGACCGTGGTGAGCTCGGTGCCGGAGGCGAGCAGTGCCTGCTCCAGTACCTCCAGGCTCGGCGCGCCCCCGGTCCCCATGATCAGGCGGGAGCCGAAGGCCGTTCCGGCGATGGTCAGCGGGTCGTCGGCCATGGCGGTCAGCCTCCCTGCACAGCGGTCAGGACCTCGACGCGGTCGCCCTCGGACAGCGCGGTTGCGGGCCACTGCCCGCGCGGCACCACGGTCTCGTTGAGCGCGGCGGCGACACCGGAGGGGGCGGTGGTCAGACCGGCGACCAGCCGGTCGAGCGTGAGTCCCGGCGTCACCTCGTGCGGCTCGCCGTTGACGGAGACGGTCATCGCGGTCATGCGTACTGCTCCTGAGGGGTGAATCGGCCGGGGGAGAAGGGACGGGCCACCTCGGGCGGTTCGCCGCCCGTCAGCACCTCCGCCATCACGTCGCCCGTGAGCGGGGTGAGGAGCACGCCGTTGCGGTGGTGGCCGGTGGCGACGAGCAGGCCGTCCAGTGCGGTGCGGCCCAGCATCGGGGCGTTGTCGGGGGAGCCGGGCCGCAGTCCCGCGACCGTCTCCACCAGGGGCAGTTCGGTGAGGCCCGGCACCAGCTCGTGGGTGTCGCGCAGCAGCTCGTACACGCCGCCGGCCGTGACGGTGGTGTCCCAGCCCATCTCCTCGCTGGTGGCGCCGACGACCAGCTCGCCGTTCTCCCGCGGCACGAGGTAGACATGCGCGCCGCGCACCACGGCCCGCACCGTGCGGGAGAGGAAGGGCGCGTACGCCGCCGGCACCCGCAGCCGCAGGACCTGGCCCTTCACCGGGCGCACGGGCGGCAGCAGGTGTTCGGGCAGCCCGCCGAGCAGGCCGCTGCGGCTCCCGGCGGCCAGCACGGTCTGCCCGGCGGCCAGCACCGTTCCGTCGTCGAGCACCACCCCGCGCGCCCGGTCGCCCGTGACGTCCACCCCGGCCACCGCCGCACGGCGGAACACCACCCCGGACAGTTCGCAGGCCCGCAGCAGCGCCGCCACCAGCCGCCGCGGATCGACCTGGTGGTCGCCGTCGACACGCAGCCCGCCGCGCACACCGGGCGCGAGCATCGGCTCCAGGCGACGGCACTCCCGCCCGCTCAGCCACTCCGCGCTCAGTCCCAAGGAGGTCTGGAAGGCGTGCAGTTCGCGCAGCTCCGCCCGGTCGTCGGCGTCCAGGGCGACGGCGAGCGTGCCGCACGCCCGGTAGCCGAGGTCCAGGCCCGTGGTCTCCTCCAGCTCGGCCGCGAACGCCGGATAGCGGCGGATCGCGGCGAGGTTGAGGTCGAGCAGGGCCTGCTCGCCGTACTGCAGCTCGGTGACGGGGGCCAGCATCCCCGCGGCCACCTGGGCGGCGCCGCCGCCCGGCTCGGGATCGGCGACCACCGTGCGCAGTCCGCGCAGGGCCGCCCTCCAGGCGGTGACCAGTCCGATGATCCCGCCGCCGACGACGACCGCGTCGGCCGGGTGGGACGCGTCATGACGTTGCACGGTGTTCCGCTCCTCCCTTCGCCGGCATGACCCGGATCAGGTTCGTACGGTCGGCGGCCGGCCAGCCGCCCTCTCAGCCCGGTGCGCCGGGCTCCCGCGAGTGCTTCGACCGCCACTTTAGTACGCAC
This sequence comes from Streptomyces sp. NPDC088732, assembly GCF_044751205.1. Classification (NCBI taxonomy): domain Bacteria; kingdom Bacillati; phylum Actinomycetota; class Actinomycetes; order Kitasatosporales; family Streptomycetaceae; genus Streptomyces; species Streptomyces sp. NPDC088732. The sequence continues at coordinate 103,713 of NZ_JBIVLI010000006.1, forward strand.
TCCTGAGGGCGAGTAGGGCGCCGCTACCGGAGCGCGCGCCACCCGGGGTTACGGTGATCAGCGTGACCAGCAGCAGCGAGCAGCGAGCCGTCGTCGTCGGGGCCGGGATGGCCGGGGTGCAGACCGCCGTGTCCCTGCGCGAGCAGGGGTGGGGCGGCACGATCACGCTGCTCGGCGCGGAGCGGCATCCCCCGTACGACCGGCCGCCGCTGTCCAAGGGGGTCCTCTTCGGCGCCGACGAGGGCCCGGGCGCGCTGCTGGAGGTGGACTTCGGCGGCATCGGCGTCGAGCTGCTGCTCGGCAGGCACGCGAGCGCGCTGCGCCCGGACGAGCGCCAACTGCTCACCGACGCGGGCCCGGTGGAGTACGACACGCTCGTCGTGGCGAGCGGCGCCGAGCCGATCGTGCTGCCCGGCAGCGCGGGGGTGCCCGGCGTGCACATGCTGCGCACCCTGGACGACGCCGCCCGGCTGCGCCCGGTCCTGGAGGCGCGGAAGACGGTCGTCGTGGTCGGCGCGGGCTGGATCGGCGCCGAGTTCGCCACGGCCGCCCGGAACGCCGGCTGCGCCGTGACCGTCGTCGAGGCCGCCGACCGGCCGCTGGCGGGCGTGCTGCCCGAGCGGATCGCCGACCGGATGCGCGGCTGGTACGCGGAGGCGGGCGTCGAACTGCGCACGGGCGCCGCGGTCGCCGCTGTCGAACCCGGCCTCGTCCGGCTCGCCGACGGCGACGAGATCGCCGCTGAGGCCGTCGTCGTCGGCATCGGCGCCCGGCCGGCGACGGACTGGCTCGCCGGCTCCGGGGTCGACCTCGGCCCGGACCGGGCGGTCCTCGTCGACGACCGGCTGCGCACCTCCGTGCCCGGCGTGTACGCCGTCGGGGACTGCGCCTCCTTCCCCTCCGCCCGGTACGGCCGGCGGCTGCTCATCCACCACTGGGACAACGCCGTCCAGGGGCCCCGCACCGCGGCCGCCAACATCCTGGGCGGCGACGAGGCCTACGACCCCGTCCCGTACTTCTGGTCCGAGCAGTTCGGGCGCTTCGTGCAGTACGCGGGCTACCACGGCGCATCCGACGAGATGCTGCTGCGGGGCGACCCGGACGGCCCCGCCTGGTCGGTGCTGTGGCTGCGCGGCGACGTGCTCGTCGCGCTGTTCGCGGTGGGCCGCCCGCGCGACCTGGCCCAGGCCCGCAAGCTCATCGCCCGGGAGGCCCGGGTCGACCGGACCCTGCTCGCCGACCCCGCCGTCCAGCTGCGGGCCGCCGTCCTCTGACCGGTTCGGACAGCCGGCCCGGCCTGCCGCCGGGGGCCCCGCATGCCCCTGGTGGACGCCACGAGTACCGCGGTACGGGTCCGGGATGGCACGCTTGTCCTGTGACCGAGATCGACGCAAAGATTGATGCCCTCGTACCCTCCTGGCTGACCGTCCCCGACATCGCCGAGCAGTTCGACGTGGAGGTGACCCGGGTCCGCCAGATGATCAAGGAAGGGCTGCTCATCGCGGTGCGCCGCGGGGAGAACAGGGTGCTCATGGTCCCCGCCGACTTCATCGGCGACGGGAAGATCGTGAAGGGCCTCACCGGCACGCTGAACCTGCTCAAGGACGACGGGTTCAGCGACGAGGAAGCCCTGGAGTGGCTGTTCACCCCGGACGAGAGCCTGCCCGGTACCCCGGTGCAGGCCCTGCGCGAGAACCGCGGGACCGAGGTGAAGCGCCGGGCCCAGGCGCTGGCCGTCTGACCTGCCCGGACACCCCGGACACCACCGCGTTCGTACCGACCGCACGTACCGCACCCGAGGGGGACCCACCGCATGACCGTCCGCACGCGCCTCGCCGACGCCCGGCTCTACCTGTGCACCGACGCCCGCCGGCGCCAGGGCGGCATCGACGAGTTCGCGGCGTTCGCGGACGCGGTGCTGGCCTCAGGGGTCGACATCGTGCAGCTGCGTGACAAGGGCATCGAGGCCCGCGAGGAGCTGGAGTACCTCGCGGTCCTCGGTGACGCGTGCCGGCGGCACGGTGCGCTCCTGGCGGTGAACGACCGCGCGGACGTCGCCCACGCGGCCGATGCCGACGTCCTGCACCTGGGGCAGGGCGACCTGCCGGTCCGGGCCGCGCGGGCGATCCTCGGCTCCGGCGCCGGCTCCCCGTTCGTCGGTCGGTCGTGCCACTCCGAGTCCGAGGCGGCCGCGGCCGCCGTGGAGCCCGGTGCGGACTACTTCTGCACCGGGCCCGTGTGGCCCACCCCGACCAAGCCGGGCCGCCCCGCGCCGGGGCTCGGCCTCGTCCGGTACGCGGCGGGGCTCGGCACGGACCGGCCGTGGTTCGCGATCGGCGGCATCGACCTGGACAACGTCGAGCAGGTGCTGGACGCCGGCGCCCGGCGGATCGTCGTCGTCCGTGCCGTCACCGAGGCCGAGGACCCCGGCGCGGCCGCCGCGGAGCTGGCCAAGCGCGTGCGCTCGTACACCGGCTGAGCGGACCGGCCGCGTCCGGCCTGTCCAGGGAGTGAACATTTCCCCGCGTCCTGTTGGGGCGCCCCGCCCCCCGCGGCTAGCCTGAGGCGCATGGCCCTCGGAACCGCCTCCACCAGGACCGATCACGCGGTCACCATTCGCGAGCTGCTGGCCTCGGGACAGCGCTCGTACTCCTTCGAGTTCATGGCACCGAGGACCGAGAAGGGCGAACGGACGCTCTGGGACGCCATCCGCCGCATCGAGGCGGTCGGCCCCACCTTCGTCTCCGTCACCTATGGCGCGGGCGGCACCTCGCGGTCCGGCACCGTCCGGGCGACCGAGCGCATCGCCTCCGACACCACCCTCACGCCCGTGGCGCACCTGACCGCGGTCGACCACTCCGTCGCCGAGCTGCGTAACATCATCGGCCAGTACGCCGACGCCGGGATCCGCAACATGCTCGCGCTGCGCGGCGACCCGCCCGGCGACCCGATGGGGGAGTGGCAGCGGCACCCCGAGGGTGTGGACTACGCCTACGAACTCGTCCGGCTCATCAAGGAGTCGGGCGACTTCTGCGTCGGCGTCGCGGCCTTCACGGAGATGCACCCGCGCTCGACCGACTGGGAGAGTGATACGCGTCACTTCATCGCCAAGTGCCGTGCCGGCGCCGACTACGCCATCACCCAGATGTTCTTCGACGCGGAGGACTACCTGCGGCTGCGTGACCGGGTCGGTAAGGGCGGTTGCGAGACGCCCATCATTCCGGAGATCATGCCGGTCACGAACGTGCGCCAGATCGAGCGCTTCGCGCAGCTGGGCAACGCGCCTTTCCCGCCGGAGCTCGCGGACCGTATCCTCGCGGTCAAGGACGATCCGGCCGCGGTGCGGGCGATCGGGGTCGAGTACGCGACGGAGATGTGCCGGCGGCTGATGGCCGAGGACATTCCCGGGCTGCACTTCATTACCCTTAATCACTCCACGGCGTCGTTGGAAATCTACGAGAATCTGGGACTGCACCAGAGGTCGTGAGGGCGGAGCCGCCGCCCCGGTGGGCCGACGACGGTGAACGGTGAGGAAGTGCTCTCATGGCCTACACAGTGCTCTACATCGCCTTCGGCGTGGTCGCGCTGTGGCTGCTCGGCGAAGTGCTGCTCCAGTACAAGGCCCGGCTCAGGTGGCGACTGCTCGCCTTCGCGGGATTCATGGGCGTCGTCCTCGGCGTCTACCTGCCGTCCGTCGTCGTGATCGTCCTGGGTGCGCTCGCCTTCGGCGCCGGTCAGACCTTCGTCACGCTCTCCTACCGGCGGGGCTTCGTCGAGGGATGGGCCCTCAACGTCCCCAAGGGCGACCGCGACGGCGGCGGCGCCGACGACGGCGACGATGACGACGAGCCCGCGCCGGCCTCGCGCCGCGGACGCCGCGGCCGGGGCGCGCGCGGCGAGGCCGCGGAGGGCCACGACGGCTACACCGCCGAGCCGGTGACCCAGGATCCGGCCGGGGACCCCGGCGCCGGTGTCCCGGACGGCGCGGCCGCCGGGCAGTCGTACGACGTCTACGCGGGCCCGCAGCAGGGTGCACAGGGCGTCCCGGGCGCGCAGGGCATGGACTCCACGCAGGTCTACCAGCCGATGCCGCTGCACGAGGACAGCGGCGAGTACCCGGCGTACAACGCGCAGCCGCAGCCCGGGTACACCGCCGCCGATCCGTACAACGGCGGCGGCTACGAGGGCTACGGCACCACCGGCTACGGCGACTGGAACAACGGGGCGCAGCAGCAGCCCGCTGCGGCCTCGTACGACGCCTACGGGCAGCCGCAGCAGACCGGCGGCTGGGAGACCCAGCAGGCGTACGGGACCTACGGCGGCTACCAGGACCCGTACCAGCAGGGTCAGGGCGCCGGCGGGCAGCAGCAGGGGTACGGCTACGACACGCCCGCGGGCGGTGTCTGGGTGCCGCAGCAGGGCGCCGAGCAGCAGCCGTACATCCCGCAGCAGCAGAACTCCTACGACCAGCAGCAACAGCAACAGCAACAGCAGCAGCCGCACGAGCAGCAGGGCCAGCCGGGCCAGGGGCAGTACGACCCGTACGACCCCTACCGCTACAACTAGCGGGGCCTCAGCGGCTGCCGCCGGGGCCGCCCGCGATCAGGTCGGCGGTGATGGCCCCGGACATGCCCGTGTGCGCGAGCCCGCCCCCGGGGTGGGACCAGCCACCGACGACGTGCAGTCCGGGCACCGGAGTGCGGTTGTCGGGGTGCAGGTGCGCCCCGTCGGCGCCGGCCAGGGCGGGACGGGGGATCCGGCCGCCCGGGAGCCCCGTTTCCCGCTCGGTGTCCGCCGGGGTGTGCACCCGGCGCCACAGCAGGCGGTCCGCGAGGTCCGGCAGGGCGGCCGCGGCCGCCGACAGCACCGCGTCGGCGTACCGGTCGTCGAGGCCGGGGGCGTTCCAGTCCTGCCCGCCGGCGCCGCCCTGCGGGGGCACGGTCGCGCTGACGGTGACCGCCTCCGACGCGTCGTCGGGGCGCAGGGTGTCGTCGTCGGGCCGCAGCACCGTGACGGTCATCCGCTCGTACAGCTCGCCGCGTGCCAGGGCCGCCGCCTCCGCCGCCTGGTCGGGGGCGTGGACGACCGTGCGGTGTGCGGTGCCGCCGGGCCGCGCACCGCGCAGCGCCAGGCACACCGTCAGCCGGCCGGGGCCCTCGCCGTCCAGGCCGGGCGGGACGGCTTCCCCGGAGCCGGGCAGCAGTGCCGACAGCACCCGGGGCGCGACGCCCGCGACGACCTGGTCGGCCTCCACCCTTGTGCCGTCGGCGAGTTCGAGTCCCGCGGCGCGGCCGTCCTTCTCCACGACCGCCGCAACGCCCGTGCCGAAGTGGAACTCCACCCGCCGTTCCCGGCACCGCTCGTACACGGCGTCCGCCAGCGCACGCATCCCGCCGCGCACGTACCAGGAGCCGAAGGTCTGCTCGATGTACGGCAGCACGGCGGCGCTCGCCGGGGCCGTGCGCGGGTCGAAGCCGTGGGCCAGGGCGTAGGAGCCGAGCAGGGCGGCGAGGCGCGGGTCGCGCAGTTCGCGGGCGGCGGTCTCGGCCAGCGTCGGCGCGCCCCGCCGGAACAGGCCGCGGCGGACCGGCGCCGCCGGGTACGGGTCACGGCCGAGGGCGGCCGGGCCGACCGCGAGCGCGTCCTCCAGCAGCGGCCTGCGGGTGGCGTCCCACACGTCGCGGGCGCGCACCAGCAGTTCGCTCCAGCGCTCGCCCGCGCCCTCGCCCAGCGCGGCGTCCAGCGCGGCCACCACACCGCCGCGCGAGGCGTTGGGCAGGACGGCCTCCGTGCCGTCCGCGAAGAGATGGCGGCCGGCGGGCTCCACCTGGGACAGCGCGACGCTCTCCTCCAGGCTCTTCCTGCCGGTCTTCAGGAACAGGTCGCGGTAGACCGCGGGGAGATGCAGCAGACCGGGCCCGGTGTCGAAACCGAAGCCGTCCCGCTCGTACCGGCGGACGGCGCCGCCGTGCGACGCCGCGCGCTCGTACACCGCCACCCGATGCCCGCCCGTGGCGAGCCGGGCGGCCGCCGCCATGGCGCCCATACCCGCGCCGATCACCGCAATCCGTGCCATGTCCAGGACCCTATCCCCAGCCGCTGACAGTCCCTTGGCCGGACCGGCGCTGACGGCGCCGCTCCCTCCAGCGCCGCCAGGAGCGGCGGATCCGGGACATCACGAAGAACACCGTCGTGACGCCGACCGCGAGCAGCGTCGCCGCGACGACCGCCGCCGCGACCGGGTGGAACAGCGCGAGCACGATGACCCCGGAGACGCCGACGTCCTCCGCGAGACTGACCACGATGTTGCTCGCGGGCTCAGGCGAGGTGTTGACCCCCAACCGCACTCCGGCCTTGACCAGATGGCTGACCAGGGCCGTCGTGCCGCCGACCGCCCCGGCCGCCAGCTCGGGCAGCGAGCCGTTCTGCCCCGCCAGCAGAGCGGCCACGACGGCGCCCGCGACCGGCCGGATCGCCGTGTGGACGGCGTCCCACGCGGTGTCGACGTAGGGGATCTTGTCCGCCACCGCCTCGCACAGGAAGAGCACGCCGGCCACGACCAGCACATCCGTGCGCTCCAGTGCCGGGGGCACCTCGTCGCTGATCCCGGTGGCGCCCATCAGGCCGAGAAGGAAGACCACGGCATAGGCGTTGATCCCGCTCGCCCAGCCGCTGGTGAATACGAGCGGAAGAACCGACATGGGCGCTGATGCTAGCGAAGCCGCGCGGGGCGCTGAGCGGTACCGCCCACGAGTGAGTATCCGTACCTAGACGCGCACTTGAGTACCTGCGCGGATGAGCGCGACCCCGCCGGGACGCCAAGGTGGTGTCAACGGACGGGCAAGGCGCCGGGACCGCCGGCACGGGGCGGCGGAACGGCGCGGCGCACGGACGGGAACGGGGGGCACCACGGGGGAGCGCCACCCCGGCACGACCCGGCGGGGGACCGGGTCGCACCGGGGCGGCGCGCCCCCTTCGCCGCTAGGTGCGGGCCCGGCCCGCGACCCGGCCCTGCAGCAGCCGGGACAGGGCGGCGTGCACGTCGTCGATCGACCGCTCCGGCTGGAACGACAGCCAGTCCAGCGCCGCCACCAGCACCATCCCGAACAGGGCGGCCGCCGTCAGCGGCACGTCGATCTCGTCGCTCAACTCGCCCGCCTCGACGGCCGCCTGGAGTGTCCGCTCCACGACGGCCACGGCCTCCTTGCGCAGCACCATGAGCGTGTCCTGCCACGCCCGGTTGGTGCGCCACAACTCGGCGACGTACAGCTGCGTGAAGGACGGGTACTCCGCGATGAAGGCCAGGCCCGCGCGGATCATCGCGTCGATCGCGTCCACCTGGGTGCCGCCGCGGGCGGTCACGGTCTCGCCCGCCTCCTTCAGAGAGGTGGTCAGCAGACCGACGCCGTGCCGCAGCAGCTCCTCGAAGAGCTCGTTCTTGCTCGCGAAGTTGTAGTAGACCGTGCCCTTGGCCACGCCGGCGCGATCGGCGATCTCGTCCACCGTGGTGGCGGAGAAGCCCTGCTCGGCGATGAGGGTGACCGCGGCATGGAAGAGCTTCTGCCGGGTGGCCTGCCGTCGTGCACTGTTCATGACGTCGATTGTCTACGGCCGCGCAGCCCTGGCGTCACAGGGACAGCTCCGGGTGCAGCCGGGCCGGCGTCCAGACCTGCTTGCGGCGCGCCGACCACGCGGTGAGCGCCAGCGCGCCCGCGGTGAACAGCGCCAGCACCAGGCAGGCCCGCCACACCGGCCACAGGCCCCCGCCCGTGATGAGGTGCCGCAGCCCCTCGACGACGTAGCTCATCGGCAGGAACGGGTGGACGGCGTTGAAGAAGCCCGGGCTGGTCTGCACGGGGTAGGTGCCGCCGGCCGAGGTCAGCTGGAGCATGAGCAGTGCCAGCACCAGGACGCGGCCCGCCGGGCCGAAGCGGGCGTTGAGCCACTGCACGATCGCGCCGAAGCAGGCGGTCACCAGCACCAGGAAGCCGATCGTGCCCCCTGCGCGGGCCATCCGCAGGCCGACGGCCCAGTGCAGTACGGCCATCAGCGCGAGCGTCTGGAGGACGCCGACGGCGACGACCGGCAGCCAGCCCGCCACCGCGATGCGCCACGCGGGGGCGCCCGCCGCCATGGCGCGCTTGTTCAGCGGTGGCAGCAGCATGTAGGCGACCATGGCACCCACCCAGAGGGACAGCGGGATGAAGTACGGGGCGAAACCGGTGCCGTAGTTGGGCGCCTTGTGCAGTGCGCCGGAGGCCAGCCGCACGGGGTCGGCCATCACCTTGGTGCGGTCCTCGCGCTCCTCGGTGCCGTAGTCGGGGATCCGCGCGGCGCCGTCGTGGAGGCCGTCGGCGAGCCGGTCGCTGCCGTCGGTGAGCCGGGTCAGGCCGCTGGTGAGCCGGTTGCTGCCGTCCGACAGCCGGTACATGCCGCCGGCCAGGCTGTTCGCGCCGGAGGACAGCCCGGTCAGTCCGCTGTCGAGGCTCCCGGCGCCCGCCGTGGCGGTGTGCAGGCCCTTGGAGACCTTCCAGGCGCCGGCGTTGAGCTCGTTGACGCTGTCGACGGCACTTTGCAGGCGGTCGCCCAGGTGCGGGTCGGACAGGTCCGCGGCGACCGAGTGCAGCGTGCCCAGGTCGTCGCGGAGTCCGTCCAGTCGGGCGTCGTGGGTGCGCACATAGGTGTCGAGCCGGCCGGCGACCCGCACGACCTCGTCCGCGGCGTCCCCGGCCTTGTCCAGCGCCCGGCACTCGGGGGTGACGGCGCCGAGCGGGCACTGCTGCGCATAGGCGCCGTGCACCTGGGCGGCGGCGGCCTTCGCGTCGCTCGCGGCGCGCTGCGCCTGCCCCGGCAGGTCGCCCAGACCGTCCTTCGCGTCCTGGGAACCCCGTGCGACCAGCCGCGCCACCGCGTTGATCTCCTTGACGTGCTTCTTGACGAAGGCGAGTTCGTCGGACGCGCCGTTGACCTCGTCGGCGAGCCTCTGGGTGCCCGCCGCGACGCGGACGGCGCCGGTGTCCAGCGCGTCCAGTCCGCCGGCGAGGGCGTGGCTGCCCTTCTTCGCCTCGCGCAGTCCGTTCGCCAGCCGCCGGGCACCGTCCTCGGCGCTGCTGATGCCGTCGCCGAGCTCCTTGGAACCCGTCCGGGCCGAACCGGCCCCCTTGGTGACGTCGTCCGCGCCGTCCGCGGCCTGCACCGTCCGGTCGTGGAGGTCGGAGAAGGAGACGAAGATCTTGTCGTAGAAGCCGCGCGACGCCTTGGCTGAGGCGGCGGAGCGCACCTCGGAGAAGACCGTCCGGGAGATCTGGCCGACGATGTAGTTGTTCGCGTCGTTCGTGCGCACCTGGAGCGCGCCGCTCTCGGGACGCCGGCCCGCGCTGGAGCCGATGCGGGAGCTGAAGTCCGGCGGGACGGTCAGCGAGAGGTAATAGGTGCCGTCCTCGACACCCCGGGCGGCCTCGGCGGCGCTGGTCTCGTGCCAGTCGAACGTGGCGCTGCCGCGCAGCCCTTCGGCGATGGAATCGCCCGCGGCGAGCCGCTGCCCGTCCACGGTGGCGCCCTTGTCGGCGTTCACCAGGGCGACGGGGATCCTGTCCAGCCGCCCGTACGGGTCCCAGAACGACCACAGGTACAAGGCGCCGTAGAGCAGCGGCAGGAGCAGCAGCGCCACCATGGCCGCGCGGGGCAGCCGCCCCCTGCCGAACCTCCTCAGCTCAAGCGCTGCCAGCCTCGGCGTGCGCATGGGCCGCCCCCTTCCCGCTCGTGGCGCCGGCGTTCCCACCGGCCCCGGTCTCGATGTCGTCCTTTGCCGCGCTCCCGGTGCGGGTCGCGGCCACGGGTGGGCGCGGACGGACCACCAGGGCGTCCTCGGGCGCCCGCGTGCAGACCGTCAGCACGGTGGTGCCGCCCGCGGCGATGCCGCGCAGCATCGCCCATGCCTCGTCGCGTTCGGCCGGACCCAGCTTGTGGTCGACGTCGTCGACGGCCAGGACCTCGGGGCGGCCGAGGAGCGCGAGCGCGGTGCCCAGGCGCAGGGCTTCCAGGCGTTCCAGGTCGCGGGCGGCGGTACGTTCGGCCTTGGGCAGGGCGGCGGGATCCAGTCCGGCCGCCTCCAGTGCCCCGGCGACCCGCAGCCGTCCCTCCGCCTCCCGCTCCGCGCGGGGCCGCGCCCAGCCGCGCAGCGACTCGCCGAAGCGCCGTTGCAGCAGCTGCCGTTCGCGCAGGTGCTCGCCCACGGTGAGCGCGGGGTCGAGCTCGCAGACCCCGTCGACGGGGCCGAGGGCGGCGACCCGGCGTACGGCGGCGAGCTGCCGCGGCAGCCGGTGCCCGGCCACCTCGGCGTGTCCCTCGCCGGCCCGCATGCGCCCGGTCAGCGCGAGCAGCAGACAGGTGCGGCCGGTCCCCGAGGCTCCCTCGACGGCGATCAGACTGCCCGCCGGTGCCGTGAAGGTGACATCCCGGAATGTCCAGCCCCGGGGCCCCTCGAGCCCGAACCCCTCCGCGGTGATCACTCGCCCGCCCCCGTTCCCGTCCCTGTTTTTGAACTGACCAGTCAGTGCAAAAACTGTAGCGCACTCCGCCTGCCCTCATTGAATGCACAGGTCAGGGCGATTGTCAGAGGGGTGCTTCACGATGAGTTGCGAAGGCCAGGAACTGTCGGACACGTCGTACGAAGACAGGAGGTACGTGATGACCGCGCCAGCTCGCAGGACCGCCGCCGGCGGCGGTGCCACCGACGTCCATCCCGTTCTGCGCAGGGCGGGTGCCCCCGCCGCCGCGCTCGATCTGCTCGCCCAGGCCGCGCGGGGACTCCAGGAGGCCGCCGCGCTGGAGACCGCCAACGACCGCTACGCCACCGCCCATTTGGCCGCACTGCGCACCGCGGCCGCCGTGCTCGCCGTGCACGGCCGCCCGGAGCCGACGAAGCGGCGCCGGCAGCGGATCCGCAGCGCGTGGGAGGTGCTGCCCGAGGTCGCGCCCGAACTGGCCGAGTGGGGCGCCCTGTTCGAGGCGGGCGCCGGGCGCAGGGCCCTGGCCGAGGCGGGCATACAGGGGGCCGTGACCCGGAGGGACGCCGACGACCTGGTCCGCGCCGCCGGGATGTTCCTGCGGCTCGTCGAGCGCCTGCTCGCGCTGCAGCCCGTCCTGCCGCGGCAGCAGGTGGACCGCCCGGCTTGATCGGGAGGCTTCGCGCGGCCCACTAGAGTGGGTGCCAGGCCGGGCCGACCGGTCCCGAGCCCCGACCGCCCGCGAGGAGCCGTCCGCATGTCCCGTCCAGGAGGGACCGAACCGCTGCGTCCCCGCGCAGCCCTGCGTACTGCCGTGGTCTGGGAGGTGCTGCGCGAGGCGCTGGACCGGCAGGCCAAGGCCGCCGGCCGGGACGTCCTCGACGTGCTCGACACGGGCGGGGGCACCGGCAACTTCGCCGTGCCGGTGGCCAGTCTGGGTCACCGCGTCACCGTCGTCGACCCCAGCCCCGACGCGCTCTTCGCCCTGGAGCGGCGCGCCGCCGAGGCCGGTGTCACCGAACGGGTCCACGGTGTCCAGGGCGACGCCCACGGGCTCCTGGACGTCGTGCCCGCCGGCAGCCAGGACGTGGTGCTCTGCCACGGCGTACTGGAGTACGTGGACGATCCCGCCGAGGGCATCCGCAACGCCGTCGGCAGCCTGCGCCCCTCCGGCACCCTGAGCCTGCTCGCCGCCGGCCGCCACGGGGCCGTGCTCGCGCGCGCCATCGCCGGTCACTTCGCCGAGGCCCGGCACACCCTCGACGACGCCGACGGCCGCTGGGGCGAGGGCGATCCGGTGCCGCGCCGCTTCACCGCCGGCGAACTGACCGCGCTGGTCGCCGACGCGGGCCTGCGGGTCGGCGCGGTGCACGGCGTGCGGGTCTTCGCCGATCTGGTCCCCGGCGTGCTGGTGGACACCGAACCGGGCGCCCAGGAAGCACTCCTGCGACTGGAACTCGCCGCCGCGGAGCAACCCGCGTTCCACGCGGTGGCCACCCAGTTGCACGTGCTGGCCGAGCGCGGCTGACACCGTCCCCCGGCCCGGGGCCCCTTACACCTTCCGGTCACTCAGCGGGAGGAGTCCGTCACACGCCCCCCGAGAAGCGGTTCCGGGCCGTATGCTGGCATGACGTGGCGTTCGACGGGGAAAACCTCCCCCGTCGGATTGGCGCAGTGGGGCGGGTTTCACGGGGGCGATTCCCTGCCTATCCTGGAAGGGTCGTAACGGTCGCTCCCCCGCGACCGACGAGTAGGAGGACTCCGTGCCGCTCTCGGAGCACGAGCAGCGCATGCTCGAGCAAATGGAGCGAGCGCTGTACGCCGAAGATCCCAAGTTCGCGTCGGCGCTTGAGGGAAGCGGGCTGCGCACCTACACCAGGCGGCGGGTCTACCTGGCTGTGGCGGGCTTCCTGGTGGGCATCGGACTGCTGATGGCCGGCATGATCGCCCAGCAGCCCTGGATCAGTGTCGTGGGATTCCTGGTCATGCTCGGCTGCGCCGTCCTCGCCGTCACCGGCTGGCGTCGCGCCGCACGGCCGGGCTCCACTGCGGCGCCCGCTGGACACTCCCATCCGGGCAACCCGGGCCGCGCGCGACGCCAGTCGCGCCGCGGAATGATGGACCGTATCGAGGAGCGGTGGCAGCGCCGCCGCGACGAACAAGGCCAGTGAAGCACGGCCCGACCGACCCAGCGCCTTCCACTGACTTCGCCCATGGGGGCGGGATCCCGACCGGGACCCGCCCCCATTCGCGTCCCCGGGCCGGCACCACAGCAAGCCCCCGCGGCCGCTCACCCGCCGTGGAGGGCCGGTAACGGAAAAAGGGGGCGGCATTCCCCGTCGGGAATGCCGCCCCCCTTCCGTACGCGGGCTAGGAAGCGCCGCGCCGCAGCGGTCGGCGCATCAGGTCACCGGCGCTCCGGAAGCGGTCGGAGGCCCGGGTGGTCCGGTCCGTCCAGGCCTCGCTGATCCGCCACAGGAGACGGACCGACGAGCGCGGCAGCAGCAGCGCCCGCAGCCGGCCGGTGCCGTCCGCCGAGCGCCGCAGGCCGTCCGCCACCAGGCGCACATCGGCCGCGCTGCCCAGGGCCGAGGTCGGCCGCGGCGAGAACAGCGCCTGCTCCACGGCGTCACCGAGCCGCCGGGCCGCCTCCTGCGAGGGGCCCTCCAGCCCGCCGTCCCGGACGAGCCGGGCCACCACGGCGCGCGGTGTCTCGGACTCGTTGGGCCGCAGGCCGTGGTCCCAGGCCGTGTCGACGAGCTCCTGCCACACCGCCAGCGTGCGTGCCCCCTCACGGGCGCCCGGCTCGGCGAGGTCCCGCCCGGTCAGCCGCAGCCACGCCTCCTCGGCCGCCGGGTCGTGCCGGCCGGACAGCCGCCGTGCCCGCACCCGGTGCCGCCACAGCAGCGGCACGAGGAGCACGAGGACCAGCAGCACGAGCACGCTCGCGACCCAGAACCACACACTGCCCAGCAGGTCCCGCACGCCCTGCCAGAAACCGCCTGCCGGGGGAGCGCTGTCGGCGGACCCGGCCAGCGGGTCGCAGTCGCCGAGCTGGATGTCCTTGGCCGCGCAGGTCGGCGTGGCGGTCGGGCCGTGCTCCGGCGCGACCGTCGGGTCCTGCTGGGGGGTGTCGGTGCCGGCGCCCGCCGGGTCCGGGGCCGTGGTCTGCGCGGTGTAGTCCGGGGTGGTGCCCCGGGTCGGGGTGGGCTCGAAGCGGGTCCACCCGATGCCCTCGAAGTACAGCTCGGGCCAGGCGTGCGCGTCCTTCAGCCCCACCGAGTACGTGCCGTCGGACTGGGGCGTGCCCGGGGTGAAGCCGACGGCCACCCGGGCCGGGATGCCGAGCGTCCGGGACATCGCCGCCATGGTGAAGGCGAAGTGGATGCAGAAGCCTTCCTTGTTCTTCAGGAAGCGCGTGATCGCCTGCACACCCGTGCCGGAGCGCACTGACGTGTCGTACGTGAAGGCGCCCGAGGTGAACCAGCGTTGCAGCGCCACGGCCCGCTCGTAGTCGTTGGTGGCGTCCTTGGTGATGTCCAGCGCGGTGCGGTTGACCTCCTCCGGCAGCGAGTCCGGCACCTTGGTGTACTCCGCGCGCAGCTTCGCCGGGGCCGGCGGGGCGGCGGCCAGCTGCTGGGCCGTCGGCTGCAGCCGCAGGCTGGTGACCTGGTAGCTGGCACCTGAGGTGTTCTGCCCGCGGTCGCCGATGATGGTCCGGCCCTCGGGCTCGTACCGCCAGCGGCCGTCGACGTGCACCTGCTGGGCGGGGTACGGCATCGGCAGCCACATCTGCACATAGCCGCGGTCCGCGACGATCGAGGTCTCGGTCAGGGAGGTCGCTGTCTGCGGACCGAGGCCCTGCGGGGCGGGCAGCACCTTGGGCACGTCGGTGAGGGCGCGTTGCGAGGGCTCCCACTTGTCGCCCGTGAACCGGTCGAGGGACACGATCCGCAGATACATGTCGCCGGTCGACTGGCTGTTGGTGCGGTAGCGGAGCACCTCCCGGTCCTGGGGCTGGTTCAGGTTGTCCTGGAGGGCGACCACCGGGTTGACCGCAGCGATGGTCCCGCCACCGCCCCCGCCGCCCTGGCCCGCGCCCGTCGCCTGGAGCAGTCCGCCGCCCAGCCCGGGGGCCAGGCCCGCCAGGAGTGCCACGCCCAGCGCGACCGCCCCGATGCGGTGCCCGGTGCGCACCGGCGCCACCGCACCGCCGCCCGATACCGCCGCGGGGCCGCCCCCGCCGCGCGCCGCGCCGCCCGGCCCGCCGAAGATCCTGCCCCAGCGCGCGAGCCGGTCCCGGCCCTCGGCGAGCAGGAGCAGCAGATAGCCCACGCCGGCGAGCAGGAAGAGCCACCACTTGCTCGCGCCCCCGGACAGCCCGGCCGCGACCGAGTACAGCGCCAGCAGCGGCAGTCCCGCCGGGGCCGCGCTGCCGTAGGTGACCGCCAGCGCGTCCACGACCAGCCCGATCACCAGGACGCCGCCCACCAGCAGCAGGCGGATGCCCTCGGTGACCGGCGCCGGGATGGCGAACTGGCCCACGTCCTGCACGCCCGCCGTCAGCAGCCGTCCGAACTCGGTGAAGGCCGGGGGCCCGGGGAACACCCCGAGCACGGCCTGGTCGTGGACGAAGATCAGGGTGAGCGCCAGCAGCGACACGATGCCCTGCGCCGCGATCGTCAGCGGCCTGGCCAGCGGCACCCGCCGGGCCGCGGCGCCGACGCCGGTCTGCAGCAGGACCAGGGCCATGGCCTGGACGACCCACGAGCTCGGTGTCGCCAGGGGCGTCAGCGCGAAGGAGGTCAGGATCGTCGCCAGCGCCGCGAACGCCGCGATCCGTCCGCGTCCGCTCATCATCGGGTTCCCGCCTCCTCCTGGGCGCGGCGCCGGTCGGCGCGCTGCCACAGCTCCGCCAGACCGTCGCCGTGGGAGACCGGCAGCACCGTCCAGCCGGCCTCGTGCAGCAGCCGCACGCTGCGCGCGGTGCCGTCCCGGTCGCTCACCGCCCCCGCCGGCAGGTCCGGCAGGTCCGTGCCGTGGTACGTCTCGCCGGTGTCCGCCCCGCCCCAGGCCTCGCGGCTCATCAGGAAGGCGACGGCGCCGCCGGCCCGCTGGCGCATCCGGGCGGCCATCGCGGCCTGCTCCTCGTCCAGGTCGCCGAAGAAGGCCACGAGCAGCCCCTCGCTGCCGGTCCGCAGCACGTCGAGCGCGCGCGACAGCCCGGCGCCGTCGGAGTGGTCGATCACGGCCAGTGTGTCGAGCAGTATCCCGGCGGCGTCCGAGGTGTCCGCGCCGAAGCCCTCGTGCCCGGGCACGGTGCTGCCGTTGTCGGTCAGCAGCCGTACCGTGTAGCCCCGCTCCAGCATGTGCACCGCGACGGACGCGGCTCCGGAGACCGCCCACTCGAAGGCCGAGTCGGGCCCGGCACCGAAGTAGGCCACTGCCCGGGTGTCCAGCAGGACGGTGCAGTGGGCCCGGTGCGGCTGCTCCTCGCGGCGCACCATGAGCTCGCCGTACTTGGCGGTGGAGCGCCAGTGCACGCGGCGCAGGTCGTCCCCGTGGCGGTAGCCGCGCGGGATCACGTCGTCCTCGCCGGCCAGCGCCAGTGCCCGGGTGCGGCTCTCGCCGTAGCCGGAGGAGTCGCCCTTGAGCTTGACCGCGGGCAGCGGCTCGACCCGGGGCACCACCGTCAGGGTGTCCTGCGCGCTGAAGGACCGGGTCAGCTCGCACATGCCGAAGGGGTCCGTCAGCCGCAGCTGCAACGGCCCCAGCGGGTAGCGGCCCCGCAGGTCGGAGCGGACCCGGTAGGAGACCTCCCGGTGGCCGCCGGGCTCCACGCGGTCCAGCACGAACCGCGGCCGGGGCCCCAGCACGTACGGCACCCGGTCCTGGAGCATCAGCAGCCCGGTGGGCAGCCGCGACACGTTGTCCATCCGCAGGTGGACCCGGGCCTCGGACATCGCCGGCACCCGCGACGGCGTCAGCCGGCGGCTGCCCGCGACGCGGTACCGCGTCCGGTGGAGCACGGCCACGCACAGCAGCGGCAGTACGGCCAGCAGCAGCCCGACGCGCAGCAGGTCGGTCTGGCCGAGCACGAACGCGCAGACCGCGGCGGCCACGCCCGCCGCGAGGAAGGAGCGGCCGCGGGTCGTGAGACCGCCCAGGGCGGCGCGGAGGCCGCCTTCACGCTCGGTCACGTGATGCCTCCTGCGCCCCGCCCTGTCTCGGATTCATCGGCTGCCGTACGGGTCGGGGACCGGGGTGCGCTGCACGATCTCGGCGACGACCTGTTCCGGCGTGCGCCGGTTCAACTGCGCCTGCGCCGTGGGCAGCAGACGGTGCGCCAGGACCGTGGAGGCCAGCGACTGGACGTCGTCGGGCAGGACGAAGTCCCGGCCGTCCAGGGCCGCCGCCGCGCGGGCGGCGCGCACCAGGTGCAGCGTCGCGCGGGGGGAGGCACCCAGGCGCAGGTCGGGGTGGTCGCGGGTGGCGGCGACCAGGGAGACGGCGTAGTGCCGCACCGCGGCCGACACGTGCACGGTGCGCACGGCCTCGACCAGCTTGACGATCTCGTGGGCGTGGGCCACCGGCTGGAGGTCGTCCAGCGGGCTGACACCCGCGTGCACGTCCAGCATCTCCAGCTCCGCCTCCATGCTCGGGTAGCCGATGGAGACCCGGGCCATGAAGCGGTCCCGCTGCGCCTCGGGCAGCGGATACGTTCCCTCCATCTCCACCGGGTTCTGGGTGGCGATGACCATGAAGGGGCTCGGCAGCGGGTACGTGCTGCCGTCGATGGTGACCTGCCGCTCCTCCATCGACTCCAGCAGCGCCGACTGCGTCTTGGGCGACGCGCGGTTGATCTCGTCGCCCACGACGATCTGCGCGAAGATCGCGCCCGGCTTGAACTCGAAGTCGCGGCGCTGCTGGTCGAAGACGCTGACACCGGTGATGTCCGACGGCAGCAGGTCCGGCGTGAACTGGATGCGCCGGACCGAGCAGTCGATCGACCGGGCCAGCGCCTTGGAGAGCATCGTCTTGCCGACGCCGGGGACGTCCTCGATCAGGAGGTGTCCCTCGGCGAGCAGCACCGTCAGGGCAGTCCGTACGACCTCGGGCTTGCCCTCGATCACGTTCTCCACCGACCGTCGTACGCGGTCCGCCGTGGCGGTCAGATCGCTGAGGCTTGCTCGCGACTCATAGGTCGTCACCCGGTTCTCCTCGGCCCGTTCCTGGGGTCGCGGTCATCCCTGGACCGGCCCTCCCCGTGTTTAAGGAGCATTCTCCCCTTCAACTATGCTCCGCGTCACTCGGCTTCCGTTACTCGTTCGTGATTTCCCGGAGCAGGCCGGTGTGGACGTCGAAGACAAATCCCCGCACATCATCCGCATGTGCCAGGAACGGCGAGGTCCGCACACGCTGTATGGACTGCCGGACGTCCTGGTCCACGTCGCGGAACGCCTCCACGGCCCACGTCGGGCGCTGGCCCACCTCTTCCTCCAGCTCCGTGCGGAAGTCCTCGGTGAGCGACTCCAGGCCGCAGCCGGTGTGGTGGATCAGCACCACCGAGCGGGTGCCGAGGGCGCGCTGGCTGATGGTGAGCGAACGGATGGTGTCGTCGGTGACCACGCCGCCCGCGTTGCGGATCGTGTGGCAGTCGCCGAGCTCCAGGCCGAGCGCGGCGTGCAGGTCGATCCGGGCGTCCATGCAGGCGACCACGGCGACCTGGAGGACCGGACGGGCGTCCATCCCGGGGTCGGTGAACCGCGCAGCGTAGCCGCGGTTCGCCTCGACCAGGCGATCGGTGACGGAGGAGGTGGCGGTGCCGGCGCCGGTGGCGGGCTGCTGCGCGTTTGTCGACATGGGACGACCGTAGACGGCGCGGGGCCGACACACCCGCTGCCGGGTCCGGCAAAACTCGGTCAAACACCCGCAGTGTGAGGTAAGCCACAGGCGTCGGCGTGGATCGCCCATGCGAGTGATTCCGTCGCGGCCGCACCCCTGTACGCCCGTGCCGGGGCGGGCTTCTCGTTGACCGTGGGGCCCCGTGGAGTAAAGTGGCGCGAAGTGGGTCGCCAGCCAGTGGCCGGTCAAGCGGGAGGTGCGGATGTTCCTCGGGACGTACGCGCCGCGGCTGGACGACAAGAGCCGGCTGGTCCTGCCCGCGAAGTTCCGCGAGCAGTTCGCCGACGGCCTGGTCATCACCAAGGGGCAGGAGCGCTGCCTCTGCGTCTGGCCCGCGGCGGGCTTCCGCGCCTTCACCGAAGAGCTCGGCAGGGTGCCGGTCACTTCGAAGGCGGCCCGGGACTACATGCGCGTGCTGTTCGCCGGGGCCCACGACGAGGTGCCCGACAAGCAGGGCCGCATCACCCTTCCGCAGCCGCTGCGCGACTACGCCGGCCTGCGCAGGGACTGCGCCGTCATCGGCGCCAACACCCGGGTGGAGGTGTGGGACGCCACCGCCTGGGAGGAGTACCTGGCCGCCCAGGAGGACGCCTTCTCCGCGTTGTCGCAGGAGGTGCCCCCCGGCCTACTGTGAGCCCGCCCCGTCCCGACCCCCGCACCGAGCCTTCCGAGGAGCCGCGCACACCCTCTGATCTAGCCTGATGGCTCACGTACGCGTACGTGACACTCGGCCTCCTCCCGCTCCGCGGTCCGCCGGCACTCCTTCCCCGGTGCCAGGGGTCCGTCCACGAGCGGGCGGGGACCCAGTGGTACGTCCCCGGAAGTACTTGAGAAGGGCCCCATGAGCACCACCCCCTCCGAGCCACGCCACGTCCCGGTCATGCTGGACCGCTGCCTGGACATGCTGGCCCCCGCCCTCGGCGCCCCGGGCGCGGTGGTCGTGGACGCCACCCTCGGCCTCGGCGGGCACAGCGAGGCCCTGTTGCGGCGCTTCCCGGAGGCCCGGCTCGTCGCCGTGGACCGGGACCCGGCCGCGCTGAAGCTGGCGGGGGAGCGGCTCGCCCCGTACGGCGACCGGGCCACCCTCGTGCACGCCGTGTACGACGAGCTGCCCGAGGTGCTGGGCCGGCTCGGAGTGCCCCGGGTGCAGGGCGTCCTGTTCGACCTCGGCGTCTCCTCCATGCAGCTCGACGAGGCCGACCGCGGCTTCGCCTACGCCCAGGACGCGCCCCTGGACATGCGGATGGACCAGAGCAGGGGCATCAGCGCCGCCGAGGTGCTCAACACCTACCCGCCGGGCGAGCTGGTCCGCGTCCTGCGCGAGTACGGCGAGGAGAAGTTCGCCCGCAAGATCGTCGAAGCGGTCGTCAGGGAGCGGGCCGCCGACCCCTTCTCCCACAGCGCCCGGCTTGTCGAGCTGATCCGGGAGGCGCTTCCCCAGGCGGCCAAGCGCACCGGGGGCAACCCGGCCAAGCGCACCTTCCAGGCGCTGCGCATCGAGGTCAACGGCGAGCTGACGGTGCTGGAGCGGGCGATCCCGGCCGCGGTCGCCGCGCTCGCGGTGGGCGGGAGGATCGCCGTGCTGTCGTACCACTCGCTGGAGGACCGCCTGGTCAAGGGCGTCTTCGCGGCCGGTGCGGCCACCACCGCGCCCCCCGGGCTGCCCGTGGTGCCCGAGGAGTACCAGCCCCGGCTGAAGCTGCTCACACGCGGCGCCGAACTGCCCACGGAGGACGAGATCGCCGCCAACCGCCGGGCGGCCCCCGCCCGGCTGCGCGGCGCCCAGCGGATCAGGGAGGCCCGGACATGAGCCGGCGCACGGCGGCACGGTCGCCCTTCGTCCTGCTGATCGTGCTGCTGCTCGGCGGCGGCCTGATCACCCTGCTGCTGCTCAACTCCGCGGTGAACCGGGACTCCTTCAAGCTCAGCGAGCTGCAGAAGGAGACCACCCAGTACACCGACGACGAGCAGGAGCTCCAGCAGGAGGTCGACCAGTACTCCGCCCCGGACGCGCTCGACCGGCGCGCCCGCGATCTCGGCATGGTGCCCGGCGGCAACCCGGCCTTCCTCGCCCCCGACGGCTCCGTGCTCGGCGACCCGGGCAACGCGAGCGACGACCCCGCCGCGCCGCCGTCGTCCCCGAGCACCGCCCCGGCCACGGTGGCCCCCAGCGGTTCCACCGCGGCCTCGCTGGGCCCGGCGCCCTCCACCAGCCCGCCCGCGAGCCCGTTCGCCGGATCGTCCGCCAGTCCGTCCGTCACCCCTCAGGAGACGCCGTGACCCCCGCCCCCGTACCGGGACGCCGGCGCACCCCGCCGTCCCGCGCCGGTGAAGGTACCGCCGCGTGGTGAGCCACGACGGCGAACCGCCCCGCAGGCGGCCCGTGCCCGGTGCCGGCCGCGACGCTGCGGGGCGCCGCCAGCCTCCGCGCGGCGGCGCGCGCAGGCCCGTTCCGCCCCGTGAGGCGCACGCCCCCGGCAACCCGCCGCCGCGGCAGCGGGTGCGGCGTCCCGCGCCGCGGGGACCGGTCTCGCCCTCCGGGGCGGCGCTGCTGCGGCTCGGCAGACCGCGCCCCCGGCTGCGGCTGGTGAGCCTGGCGCTCTCCCTCGTGATCCTGACCTTCGTCATCCGGCTCTTCCAGGTGCAGGCCGTCGACGCGGCGACGTTCACCGCCAAGGCGGAGATCAACCGGAACTTCAAGGCCACGCTGCCCGCCGAGCGGGGCACGGTCACCGACCGCAACGGCATCGACCTGGCCACCACCGTCGACGCGTACGACATCACCGCCGACCCGCTGCTGTTCACCCCCGAGTACGCCAAGGTCAAGGACGCCCCGCAGCGCGCGGCCGAGCTCCTGGCCCCGATCGTCGACGGCGACGCGCAGACCATCGCCAAGCAGCTGGCGAACTACCCCAAGTCGCGCAACGAGATCATCGCGCACCAGCAGTCGCCGCAGGTCTGGAACCAGATCAGGGACCTGCAGAACGCGCTGGCCGACAAGGCGGCCAAGGACGACGGCGGCAACTTCTTGGCCGGCGTCTTCCGGCTGCGGCACAGCAAGCGGGTCTATCCCGCGGGGGACCTCGCCGCCGGTGTCATCGGCTGGGTCAACGCCTCCGACGTCGGCGGCGGCGGCCTGGAGAACAGCCTCGACAAGCTCCTGGCCGGCAAGGACGGCACGATCACCTACGCCCAGTCCGGCGGCCGCCGGGTGCCCACGGCCAGCGTCCGCGAACGGGCGGCGGAGCCCGGCACGGACGTCGAGCTGACCCTCGACCGGGACATCCAGTGGGCGGCGCAGCGGGCCATCACCGACCAGGTGGCCGAGTCCGACGCCGACCGCGGCTACGTCGTCGTCCAGGACACCCGCACCGGTCAGATCCTGGCCATGGCCAACTCGCCCGGCTTCGACGCCAACGACCTGTCCAGGGCGGACGCCTCGTCGCTGCACAACTTCGCGATCGAGGACGCCTACGAGCCCGGCAGTGTCAGCAAGCTGATGTCCATGGCCGCCGTCCTCGACGAGGGCGTGGCCACCCCGGAGACCCATGTGACCGTGCCGGGCACGCTGCCCCGCGCCGACCGGGTCTTCCACGACGACGTGGACCACGGCACCTGGTACCTGACGCTCAACGGCGTGCTCGCCAAGTCGAGCAACATCGGCACGATCCTCGCCGCGGAACAGCTCGGCAAGAATCAGAAACAGGCCAATCGCGTCCTCTACTCCTACCTGAGCAGATTCGGCATCGGGCGGCCCACCGGGCTGGACTTCCCCGGTGAGACGCCCGGCATCCTGGCGAAGCCCGACGACTGGAACGCCTCCCAGCAGTACACGATCCCGTTCGGGCAGGGCCTGTCGCTGAACGCCGTGCAGGCCACCTCGGTCTACTCCACGATCGCCAACGGCGGTGTCCGGGTGGAACCCAGCCTGGTGCGCGGGACGACCGGCCCCGACGGGCAGTTCGTGCCCGCCGCCGCACCCAAGAAGACCCGTGTGGTCAGCACGAAGACCGCCCGGACGCTCGCCACGATGCTGGAGTCGGTCGTCGGCAGCGAGCAGGGCACCGGCGTCAAGGCCCGGATCGCCGGGTACCGCGTCGCCGGCAAGACCGGCACGGCCAACCGGGTGGACCCGGACACCGGCACCTACAGTGGCTACACCGCCTCCTTCATGGGTTTCGCGCCGGCGGACAAGCCCCGGCTGACCGTCTCCTGCGTGATCCAGAACCCCACGCGCGGCAGCTACTTCGGCGGGCAGATCTGCGGCCCGGTCTTCAAGCAGGTCATGGAGTTCGCCCTGAAGTCCCTGCGGGTGCCGCCCAGCGGTACGCGCGCGCCGGCCCTGCCGGTCGAATGGGGCCCGTCGAAGTCGTGAAGGGGCGTGAGGGACATCAACGGCGTGCGGGCGGAAGGACGGCGGACATGACCGAGGACGGCCCCGCCG
The DNA here is from genome assembly GCF_044751205.1 of Streptomyces sp. NPDC088732. Lineage (NCBI taxonomy): Bacteria > Bacillati > Actinomycetota > Actinomycetes > Kitasatosporales > Streptomycetaceae > Streptomyces > Streptomyces sp. NPDC088732. The sequence continues at coordinate 126,570 of NZ_JBIVLI010000006.1, forward strand.
CGGCGGGCACGCACGGTGGCGCGGCGGACGCGGAACGTCCGGGAGGCCCCGGGGGGCGAAGTGCCGCCCGGGAACCGGCGCGGAGGCCTTTTGGCCCCGGGACCGGCCCGGCGGGTACTCTCACCGCCGTGTCACTCGCTGATCAGTCCCCCACACCCGAACAGCCCCAGCCCGGCGCGCCCCGCCCTGTCCGGGTCCGCCCCAAGTCGCCCGCGGATCTGGCCGCGAGGCTGGGCGCGCGGCCGCCCGCGCAGGACGCCGCCCCGATCACCGGGATCACCCACGACTCGCGTGCCGTCCGTCCAGGCGACCTCTACGCGGCCCTGCCCGGGGCCCGCTTCCACGGCGCCGACTTCGCCCCCCAGGCGGCCGCTCTGGGCGCCGTCGCGATCCTCACCGACCCGGCGGGCGCCGAGCGCGCCGCCGCGACCGGGCTGCCGGTCCTGACGGCCCCGGACCCCCGCTCCTCGATGGGCGACCTGGCCGCCGAGATCTACGACCGGCCGGGCGAGGACCTGCTGCAGATCGGCATCACCGGCACGTCCGGGAAGACCACGACCGCCTACCTCGTCGAGGGCGGCCTGCGCGCGGTGCACGGCACCCGTACCGGCCTCATCGGCACCGTGGAGTCGCGGATCGGCGACGAGCGGATCAAGAGCGAGCGCACCACCCCCGAGGCCACCGACCTCCAGGCGCTGTTCGCGGTGATGCGCGAACGGGCCGTCGGCGCGGTCGTCATGGAGGTCTCCAGCCACGCCCTGGTGCTGGGCCGGGTGGACGGGGCGGTGTTCGACGTCGCCGTCTTCAACAACCTCAGCCCCGAGCACATGGAGTTCCACTCGGGCATGGAGGACTACTTCCAGGCCAAGGCGCAGTTGTTCACCCCGCGCCGCAGCCGGCTCGGCGTGGTCAACCTCGACGACGAGTACGGCCGCCGGCTGGTGCGCGAGGCGCAGGTGCCGGTGACGACCTTCTCCGCCGAGGGCCACCCGGACGCGGACTGGCGCGCCGAGCACGTCGAGATCGGCGCGCTGCGCTCCACGTTCACCGCCGTCGGCCCCGGGGGGCGGCGGATCAGCGCCGTCTCGCCGCTGCCGGGCCCCTTCAACGTCGCCAACGCGCTCGCCGCGATCACCGCCCTCGCGGTGGCCGGGGTCGACCCGCAGACGGCCGCCGACGGCGTGGCCGCCGTGCCGGGCGTCCCGGGCCGGCTGGAGCGGGTCGACGCGGGCCAGCCGTACCTGGCGGTCGTGGACTACGCGCACAAGACCGACGCCGTCGAGTCGGTGCTGCGGGCGCTGCGCAAGGTGACCAAGGGCAGCCTGCACATCGTGCTGGGCTGCGGCGGCGACCGCGACCAGACCAAGCGCGGCCCCATGGGCGCCGCCGCCGCGCGGCTCGCCGACACCGTGGTGCTCACCTCCGACAACCCCCGCTCCGAGGACCCGCTCGCGATCCTCACCGCGATGCTGTCCGGTGCCGCCGGGGTCCCGGCGCACGAGCGGGGCCACGTGATCGTCGAGCCGGAACGGGCCGCCGCCATCGCGACGGCCGTCTCCCTGGCCGGGCCCGGCGACACCGTACTGGTGGCCGGCAAGGGCCATGAGCAGGGCCAGGACATCGCCGGAGTGGTACGCCCCTTCGACGACCGAGAAGTACTCCGCGCGGCCATCGGGCACGCCGCGGGCACACCAGCGCAGGAGAAGGACCAGGACCAGCTGTGATCCCACTCACCCTCGCCGAGGTCGCCCAGGCGGTCGGCGGGAGCACGTACGACATACCGGACCCCGGCCTTCGGGTCACCGGGTCCGTGGAGATCGACTCACGTCAGGTGCGGCCGGGCGGACTGTTCGTCGCCTTCCAGGGCGAGCGCGTGGACGGCCACGACTTCGCGGAGCGGGCCGTCGCGGCCGGCGCGGTCGCCGTACTGGCCGCCCGGCCGGTCGGTGTGCCCGCGATCGTCGTGGACGACGTCCAGCTCGCCCTCGGCCGGCTGGCCCGGCACGTGATCGAACGGCTCGGCGCGACCCTCGTGGCGCTGACCGGTTCGGCGGGCAAGACCAGCACCAAGGACCTCATCGCCCAGGTGCTCCAGCGGCTCGCCCCGACCGTCTGGACCCCCGGCTCCCTCAACAACGAGATCGGGCTCCCCCTCACCGCGCTGCGGGCCGACGAGTCCACCCGGCACCTTGTGCTGGAAATGGGCGCCCGCGGCATCGGCCACATCCGCTACCTCACCGAGCTGACCCCGCCGCGCATCGGCCTGGTCCTCAACGTCGGGACCGCCCATATCGGCGAGTTCGGCGGCCGCGAGCAGATCGCCCAGGCCAAGGGCGAGATGGTCGAGGGGCTGCCGGAGGCCGCCGAGGGCGGCATCGCCGTGCTGAACGCGGACGACCCCTTGGTGCGCGCCATGGAATCGCGCACCAAGGCGCGCGTCGTGTTCTTCGGCGAGGCCCCCGACGCCGACGTGCGTGCCGAGAACGTCCGTCTCAACGACCGAGGTCAGGCGGTCTTCACGCTCACAACGCCTACCGGGTGCAGCGAAGTGACCATGCGCCTGTACGGTGAGCACCACGTGTCGAACGCGCTCGCCGCGGCCGCCGTAGCCCGTGAACTCGGCATGCCCACAGACGAGATCGCCACCGCGCTCTCCGAAGCCGGGACGCTGTCGCGCTGGCGTATGGAGGTCGTGGAGCGGCCGGACGGCGTGACGGTCGTCAACGATGCCTACAACGCGAACCCCGAGTCCATGAGGGCCGCCCTGCGCGCGCTCGCGGCCATGGGGCGCGCCGCCGAGGCACGCGGGGGCCGCACGTGGGCGGTGCTGGGCGAGATGGCCGAGCTCGGCGGGGAGTCCCTCGCCGAACACGACGCGGTCGGACGGCTCGCCGTCCGGCTCAACGTCAGCAAGCTGGTGGCGGTCGGCGGCCAGGCGGCCGCCTGGGTGCAAATGGGCGCCTACAACGAGGGTTCGTGGGGTGAGGAGTCGGTGCACGTGTCCGACGCTGAGGCGGCGATCGACCTGTTGCGCAGTGAGCTGCGTCCGGGGGACGTCGTGCTGGTGAAGGCATCGAGGGCAGTCGGACTGGAACGGGTCGCGCTCGCGCTGCTCGACGGCGTCGAGGGCGGGGGCGCTCAGTAATGAACCAAGTTCTGGTCTCGGGCGTCCTCGGACTCTTCCTCTCCCTGATCGGCACCCCGATGCTGATCAAGCTGCTGGCCCGCAAGGGCTACGGCCAGTTCATCCGCGACGACGGCCCCAAGGAACACCACAGCAAGCGCGGTACGCCCACCATGGGCGGCATCGCGTTCATCCTGGCCACGCTGGTCGCGTACGCGCTCACCAAGGTGATCACCTCCGAGCGGCCGACGATCTCCGGCCTGCTGGTGCTCTTCCTCTTCGCGGGCCTGGGTGTCGTCGGCTTCCTGGACGACTACATCAAGATCGTCAAGCAGCGCAGCCTCGGTCTGCGCGCCAAGGCGAAGATGGCCGGCCAGCTGATCGTGGGCATCACCTTCGCGGTGCTGTCGCTGCAGTTCGCCGACTCCCGCGGGGTCACCCCCGCCTCCACGCGGCTGTCCTTCACCCAGGACTTCGGCTGGTCGCTCGGCCCGGTGATCTTCGTGATCTGGGCGCTGTTCATGATCCTGGCGATGTCGAACGGCGTGAACCTCACCGACGGCCTCGACGGTCTCGCCACCGGCGCCTCGGTGATGGTCTTCGCCTCGTACACGGTCATCGGCGTCTGGCAGTACGGGCAGTCCTGTTCGAACGTCGTCACCGCGGGGCCGGGCTGCTACGACGTGCCCCATCCGCTGGACCTCGCGGTCGTCGCGGCCGCGCTCATGGGCGCCTGCTTCGGCTTCCTGTGGTGGAACACCTCGCCGGCCAAGATCTTCATGGGCGACACGGGCTCCCTCGCGCTGGGCGGCGCGCTGGCCGGTCTGGCCATCTGCTCCCGCACCGAGATGCTGCTCGCCATCCTCGGCGGCCTGTTCGTCCTGATCACCCTCTCCGTGGTCATCCAGGTCGGCTCCTTCCGCCTCACCGGCAAGCGGGTCTTCCGCATGGCCCCGCTCCAGCACCACTTCGAGCTCAAGGGCTGGGGCGAGGTCCTGGTCGTGGTCCGCTTCTGGATCATCCAGGGCATGTGCATGGCCGTCGGCCTCGGCCTCTTCTACGCGGGCTGGGTGGCCGCGCAGTGACGCCGCCCTCCGGGCAGGGCGGCCCGCGCACGCTGCCCGCGCACGCCGTCGAGGCGGCCCGCGCGCTCGGGCTGCCGGGCCGCCGCGTGACGGTGGCCGGGCTCGGGGTCTCCGGGATCCCGGCCGCCGAGGTGCTCGCCGCGCTGGGCGCGCGGGTCACCGTGGTGGACGGCGGCGACAGCGAGCGGCACCGCGCGCAGGCCGCCCCCCTGGAGGCGCTCGGCGTCGCCGTACGGCTCGGCGACGGAGCCACCCTGCCCGAGGGCACCGAACTGATCGTCACCTCCCCGGGCTGGAAGCCCACCAGTGCGCTCTTCACCGCCGCCGAGGCGGCCGGGGTCGAGGTCTGGGGCGACGTGGAGCTGGCCTGGCGGCTGCGCGGCGCGGCGGCTGCCCCCTGGCTCGCGGTCACCGGCACCAACGGCAAGACCACGACCGTGCAGATGCTCGCCTCGATCCTGGACGCCGCGGGCCTGCGCACCGCGGCCGTGGGCAACATCGGCACCCCGGTCCTGGACGTCGTGCTCTCCGACGAGCCGTACGACGTGCTCGCGGTCGAGCTGTCCAGCTACCAGCTGCACTGGGCGCCCTCCGTGCGCCCGCACTCCGCCGCGGTGCTCAACCTCGCCCCGGACCACCTCGACTGGCACGGCTCCATGGCGGCCTACGCCGCCGACAAGGGCCGTATCTACGAGGGCAACACGGTCGCCTGCGTGTACAACCTGGCCGACCCCGCGACCGAGGCGCTGGTGCGCGAGGCCGACGTCGAGGAGGGCTGCCGCGCGATCGGTTTCGGCCTCGGCAGCCCGCGCCCCTCCGAACTCGGCGTCGTGGACGGCATCCTGGTCGACCGGGCCTTCGCCCCCGAGCGGCACACCTCCGCCCAGGAGCTGGCGGAGATCTCCGACGTGAACCCGCCGGCCCCGCACAACATCGCCAACGCGCTGGCCGCGGCCGCCCTCGCCCGTGCCTTCGGCGTGCAGCCGGCCGCCGTCCGCGACGGACTGCGCGCCTTCCGCCCGGACGCCCACCGCATCGCGCACGCCGGCACCGTCGACGACGTCACGTACATCGACGACTCCAAGGCCACCAACACGCACGCCGCCGAGGCCTCCCTGGCCGCGTACGAGCACATCGTCTGGATCGCCGGCGGCCTCGCCAAGGGCGCGACGTTCGACGGGCTCGTCACGGGGGCCGCCAAGCGGCTGCGCGGTGTTGTGCTGATCGGCGCCGACCGGGCGCTCATCGGCGAAGCGCTCGCGCGACACGCCCCCGAGGTCCCGGTCGTCGACCTCGACCGCACCGACACTGGGGCGATGGCGGCCGCCGTCCGCGCAGCGCGGGACCTGGCCCACCCGGGCGACACGGTGCTCCTGGCCCCGGCCTGTGCATCGATGGACATGTTCGCGAACTACAACGTCCGCGGCGACGCGTTCGCCGAGGCCGTACGGGACCTGCGGGCCCCCGACACCGGGCAGTAGCCGCAGGCCGCTCCGGCACGCACCGCGACCAAGGAGGGGACATGACGGCAGCCGACCACGGTGGCGCCCCCGGTTCTCGTTCCCGCAACGCGCTCGGCGCCCCCGCCCGCCCGGCGCGCCCGGCGGCGGCACTGCCCCGCCCGGGGCGCGCGCGGCCGCCCGCGCCCCGGCCCCCGCGGAGTCCGTCGCGGGGGAGCGCCCTGCGCGGCGCCAAGGTGGTCTTCGACCGGGTGAAGCGGGCCTGGGACCGCCCGTTGACGGCGTACTACGTGATCCTCGGCAGCAGCCTGCTGATCACCGTCCTCGGCCTGGTGATGGTCTTCTCCGCGTCCCAGATCAAGGCCCTGGAGTACGGGCTGCCCTCCACCTACTACTTCCGCAAGCAGCTCTTCGCGGCCGTGCTGGGCACCGGGCTGCTCGTCGTCGGGTCCCGGATCCCCGTGCGGCTGCACCGGGCACTGGCGTACCCGCTGCTGGTGGGCTCGGTCTTCCTGATGGCACTGGTACAGGTGCCGGGGATAGGGCAGTCGGTGCACGGCAACCAGAACTGGATCTACCTCGGCGGCCCGTTCCAGCTCCAGCCCAGTGAGTTCGGCAAGCTCGCCCTGGTGCTGTGGGGAGCGGACCTGCTGGCCCGCAAGGACGACAAGAAGCTGCTCGTGCAGTGGAAGCACCTGCTGATCCCGCTGGTGCCGATCGCCTTCCTGCTGCTCGGCCTCATCATGCTCGGCGGCGACATGGGCACCGCCATCATCCTGACCGCGATCCTCTTCGGCCTGCTGTGGATCGCCGGCGCCCCCACCCGGCTGTTCGCGGGCGTGCTGGCGGTGGCGGGGGTCATCGGCTTCCTGCTGATCAAGACCAGCGGCAACCGGATGGGCCGGCTCGCCTGCATCGGGGCCACCGATGTCACTCCCAGTGGCGGCTGCTGGCAGGCCGTGCACGGGATCTACGCCCTGGCCTCCGGCGGATGGTTCGGTTCCGGTCTGGGTGCGAGTGTGGAAAAATGGGGCCAACTGCCCGAACCGCACACCGACTTCATCTTCGCCGTGACCGGGGAGGAACTGGGCCTGGCGGGGACGCTGTCGGTGCTCGCCCTCTTCGCGGCTCTAGGCTATGCGGGTATCCGCGTGGCCGGTCGTACGGAGGACCCCTTCGTCAGGTTTGCCGCGGGTGGGGTGACGACGTGGATCACGGCTCAGTTCGTGGTCAACATCGGTGCGGTGCTCGGCCTGCTGCCGATCGCCGGCGTCCCGCTCCCGCTGTTCTCCTACGGGGGCTCGGCCCTCCTGCCGACCATGTTCGCGATCGGGCTGCTCATCTCCTTCGCAAGGAGCGAGCCCGGGGCGCGGGCGGCACTCAAGGCGCGGGGGCCCGGCTACTGGCCGGGGGCAATGACACGGACGATGAGGCGGTTCGTCGCACGGCGGCCGTCCAGGGAGCGGTGAATTTCGGTGCACGTCGTACTCGCCGGTGGGGGGACCGCCGGCCACATCGAGCCCGCGCTCGCGCTTGCCGATGCCCTGCGCAGGCAGGACCCGACCGTGGGGATCACCGCGCTGGGCACGGAACGGGGCCTGGAGACCCGGCTCGTGCCCGAGCGCGGCTATGAGCTGGCTCTGATCCCCGCCGTCCCGCTGCCGCGCAGGCCCACCCCCGAGCTGATCACGGTGCCCGGGCGGCTGCGCGGCACGATCAAGGCCGCGGAGCAGATCCTGGAGCGCACCAAGGCGGACGCGCTGGTCGGCTTCGGCGGCTATGTGGCGCTGCCCGGCTATCTGGCCGCCAAGCGGCTCGGTGTGCCGATCGTGGTGCACGAGGCCAACGCCCGCCCCGGCCTGGCGAACAAGATCGGCTCGCGCTACACCGAGCACGTCGCGGTGAGCACCCCCGACAGCAAGCTCCGGCACTCCCGTTACATCGGCATCCCGCTGCGCCGCTCCATCGCCACGCTGGACCGTGTCGCGATGCGGGGCGAGGCGCGGGCCGCGTTCGGGCTCGACCAGACCCTGCCGACGCTGCTGGTCTCCGGCGGCTCGCAGGGCGCGCGGCGGCTCAACGAGGTGATCGCCTCCGTGGCGCCGCGACTTCAGCAGTCCGGCGTGCAGATCCTGCACGCGGTCGGCCCCAAGAACGAACTCCCGCAGGCCGACAATATGCCCGGCATGCCGCAGTACATCCCGGTGCCCTACCTGAACCGGATGGATCTGGCCTACGCGGCCGCCGACATGATGCTCTGCCGCGCCGGCGCCATGACCGTCGCCGAGCTGTCCGCCGTGGGCCTTCCCGCGGCCTATGTGCCGCTGCCCATCGGCAACGGCGAGCAGCGGCTCAACGCCCAGCCGGTGGTCAAGGCCGGCGGCGGCGTCATCGTCGACGACGCCGAACTCACCGCGGAATGGGTGCTGGGCCATGTCCTGCCGGTCCTGACCAATCCGCACCGACTGTATGAAATGTCCCGCGCCGCGGCCGAATTCGGCCGGCCGCACGCCGACGAGCTGCTCGTCGGCATGGTCCACGAGGCGATCGCGGCCCGTCGTCGCTGAGCCCGGTGGGTGGGCCCCGGCCCACCCACCGGCGTGCGCCCGCAGGTGAGCCGGGCGGGGCGGCTAGCCTGCTGCGCAGCGGACGAACCCACCCCCAACCCCCGGAGGCGAACGTGGCCGTACCGACGACCGCCGAGCCGGCCGCCGACCAGGGCGACGACGAGATCCAGCCGTCGCCGGGATCGGCCCGCCGCCGCCGTGCGATCACGCTCGCGGCGCTCGCCGCCGCCGGTCTGCTCACGGGCACGTCCGCCTGGCTGCTGTACGGCTCGGCCTGGCTGCGCGCGACGTCCGTCACCGTGACCGGCGCCGACGTGCTGACACCGGACGAAGTACGGGACGCCGCCGAGGTGCCGCTGGACGGCCCGTTGGTCTCCGTGGACACCGACGCGGTGGCCGGCCGGCTGCGGGAACGCCTTCCGCGCATCGCGAATGTGACAGTGGAACGTTCATGGCCGCACACGATCGTTCTTAAAGTGACGGAGCGAACTCCCGCGGCCCTGGTGAAAGATGGCGGGAACTTCATCGAAGTGGACGCCGACGGCGTACGGTTCGCGAAGATCCGCGACCTCATCAAGGGTGTCCCCGTCATCGAATTGAACCCCGACCGCGACTCGGCGAGCTTTCGCCATTTCGGGACAAAGCGGCTCCTCGCCGCTGCCGTCCAGGTCGCCGCCGACCTCCCGAAAGCCGCCTACCAGCAGGCCCGTCTGATCGAAGTCCGTTCCTGGGACGACATCTCGGTGGAGCTGGCGGGCGGACGCACCGTGGTGTGGGGGAGCGTGGAGCGCGGCGAGGAAAAGGCGTTCGCGCTCGCGGCGCTCATGAAAGTCGAAGCGCATGCCGTCTTCTACGACGTGAGTGCCCCAACAGCCCCTGCGGCATCGGACGGTTGACGTCTCAGCCTTCCGTTCGACACCCTGGTTGGTCCGGCTCCTGCGTGATCACATAGGGTCAAAAGAAAAACGGGAGGTTCGGCGTGTTCGTTGAACGCGAACCGCTTGTCGATTTAGTGTCCTGTCCCAAAGAACGTGCGGGACAGACATACTGGTAACCCTAAACCTGAGGGTTAGGGTTCGGGTCGGCCGGCACCTCCCGACCGTCCCACAGGTATACGTAACTCGAGGCGAGAGGCCTTCGACGTGGCAGCACCGCAGAACTACCTCGCAGTCATCAAGGTCGTCGGCATCGGCGGCGGTGGCGTCAACGCCATCAACCGGATGATCGAGGTCGGTCTCAAGGGCGTCGAGTTCATCGCGATCAACACCGATGCACAGGCCCTGCTGATGAGCGACGCCGACGTGAAACTCGACGTCGGCCGCGAACTCACGCGCGGCCTCGGTGCCGGCGCCAACCCCGATGTCGGCCGCAAGGCCGCCGAGGACCACCGCGAGGAGATCGAAGAGGTGCTCAAGGGCGCCGACATGGTCTTCGTCACCGCGGGTGAGGGTGGCGGCACCGGCACCGGTGGCGCGCCTGTGGTCGCCAACATCGCCCGCTCGCTGGGCGCCCTCACGATCGGGGTGGTCACCCGCCCGTTCACCTTCGAGGGCCGCCGCCGCGCCAACCAGGCCGAGGACGGCATCGCCCAGCTGCGCGACGAGGTCGACACCCTCATCGTGATCCCCAACGACCGGTTGCTGTCCATCTCGGACCGCCAGGTGAGCGTGCTGGACGCCTTCCGGTCCGCCGACCAGGTGCTGCTCTCCGGTGTCCAGGGCATCACCGACCTGATCACCACCCCGGGCCTGATCAACCTCGACTTCGCCGACGTGAAGTCCGTGATGTCCGAGGCGGGTTCCGCTCTCATGGGGATCGGCTCGGCCCGCGGCGACGACCGCGCGGTCGCCGCCGCGGAGATGGCGATCTCCTCCCCGCTGCTCGAGGCGTCCATCGACGGCGCCCGGGGCGTCCTGCTGTCCATCTCCGGCGGCTCCGACCTCGGCCTGTTCGAGATCAACGAGTCGGCCCAACTGGTCAGCGAGGCCGCCCACCCCGAGGCCAACATCATCTTCGGCGCCGTCATCGACGACGCCCTGGGCGACGAGGTCCGGGTCACCGTCATCGCGGCCGGGTTCGACGGCGGCCAGCCCCCGACCCGCAGCAACCGGGACAAGGTGCTCGGGACGTACGGCGGCTCCCGCGACGAGAGCGGCAGCACGGCGACGCCCCCGGTCCGTCCGGCCACCCCGCCGGCCGAGCCCTCGCGTCCGGCCTTCGCGGGTCTGGGCAGTGTCACCCAGCGCGACGAGGAGCCGGCCCAGCCCGAGCCGGTGGCCGACGTCCCGGCCCAGCCCACCGCCCCGCAGGTTCCCCCGGCGCGTCCCTACCAGGACACCAGCGCCGAGGAACTCGACGTACCCGACTTCCTCAAGTAAGCACAGCCTCACGTGATAACGCACAACCACGCACGTCCGGGCGGCGCCCACTTCGCCTTCACCGACAGGTGGGGCGGGGTGAGCGCCGCTCCGTACGACAGCCTCAATCTCGGCGGTGCGGTCGGCGACGACCCGGCCGCCGTCCTCTCCAACCGCGACCTCGCCGCCCGTGAACTGGGCCTGGACCCGGCGCACGTGGTGTGGATGAAGCAGGTGCACGGCAACGACGTGGCCGTCGTCGCCGCCCCCTGGGGCGAACGGCGGGTGCCGGAGGTGGACGCGATCGTCACCACCCGGCCCGGTCTCGCGCTCGCGGTGCTGACCGCCGACTGCGTCCCCGTCCTGCTGGCCGACACCGAGGCCGGGGTCGTCGCCGCGGCCCACGCCGGCCGGCCGGGACTGGTCGCCGGTGTCGTCCCGGCGGCCGTCGAGGCGATGGTCGGACTCGGCGCCAGGCCGGAGCGGATCATCGCCGCCACCGGGCCGTCGGTCTGCGGCGCCTGCTACGAAGTGCCCGAGCAGATGCGGGAGGACGTGGCCTCGGCCGTTCCCGAGGCGCGGGCCACCACCAGCTGGGGCACCCCCTCCGTCGACGTCGCGGCCGGGGTGCACGCCCAACTCGCCCGTCTCGGCGTGCCCGCGGGTGAGAAATCACATATCTGCACCATGGAGTCGGGCGACCACTTCTCCTACCGCCGCGAGCGCACCACCGGTCGGCTCGCCGGATATGTCTGGCTGGACGGCGACCAGTGAGCGGCGCGCGCAATGACTGACGGAACGGAAGAACGACGGGCCGAACTCGCGGCCAACCTGGCCCGGGTGGAGCGGCGGATCGCCGACGCGTGCGCGGCGGCCGGCCGGGCCCGGGACGAGGTGACCCTGGTCGTGGTCACCAAGACCTACCCCGCAAGTGACGTCCGGATCCTGTCGGGACTGGGCGTCCGCGAGGTCGCGGAGAACCGCGACCAGGACGCCGCGCCCAAGGCGGCGGCCTGCGCCGACCTCCCGCTCACCTGGCACTTCGTGGGCCAGTTGCAGACCAACAAGGTGCGATCGGTGGTGGGTTATGCCGATGTCGTGCACTCGGTGGACCGCGTCCGACTGGTCGAGGCGCTGTCCGCCGCGGTCATGAAGTCCGACCGGGCGGGCCGCGAACTGGGCTGCCTCGTCCAGGTCGCGCTGGACGCCGAGTCGGGGGCCCAGGGTACCCGCGGCGGAATCGCACCGGATGCCGTCGAAGGGATCGCCGAAGCGGTGACTGCCGCTCCGGGCCTGCGACTTGACGGCCTCATGACGGTCGCGCCGCTGGCCGGGGCCTACGCCGGTCAACCCCGCGCCGCGTTCGGCCGGCTGGCGGAAATCTCATCCTGCCTGCGCGAGATGCATCCTGCTGCGAACATGGTCTCGGCAGGGATGAGCGCGGATCTCGAAGAGGCCGTTGCCGCAGGTGCGACACACGTACGCATCGGTAGCGCGGTACTCGGAGTCCGGACCGGGCTCCGGTAACGTCACCAACCAAGTCGGACCACACAAAAAATATGGTCTTTCCCCGCTGAGAGGACGCAGAGCATGGCCGGCGCGATGCGCAAGATGGCGGTCTACCTCGGCCTCGTGGAGGACGACGGGTACGACGGCCCGGGATTCGACCCGGACGACGAGTTCGAGCCCGAGCCGGAGCCGGAGCGTCCCCGCCGGTCGCACCAGCCGCACCAGCCGCACCCGTCCCACCAGCCGCCGCACCAGACGCAACCGGAGGAGCCGGCACGCCTCGTGCACCCGCCGGTCCCCCGGGAACCACGGATCGCCCCAGTGGCATCCATCACACAAGAACGCCATAGCCTGGAGAAGAACGCACCGGTGATCATGCCTAAGGTCGTGTCCGAACGAGAGCCGTACCGGATCACGACACTCCACCCCCGGACGTACAACGAAGCCCGTACCATCGGGGAACACTTCCGCGAGGGCACCCCGGTGATCATGAATCTGACGGAGATGGACGACACAGACGCAAAGCGACTTGTCGACTTCGCCGCCGGTCTGGTCTTCGGGCTGCACGGGAGCATCGAGCGGGTGACGCAGAAGGTGTTTCTGCTGTCGCCTGCTAACGTCGATGTCACGGCGGAGGACAAGGCCCGCATCGCCGAGGGCGGGTTCTTCAATCAGAGCTGAGATACGCAACCGCACGAAACCGGCCGCGAGGCCCATGGACAGGCAGAGGAGAGGGAAGCGCGATGGACATCGCACTCCAGGTGCTGTGGATCGCGTTGATGTGCTTCCTGCTTGTCCTGATCTTCCGGTTGGTGATGGACTATGTCTTCCAGTTCGCCCGATCGTGGCAGCCTGGGAAGCCCATGGTGGTCGTCCTGGAGACCACCTACACTGTCACCGATCCGCCACTCAAGCTTCTGCGGCGGTTCATTCCGCCGCTGCGTCTCGGGGGCGTGGCGCTCGACCTGTCCTTCTTCGTATTGATGATCATCGTGTACATCCTGCTCACCGTCGTGGGGGGCTTGAGATGACCGATGCGGGCTCCCGATATGTCGACGATCACGTTGAGGTGAAGAGATGCCACTGACCCCCGAGGACGTGCGGAACAAGCAGTTCACGACCGTCCGCCTCCGAGAAGGCTATGACGAGGACGAGGTGGACGCCTTCCTCGACGAGGTCGAGGCGGAACTGACCAGGCTGCTGCGCGAGAACGAGGATCTGCGCGCGAAGCTGGCCGCGGCCACGCGCGCCGCTGCCCAGAACCAGCAGCAGGGCATGCGCAAGCCCGAGCCGCAGGACGGCCGCGGCGGCCCCGGGGCCCCCGTGCCCGCCGCCATATCCGGACCGCAGCCGGTGCCGCCGCAGCAGATGGGCGGCCCCCAGGGACCCGGCAGTGGCCTCGCCCTGCCCGCCGGGCCCAGCGCTCAGCAGGGCCACATGGGGCAGCACCCCATGCAGCAGCAGGGTCTGCAGCAGCAGGGTCCCGGCCACATGGGCCAGCACCCGATGCAGCAGCAGGGTCCCGGTCCCATGCAGGGCGGCCACCCGATGCAGCAGGGTCCCGGCCACATGGGCCAGCACCCGATGCAGCAGCAGGGTCCCGGCCCCATGCAGGGCGGCCACCCCATGCAGCAGCAGGGCCCCGGCGGCGACAGCGCTGCCCGCGTGCTCTCGCTCGCGCAGCAGACGGCCGACCAGGCGATCGCCGAGGCGCGCGCCGAGGCCAACAAGATCGTCGGTGAGGCCCGCAGCCGTGCCGAGGGTCTGGAGCGCGACGCCCGCGCCAAGGCGGACGCGCTCGAGCGGGACGCGCAGGAGAAGCACCGCGTGGCCATGGGCTCGCTCGAGTCCGCCCGCGCGACGCTGGAGCGCAAGGTCGAGGACCTGCGCGGCTTCGAGCGCGAGTACCGCACCCGTCTGAAGTCCTACCTGGAGAGCCAGCTGCGCCAGCTGGAGAACCAGGCCGACGACTCGCTCGCCCCGCCGCGGACCTCCGCGGCCCCCTCCCTGTCCTCCGGTTCCGGCGGTATGGGCGGCATGGGCGGCGGCACCATGGGCGGCGGCATGGCCACGGCCGGTGCCGGCACCATGGGCGGCGGCCAGAGCTACGGCGGCCAGGGCATGGGCGGCCACAGCGGCCCCAACCCGACCTACGGCGGCCAGCAGCAGATGTCCCCCGCCATGACGCAGCCGATGGCACCGGTCCGGCCGCAGGGCCCGGCTCCGCTGCAGCAGGCGCCCACGCCGATGCGCGGGTTCCTGATCGACGAGGACGACAACTAGTCGCAGGGTCGCTCACGCACCACCGCACGACACAGGGCCGGGCCCCCAGGGAATCACTTCCCTCGGGGGCCCGGCCCTTGTGCGTGGCCTGCTGCGTCCCGGTGCGCCCTTCGCGCCGCCGAGGTCTCCAGGCCCCCTTGCCGGGGCACGGCGGCCGCTCCGGACGCACAAAGGAGCCGCCCCCGCCCACGGTGCTGTGGACGGGGGCGGCGGGGTGCCGGAACACCCGGATGGAGCAAGCCGGGCCGGCGGACCCGGCGCGGGTCCCGCGCCGGGTCGGCCGGACTTCCGTCAGGTGCCTACCGCTTGCGGAGGTGGAAGGTGAGGCCGAGGGCCTCGTCGGTGAAGGCGGGGCCGTAGCCGTCCTCGGGACCGCCGGCGGCGAAGTCCGTCGCGAGGACCTCGTCCGCGACGAGCCCCGCGTGCTCCTCCAGGGCCGAGGCCAGCTCCGCGTCCGCGGCGGCCCAGCGCAGCGCGATGCGGTCGGCGACGTCCAGGCCGCTGTTCTTGCGTGCCTCCTGGACGAGCCGGATCACGTCACGGGCCAGCCCCGCCCGGCGCAGCTGCGGGGTGACCTCCAGGTCGAGCGCCACGGTCGCGCCGGAGTCGGAGGCGACCGACCAGCCCTCGCGCGGGGTCTCGGTGATGATCACTTCCTCCGCCGACAGGGCGACCGGCTCGCCGTCCACCACGACGGAGGCCGTGCCCTCGCGCAGGCCGAGCGACAGCGCCGCGGCCTCGCACTCGGCGATGGCCTTGGCGACGGCCTGGACGCCCTTGCCGAACCGCTTCCCGAGCGCGCGGAAGTTGGCCTTGGCCGTGGTGTCCACCAGGGAGCCGCCGACCTCGCTGAGGGACGCCAGCGAGAGGACGTTCAGCTCCTCGGCGATCTGCGCCCGCAGTTCCTCGCCCAGCGACTCGAAGCCCGCCGCGGCCACCAGCGCCCGCGAGAGGGGCTGACGGGTCTTGACCCCGGACTCCGCACGCGTTGCCCGGCCCAGCTCCACCAGACGCCGTACGAGGGCCATCTGCTCGGACAGGGCGGGGTCGACGAGCGCCTCGTCCACCGTCGGCCAGCTCGTCAGGTGCACGGACTCCGGTGCGCCCGGGGCGACCGGGACGACCAGGTCCTGCCAGACGCGCTCGGTGATGAACGGCACCAGGGGGGCCATCAGCCGGGTCACGGTCTCGACGACGTCGTGCAGGGTGCGCAGCGCCGCCCTGTCGCCCTGCCAGAAGCGGCGGCGGGAGCGGCGGACGTACCAGTTGGACAGGTCGTCCACGAAGGAGGAGAGCAGCTTGCCGGCCCGCTGGGTGTCGTACGACTCCAGCGCGCCGGTGACCTCGCGCACCAGGGTGCCGAGTTCGCCGAGCAGCCAGCGGTCCAGCAGCGGGCGGTCGGCGGGCGCCGGGTCGGCCTCACCGGGGGCCCAGCCCGCGGTGCGGGCGTACAGGGCCTGGAAGGCGACGGTGTTCCAGTAGGTCAGCAGCGTCTTGCGGACGACCTCCTGGATCGTGCCGTGGCCGACCCGGCGGGCCGCCCAGGGCGAGCCGCCGGCCGCCATGAACCAGCGCACGGCGTCGGCGCCGTGCTGGTCCATGAGCGGGATGGGCTGGAGGATGTTGCCCAGGTGCTTGGACATCTTCCGGCCGTCCTCGGCGAGGATGTGGCCCAGGCAGACCACGTTCTCGTAGGAGTTCCGGTCGAAGACCAGGGTGCCGACCGCCATCAGCGTGTAGAACCAGCCGCGGGTCTGGTCGATCGCCTCGGAGATGAACTGCGCGGGGAAGCTGCGCTCGAAGACCTCCTTGTTGCGGTACGGGTAGCCCCACTGCGCGAACGGCATGGAACCGGAGTCGTACCAGGCGTCGATGACCTCGGGCACGCGCGTGGCGGCGCCCTGGCACTGCGGGCAGGCGAAGGTGACGTCGTCGATGAAGGGGCGGTGCGGGTCGAGGCCGGTCTGGTCGGTGCCGGTCAGCTCCGACAGCTCGGTCAGCGAGCCGACGCAGGTGAGGTGGCCCTCCTCGCAGCGCCAGATGGGCAGCGGAGTGCCCCAGTACCGGTTCCGGGACAGCGCCCAGTCGATGTTGTTGTTCAGCCAGTCGCCGAACCGGCCGTGCTTGACCGCCTCGGGGTACCAGTTGGTGCGCTCGTTCTCGCGCAGCAGCGCGTCCTTGACCGCGGTCGTCCTGATGTACCAGGACGGCTGCGCGTAGTAGAGCAGCGCGGTGTGGCAGCGCCAGCAGTGCGGGTAGCTGTGCTCGTACGGCAGGTGCCGGAAGAGCAGACCGCGCTCCTGGAGGTCGGCCACCAGGGCCTCGTCGGCCTTCTTGAAGAACTGGCCGCCGACGAGCTCCAGTTCCTCCTCGAAGGTGCCGTCGGGGCGCACCGGGTTGACCACGGGCAGGCCGTAGGCGCGGCAGGTCTTGAGGTCGTCCTCACCGAACGCGGGCGACTGGTGGACCAGACCCGTGCCGTCCTCGGTGGTGACGTACTCGGCGTTGACGACGTAGTGCGCGTTCTCGATCTCGACCAGCGCGAACGGGCGCCGGTACGTCCAGCGCTCCATCTCGCGGCCGGTGAAGCTCTGTCCGGTGGGCTCCCAGCCCTCACCGAGCGCCTTGCCGAGCAGCGGCTCGGCGACGACCAGCTTCTCGGAGTCGTCGGTGCCCTTCGTCGCCACCACATAGGTGACGTCGGGGTGCGCCGCGACGGCGGTGTTGGACACCAGCGTCCAGGGCGTGGTCGTCCACACCAGGAGCGCGGCCTCGCCGGCGAGCGGGCCGGAGGTGAGCGGGAAGCGCACGAAGACCGAGGGGTCGACCACGGTCTCGTAGCCCTGGGCGAGTTCGTGGTCGGACAGGCCGGTGCCGCAGCGCGGGCACCAGGGCGCGACGCGGTGGTCCTGGACGAGCAGGCCCTTGTCGAAGATCTGCTTCAGCGACCACCAGACGGACTCGATGTACTCGGGGTCCATCGTGCGGTAGGCCTCGTCGAGGTCGACCCAGTAGCCCATACGGGTCGTCAGCTCGGCGAAGGCGTCGGTGTGCCGGGTCACCGACTCCCGGCACTTGGCGTTGAACTCGGCGATGCCGTATGCCTCGATGTCCTTCTTGCCGGTGAAGCCGAGCTCCTTCTCGACGGCGAGCTCCACGGGGAGGCCGTGGCAGTCCCAGCCGGCCTTGCGGGTCACATGGTGGCCCTGCATGGTCTTGAAGCGGGGGAAGACGTCCTTGAAGACGCGGGCCTCGATGTGGTGCGCGCCGGGCATGCCGTTGGCCGTCGGCGGGCCCTCGTAGAAGACCCATTCCGGCTTGCCCTGGGTCTGCTCCAGCGAACGGGCGAAGACCTTGTTCTCCTGCCAGAACGCGAGCACTTCGTGCTCCAGCGCGGGCAGGTCGACCTGGGCGGGGACCTGGCGGTACTGCGTCATCGGATTCTGCCTCCGGCGGACACGTCATTGGTGCGTGCGTATTCCGTCGGAGGGACGAGAGCCGGCAGCTGCGCCGGTCCCGCGGTACCACCCTCCTTGGCGGCGGGCGGGCCCCTGGCGGGGTCGTTCCGCAGCCCCCTCATTGGGGTTGCGCTACCGGGTCTACTCGCCCTCGCGGGCTTTCTTCCGGCGGCTCCGGGGTGATCTTCACGTCGCGCACACCCCCGGGCTTCCACCGTCCCCGGGTCGCTATGGGCTGCGTGCGGCGCTACTCGTCCCCTTCCACGCCTTTCGCTCAGGCCAGTGTACTGGGGTCGCCCGCGCCGAAGGCCAGGCATTGAGGGGGCCGCCCCGGGCCGGGTCGCCCGCGGGGCCGGAGTGACCCGAATGGCCGGGTGCGCCCCCCGCTACCGGTCGGTACCGGAATACCTGGCGGAGAGCTGGGCACAACGGATGCATGCCCGCCTCCCGACCGGGCAAGGCGGGCGAATCCGGCGGCGTGCCCCGTTGCCGCGGGTCCGGGGCCGATTTATCGTTCCGGCACGATTCGCGTGCAAGATCACAATATGTGAAGGGGCCGCGACCATGGTGGGGAAGAAGGCCACCGCCACGAAGAAGGCGACGGCGAAGAAGGCGACACCCAGGGCCGCCACCGCGGGCCGCGGGAAAGCCGCGCCCAAAGCCGCGGTCGAACGCCCCGCCCCTTCCGCGCCCGCACGCAGGACGGCCGCCGCGTCCCCCAAGGCGGGGAAGGCCGCGAAGAAGACCGCGAAGCCCGGCAAGGCGACGGCCCCGGTGGAGGCGCCCGCGAAGAGCCCGGCGAAGAGCCGCGCCAAGGCTCCCGCGAAGGCCCCGGCCAAGGCCCCGGCCAAGGCTGTGAGGGCCGCTTCCGCGACCCCCGCGAAGAAATCGGCGTCCTCCGGAAAGGCGAAATCCGTCACAAAGGCGGCATCCTCGAAGGGGACGGCATCCGAGAAGCCGCCCGCCAGGAAGACGGCCGGTGCCGTGAAGCAGACCGCGGAAGGCGCGCGGAGGACCGCGGTCAAGGCCGCAGGGAAGAGAGCTGCCGTGGCGGAGGCCGAGAAGACCACGACGACGGCGCCCACACGCGCCGCGGGCCAGTCGGGCAAGGCCGGCAAGACGGCGGGACGGGCGGCCCACAGGACCGCGCCCCCCGCGAAGAAGACCGCCCCCGCGGCGGAGAAGGCGCCGGCGGCCAAGAAGGCCGCCGCCGCGCCGAAGAAGACCGCGAAGGCGGGGCGGACGGCCGGGCCCCCCAAGGAGTCCGGGCCGGCGAAGTCCGGCGCGACCGCGAAGACCGACGCGACCGCGAAGGCCACGAAAAAGGGAGCCAAGAAGGTGGTAGCGAAGAAGACCGCGGCCGGTACGGCCGCATCAGGGGGGTCCGCCTCCGCGGTGCCCACGGCCCGTATCGCCCGGCCGACCGGCATCGTCGCCCCCGGCGACCTGCCGGTCCGCCCCGGCGAGGAGCCCTGGTCCGCCGAGGAGGTGGACGCGGCCCGCGCCGAGCTGCTGGCCGAGATGGACCGGCTCCGGACGGAGATCTCGACCTCGGAGGACGCCATCACCGGCCTGCTGCGCGACTCCGGCGACGGCGCCGGTGACGACCAGGCCGACACCGGCACCAAGAACATCACCCGCGAGCACGAAATGGCGCTCACCGCCAACGCCCGCGAGATGCTCGCCCAGACCGAGCACGCGCTGGAACGGCTCGACTCCGGTACGTACGGGCTGTGCGAGTCCTGCGGGGAGCCCATCGGCAAGGCGCGGATGCAGGCCTTCCCCCGCGCCACGCTGTGCGTCGACTGCAAGCAGCGGCAGGAGCGCCGCTACTGAGATTTCGCGGGGGCAGCGCCCGGCCGCCCCCGCCGTTCGGACGTGTGTGCCGTAACCTCGTCAGCGTCAGGATCAGGCCTGGCCGGGACATCGGGGCTGAAGGACTCACATGGCGAAGGCACAGGAGACGGCGACGGACACGGCGGACGAGCCGACCGGTGGCACGGAAGCGACCGTCCCCAAGGGGCCGCGGCGCGTCGCCGTGCTGCTCGGTGTGGCGGCCCTGGCGTACACCCTGGACCTGCTGTCCAAGATCTGGGTGGTGACGCGCCTGGAGGGGCGTGAGCCGATCGACGTGTTCGGGCACTACCTGCGCCTGGAGGCGGTCCGCAACGCGGGCGCGGCCTTCGGTTTCGGGCAGGGCATGACGATCGTCTTCACCGTGATCGCGGTCACGGTCATCGTGGTGATCGCGCGCATCGCGCGGAAGCTGCACAGCGTGCCGTGGGCGATCGCGCTCGGGCTGCTGCTCGGCGGCGCCTTCGGCAACCTCACCGACCGGGTGTTCCGGGCGCCGGGCTTCTTCCAGGGGCACGTGGTCGACTTCGTCGCCCCCGCCCACTTCGCCGTCTTCAACCTCGCCGACTCGGCGATCGTCTGCGGCGGCATCCTGATCGTCCTGCTCTCCTTCCGGGGCCTCGACCCGGACGGCACGGTCCACAAGGACTGACGGCCGCCGGGCCGCCGGGCCGCCAGGCCGCCGGGCCGCCGAAGACCGGCCGGAACGCGCGGGCGGGGAAGCACCGGTCACCCATCCGGCATACTCGACCAGGTGAGTATGTCTGCCGAAGTTCGGTCCCTCCCTGTTCCCGACGGTCTCGAAGGCGAGCGTGTCGACGCCGCCATCGCCCGCATGTTCGGTTTCTCCCGGACGAAGGCCGCCGAGCTGGCGGCGTCGGGGAAGGTGACGATCGACGGCAGCACCGCGGGAAAGTCGGACCGCGTCTCGGGCGGCGCCTGGCTGGAGGTCGAGCTGCCGGCCCCGCCGCGGCCCGTGGAGATCGTCGCCGAGCCGGTGCCGGGCATGCGCATCGTCCACGACGACGAGCACGTGGTCGTCGTCGACAAGCCGGTGGGCGTCGCGGCGCACCCCAGCCCCGGCTGGACCGGTACCACCGTCATCGGCGGCCTGGCGGCGGCCGGCTACCGGATCTCCACCTCCGGCGCTGCGGAGCGCCAGGGCATCGTGCACCGGCTGGACGTCGGCACCTCCGGTCTCATGGCCGTGGCCAAGTCGGAGATCGCCTACAGCGACCTCAAGCAGCAGTTCCGCGAGCGGACCGTCGACAAGCGCTACCACGCCCTCGTCCAGGGCCACCCCGACCCGCTGAGCGGCACCATTGACGCGCCGATCGGCCGCCACCCCACCCACGACTACAAGTGGGCCGTGACCGCGGACGGCAAGCCCAGCGTGACGCACTACGACCTGGTCGAGGCGTTCCGCGCCGCCTCGCTGCTGGACATCAAGCTGGAGACCGGCCGCACCCACCAGATCCGCGTGCACATGGCCGCCCACCGCCACCCCTGCGCCGGCGACCTGACCTACGGCGCCGATCCGACCCTCGCCAAACGGCTGGGGCTGGCACGCCAGTGGCTGCACGCGGTGCGCCTGGGCTTCACGCACCCCGGGGACGGCACCTGGGTCGAGTTCGAGAGCGACTACCCCGAGGACCTCCAGCACGCCCTCGACATCGTGCGGGGCGACAGTGCCTGAGACCTACACGATCCGGGTGCCCGAGGGCCCGGACGACCTGAAGGCGTACTTCGCCGTGCGGCACGAGGTCTTCGTGCTGGAGCAGAAGGTGCCCGCCGACCTGGAGTACGACGAACTCGACGCGACCGCCGTCCATGTGGTGGCGATCGGCCCCGACGGCGCGCTGGGCGCCGGCCGGCTGCTCCCCGGCGCGGACGGCACCGGTGTGCTGGGCCGTCTCGCCGTGCTCTCCGCGGCCCGCGGGCTGGGCCTGGGGGCGGCACTGGTGCGGGCCGTGGAGGAGCAGGCCCGGCTGCGCGGACTGCACACCGTCGAACTGCACGCACAGGTCCACGCCCTCGGCTTCTACGAGCGCCTGGGCTACGCGTCCTACGGCGAGGAGTACGAGGAGGCGGGCATCGCCCACCGCTCCATGAGGCGCGCGCTGTGACGGGCTGACCGGGACCGGCTCGGCGGACATGTCACGCTAGGGGCGTGGATCAACTCGCGCTGTTCTTCGCCCTGATGCTCGCGGCCATCATCATGGTGCCGCTGGGCGACCGGCTGGGGCTGCCGTCGCCCGTCCTCATGACACTGCTCGGGGTCGTGCTGGCCCTGCTGCCGTTCGTGCCCAATGTGCAGATCGACCCGGCGCTCATCCTGCCGCTCGTGCTGCCGCCGCTGCTCTACGCCTCCGTCCAGCGCACCTCGTGGCGGCAGTTCGCCGCCAACAAGAGGGCGATCTTCCTGCTCGCCGTCGCCCTGGTGCTCATCACCACGGCGGCCGTGGGCGGCATCGCCAGCGCCGTCGTCCCCGGCATCTCTCTGGCCGGTGCCGTCGCGCTCGGCGCGCTCGTCGCCCCTCCGGACCCGGTGGCGGCCACCGCCGTGGCGGGGCGGCTCGGGCTTCCCCGGCGCATGGTCTCCACGCTGGAGGGCGAGGGGCTGTTCAACGACGTCACCGCGATCGTGGTCTACAACGTGGCCGTCGCCGCCGCCGTCACGGGCGCCTTCTCCTGGCCGGAGGCGCTCGGCGAACTGCTGCTGTCGGCGGTCGTCGCGGTCGTGGTGGGCCTCGCCCTGGGCTGGATGGCCTCCAAACTGATGGGGGTCGTGGGCGACCCGACCCTCCAGATCGGGCTGTCGCTGCTCGTCCCCTTCGCGGCGTACGCCATCGCCGACGAGGCCCACGGCTCCGGCGTCCTCGCCGTCCTCACCACCGCGCTCTTCCTGGCCGAGCACGCCGTGGACGCCGACGACGTGACGGGCCGGCTGGTCGGCGCCACCTTCTGGGAGGTCGTCGACACCCTCGTCACCGGCGTCGCCTTCGGCCTCATCGGCCTGGAACTGCACAACGTCTTCGGGGTCGGTGCCGGGCGCTGGGGAACGATGGTCGGCCACGCGGCGCTCGTCGTCGGCGCGGTGATCGTCGTACGGCTCGCGTACCTGCTGCCCGCCTCCCTGCTGGCCAGGAAGCTGCACAAACGGCGCGACCTGGACGAGGACATCCCCATGAGCGGGCGCGAGACCCTCGTCATGTGGTGGTCCGGCATGCGCGGAGTGGCGTCCGTCGCCCTGGCCCTGGCCATCCCGCACACCAGTGACAACGGCGACGCGTTCCCGGCGCGCGACGAGATCCTCTTCATCGCGTTCGCCGTCGTCCTGACCACCCTGGTGCTCCAGGGCCTCACTCTGCCGTGGGTCGTCAGACGGCTCGGGGTCAGCAGCGACACCCAGATCGAGCACGACATGGAGATGCTGCTCGCGCTGCGCGCCATGGCGGCCGCCAAGCAGCGGCTGAAGGAGGTGGAGGCGACCGAGAGCTTCCCCGAGGAGGTCTCCGAGCTCCTCCACCGCCGCGCCTTCGACGTCGGGGCGCGGATCTGCCCCGACATCGTCGACGACGACAAGCGCGACCGGCACACCGCGCGGGTGGGCCGCATCAGGACCCTGGAGCGCGTGCAGCGGGACATGCTCTCCGCGGCCCGGCACGAGATCCTGGCCGCCCGCAGCGAACCCGGCTACGACCCGGAGATCGTCGACCGGGTGCTGCGCCAGCTCGACGTCCGCAGCCTGCGGGTGTCCCGCTAGCGCGTCCCGGTGTCCCGGCGTCCCGGTGTCCGGCTAACGGGCGCCGGGGCCCGGCCCGATGTCGCTCGCGTCCGGCGTCGCCTGCTCGCGTTCCGGGGCCTCGGCAAGGCCCGGTGCCTGGGCGGTGTTGATGCGGGGCAGGGCGTACGGGTGCTCACGGCGCAGCCAGTCGATCATCTGCTCGCGCACCACGCAGCGCACCGTCCAGATGTCGTCCGCGTCCTTCGCCGTGGCCAGCGCCCGCACTTGGATCGTGGTGGGGGTCGCGTCCGTCACCACCAGGCCCCAGGCCCGGCCGTCCCACTGCGGGCACTCCTCGAGGACCTCCTGCAGCCGGGCGCGCATCAGGTCCACGGGAGTGGTGTGGTCGAGGTGGAAGTAGACGGTGCCCGTCATCCGGGCGTCGCCGCGCGACCAGTTCTCGAAGGGCTTGCTGGTGAAGTACGACACCGGCATGGTGATCCGCCGCTCGTCCCAGGTGCGGACCACGAGATAGGTCAGGGTGATCTCCTCGATCGTCCCCCACTCGCCCTCCACCACCACGGCGTCGCCGATCCGCACCATGTCGCCGAAGGCGATCTGCAGCCCCGCGAACAGGTTCCCCAGCGTCGACTGGGCCGCGATACCCGCCACGATGCCGATCAGGCCCGCGGAGGCCAGCACGGACGCCCCGAAGCCGCGCATGGCGGGGAACGTCAGCAGCATCGCCGCCACCGCGACCACGCCGACCACCGCCGACACCGCCCGCTGGATCAGCGACACCTGCGTGCGCACCCGGCGCACCCGCGCCGCGTCCTGCGCCCCAGAGGCGTACCGCGAGTACGAGGCCTCCACGATCGCGGCCGCGACCCGGACCACCAGCCAGGCGCAGGCCCCGATCAGCACCAGGGTCAGCACCTGGCCGACCGCTTGCGTGTGGCCGCGGGCAAGATGCGCCTGCTCGTACGAACCCCGCAGCAGGGAGCTGCCGATCACCAGTTGCAGCGGCAGCCTGGCGCGCCGCAGCAGCTGCCACAAGGGGGTCTCGGGGTGACGGGCGTCGGCGCGGCGCAGCGCGTGGTCGACGGCCCAGCCCACGGCAAGAGTCACGATGAGGGAGCCGCCCACCACGCCCAGCGGCCGTACGACGGAGTCCATGGTCTCGACGGTAACGGGCATGATGGAGCCCGTACCCCGATCGTGCACCACCCATGGGACGTGAGATTGTGACCTCCGGCATGACCATCGTGCTCTTCCACTCGGCCTACGGACTCCGTCCCGCCGTGCACGCCGCCGCCGACCGGCTGCGCGCCGCCGGGCACGAGGTGCACGTGCCCGACCTGTACGAGGGCCGGACCGCCGGGACCGTCGAAGAGGGCATGGCCATCAAGGACGAGATCGGCCGCGACGAGCTGCTGATGCGCGCCGTCACCGTCTCCGGTCCGCTCTCCGAACGCGGCCTGGTCTACGCGGGCTTCTCCCTCGGCGGCTCCATCGCCCAGAACCTCGCCCTCGCCGACGACAACGCCCGCGGCCTCCTGCTGCTGCACGGTACGTCCGACATCGCCGACGACGCCTCGACCGGCATGCCCGTCCAGCTGCACGTCGCCGAGCCGGACCCCTTCGAGCCCGACGACTGGCTGAACGCCTGGTACCTGCGCATGCGCAAGGCCGGCGCCGACGTGGAGGTCCACCGCTACCGCGGCGCCGGCCACCTGTTCACCGACCCCGGCCTCGACGACTACGACGCCGAGGCCGCCGAGCGCGCGTGGGCGATCGCCCTGGACTTCCTCGCGGACATCGCGGCGGACGCGCAGTAGCAGGGCGGGGCCACAACTGCCCTGCTCCCAGCGGCCGTTGTCAGTGCCGGATGGGATCATCCGGCCATGGGTGCTCTCTACGGCTACTACTCCGCCGGCGACGACCGGGACGCGGTCCGCGCCGTGCTCCGCGCAGAGGTCCACGACGACGGCGCGGCCCTCGCCCCCGACTACGACCAGCTCGTGGTCGAGGGCGTCGACCCGGTGCTCGAACTCCTCCCCGCCGAGGTACTGATCACCGGCCGTGCGCCCGAGGACGTCCAGACCGACCCCCGCCGCGGCGCGCTGGTCGGCATGGCCGGCGACGGCGGGGTCGTCGCCGTCTCCCTGACCGACACCTTCCGCGACGCCCTCGCCGCGTTCGATCCCCGCCTGCTGGAGGACGTCGCCGTCGGCTGGGCCCGCACCTCGCGCACCCCGGCCGTCCCCGGCGCCTCCCGCGCGGAGTTGGACCCCCGCGCCCTCGGGGTCTTCCTCGAGGACCTCGCCGCCCTCGCCGGCCGCGCCCGCTCCACCGGCCGCCGCCTCTACTGCTGGATCTGCCCCTGACGGGCCCGGCCCGCCGGGCCACAGTGCGGAGCACCGAGTCGCCGACACGGGGGAGAGCTGCTGTCTTCCCGGACGCGGGAACCGACGGCCGGCGCATCGAGCAGGCGACGCACAACCACCCCTTCACGTCGGGCAAGCCGTACGACGGACAGGCCGCGGACCGGTGTCCTGGCGGGGTGCGGCCGGGAGGCCGTGAGAGAGTCGGCGGGTGCTGATGCCTCGTGAGAACACCCACTTCGTGCTGGGACCCGTGCCGCTCCTCCTGCTCGCCGGAGCGCCGATCCACTCCGCACTGCCCGGGCTGCACGCGCCCGGGGGCAGGATGCCGTCGTGCCCCGAGTGGCGCCTCATGCCGAAGCTCACCATGTCGGTGGTCGACGGCCCCGGCGACGCGGGATGCCTGGTCCAGGGCGCCCGGTCGCAGGAGGAGGCCGAGGCCATGGCCCAGTGGTGCGGAGCGGCGGAGCAGGCCGGGGGAGCCGTCGTCGTCTCCCTGGACTCCTTCGACGTTCCGCCCGAGGACATCGACTGGGAGGAACTCTTCACCGGCGGCCGGTCGCGGGGCGGATTCGTCGCCATGGCGTGAGCGCACCCGGTGTCAGGTCCGGGTGTCAGGTCCGGGCGTCCGCCGGCTCGATCCCCGGCGGGAAGCCGTGGACGCCCGGGAGGACGACGGAACCGTCCGGGATGTCGAGGGGGCAGATGCCCCAGCGGCGGGCGATGTCCATGACGTCGCCCTCGCCGGGCGCGGCCTCGTACCAGGCGTCCCAGTCGGCCTCCTGCCAGTCCTGCCGCCGCTCCTCCATCCGGCGCAGCCCGACGCCGAGTTCCCTCTCCACGTCGGTGGGTTCGCCGAGCCGGAGCGGGATGTCGTCGTGCATCCCGACGCAGCAGTACGCGCGGGTCAGCTCACCGGCGTCGACCCGGGCCCAGGCGTGGAACTCGCTCACGCGGTCGGTGGTGAAGAACTGGAGGTCGCCGAGTCGCGCGCCCAGCGACCGGAGCCAGTCGGGAAAGCCCGGCTCGGTCGCGTCGGTCCCCGCCGGCAGATGGACGCGGCCGTGCGCGATCGTCCACGCGGCGACGGGCCGTGCCACGAAGACCCCCTGCCGGTAGGCCGCCTCGGTGCCGTCCTGCCAGCCCATGGCCCGGCGGTGCCGCAGCCCGAGGGCGTCCGCCACCTCCTCGGGCCCGGCGTCCCGGACCGCGAGCCAGGACGTCTTGTAGCCGATTCCCATGTCCCCTCCCGTCGCGACGACTCGAAGCGCGCGCCCTACAAGTGCCGCATCCACAGATTGCTCTCGGAGTACGTTCCCAGGTCGCGCTCGCGGTCGATCTCGACGGGGTCGAGGGCGTCCGGCACGACATAGCGTCCGGTCTGCGGGAAGGCCATGCCGGCCCACTCCTCCCACTCCGCGACGGTGCCGGGGACGACCATGGAACGCGGAGCGCTGGCGAGGACGGTCGCCCCGAGCCGCTGGTGGGTGCGGATCCACGGATCGAGGTGCAGGCCGTCCGCACGTGTCCAGCGGGCGAAGTCCTCCATCGAGGTCAGCGGATAACGCGCCTTGAGGGCCGGACGCACCGGCACGATCACCCGGCGCAGTCCGGCTTCGGCCGCGCGCCCGCGCAGCGCGGTGAGGACCTCCCCGGCCAGCCCGCGGCCCGCGTGCCCGGGCAGCACGGTGGCGGCCATGACGCAGAGCGTGTCGGGTGCGAAGGACGCCTCGTGCTCGGCCACCGAACGCTCCAGGGCGTCGTCGTAGCCCTCCGGCAGCGTGTCCACGTCCCCGTCCCACCGCAGGGCCACCGCGGCGGCGTTGGCGACCACCTCGCCGTCCTGCACGAGGAGCACGTCGAAGCGCGGGAAGTAGGCCGACGCCCGGCGGCGGCACCTTCCCGAGACCGGGGAATGCAGGACGAAGGCCGGCCAGCGGTCGCGCAGCGCGACCTTGACCTGCTGGTACAGCTCGGGTTGCTCACTGGTCGTCAGGATCTCGGTCGCGGGCACCCGTGGATCCTAGGGCGACGCGCCGTTCCCCGCACAGGGCCCGGCAGCCTGTGGCGGGCTTCCGTCCGTCTGCCGACGGGCGGCGTCGCGGGCTTCGACGATGCGGGTCTGCACCTCCAGGACCACGTCGTGGAGGCGCCCGGGCAGCACGTGCTCGCGCGCCATCCACTCGTCGAGGCGGGGACGCAGGAGCCTGACCGCCCAGAGCCCTTGACGTCGCAGGACGGAGCGGCTGACCGAGATCTCCTCCTGGACCTCCCGGCGCAGTTCGTCGGTCCAGCCCTGCTCGCGGTCGGCACGTTCCAGCGGGGCCTTGAGGACCGTCACGGCGAGGGCGAGAGATTCCGGCAGATCCATCGGCAGGTGCCCGTCCAGGAGAACGACGAGGGATCCGGCAAGCCGCAGGCCTGCACGGGACGCCCATCATTCCCCATGCGGGCCGTGCCGCAGGGGCAATCCCGCCGACCACGGGCTGCAACCTGCGCCGGTGGACGCGACAACGGCTCGCAGCGAACGTGAGGGTGGACCCCTCCGGCGGCGTTCATGACCGGCCGCAGCGGCGCGTCGGCACCGTCGTGCGGCATCACGTCGAGGACGTCGTGGTGCTCGTGACGACGAGCGGGTTCACCCCGCCGGCGCTCGAGTTCGCACACGAGCGGGGCGTGCGGACCGTCGACGGCGCAGCCGTCGAGTGGGACCGCCGCGGATACGCGCCGTTCCCGTGAATCGCACGACGCCGAAGCCCCGCCGCTGCGATGCGGCGGGGCTTTCGTGGTGTCCGGTCAGCATTACTCGATGACTCGCCTGCCTTGATGATTGCCGCAGGCACCGAAATGAACTCGCCCATTTCTGCTGGTCATCGACATGGCTTCGTGACAGTTGAGGTATCAAATACGTGTATTGGGCCATAAGTGGACACGCTGCACGCCGCTCGCTAGGGTCGAATTTAAAGACGCCATAAGTGCAGGAGTGGTCCGCACGCAGGGGAGTTGGCGTAGCAGGCCGGAATTCGCCGGCCCTCACGACGTACACCGCATCACGGCGCAGTCGTCACTCCCCGGAGATGACGTATGTCATGCGCAGGTCAAATGCTGGAAGGAAGTCAAGCCTCATGACCAGGGACAACCTCGCACGCAAGGCCGTGATCGCGACCTTTGCGGGAATTCTCCTCGCGGGTGGAAGCGCGGGCATCGCGTCCGCCTCCGCTCCGGAGACGACTCCGTCCCATGTCGGTGTCATCGAGTGCTTCCGAGCACCGTGCCCCGACGACGACGGCTACGGCGGCGGGCACGGCCGTGACGACTGGGGTGGAGGCCACGGTCACGACGGCTGGGGTGGCGGGCATGGTCACGACGGTTGGGGTGGCGGGCATGGCCACGACGGTTGGGGTGGCGGGCATGGCCACGACGGCTGGGGCGGCGGGCATGGCCACGACGGCTGGGGCGGTGGCCACGGGCGTGACGACTGGGGCGGCGGGCACAGCGGTGACGACTGGGGCGGCGGGCACAGCGGTGACGACTGGGGTGGCTACGGGGGCAGCGACTAGCGCAATCGGGCCGAGCGGTTCGACAGCGCCCCGCACGGCACTTGCCGCGCGGGGCGCACGCACGACGGCGAGACCTGTGCAACTCGTCACAGTGACCTCCGCACACCGGTGGGGGCCGCTCGTGTGCCCGGAAGTGACGCCGTATCGAGCCGCAACGCACCGCACCGCACTGCGACCGGGCTCGCCGGTCACCGGCAGTGGCCCGGCGGCGAACCGAGCCCGATCCGGCGGCCCGGCGTCAGCGGCACGCCGGCGTGCGGTGCGGTGGCTCGACGACAACGCAAAGGGCGTGCCGACGGGTTCGCCGCGCCTGAGCAGGGGAACCGAGTCGGGCGCGAAGTGCCCGGCTGGTCACGCGGCTGCTCAGTAGACCGATATGTGCACGTGGTCGAAGTGGTTCTGGGTGATCGAGCCGCGGTCCTCCATGAGTTTCCAGCCCTGTTGGGGGAGGCGGCTGGACCATATGTGCTGCTCGAAGATCACGTACCATATGCCGTATTCGTCCGCGTGCTCGCGGACCCAGGCGACGATGTCGTTGCCGAGGTCCTCCGGCTTGCCCGCGACCTTGTGGCCGGCGGGCATGAGCATGAAGTCGCAGGCGCGGCCTAGGGGGTGCTCGCCGCCGCCGGCGATGCCGCCGTCCTCGCGGTAGCAGCCGGGGGCGCCGCGGAGGCCGCGGGGGCCGAACTCCGCGACGACGGCGTCGCGGACGGCCGCCATGCGCGGGGTGATGTGGTCGGGGCCCCCGGGGGCCTCCTTCGGCCAGTTGGCCGCGCGGACCTGGGCGGAGAGGGTGGGCCAGACCACGGCGGCCAGTACGAGGGCGCCGATCACGAGCAGCCCGAAAACGGTGCGGCGGACGCTGCGGCCGCGTGTGGTGTCCCGCCCCCTGGTGGTGTTCATCGCCCCCCCAACGCCCGGCGCGAGCGTTAAGTGCCCGGTTGAACGCGCGGCGTCGGTGACGCGAATATCACGTACCGCCGCGGGCCGCGCCGGCCGGCGCGGGCGTACGCTCCTGGGTTGACCGGTCGACGGCGATCCGGCACACGTACCGCCAGGAGGCGCAGGACAGATGGCCACAGGTCTCACGAGCGACGAGCAGCGCGGGGAGCGGATCGTCGAGGTTTTCGGGACCGCGTTCGGCGAGCTGCTCGCGGCCGATCCGGCCGCCTTCCGCGTCAAGTTCCGCAAGATGGCGGCCTCGGCGTTCGCGTTCTACCGCGGCACGGCCTGCCTCTACTACGCGGACCTCGCCGAGGCGAAGGACGACAGCCCCTTCGTGGACGAGCGCACCTCCCGGGTGTGGATCCACGGGGACCTGCACGCCGAGAACTTCGGCACCTACCTGGACGCCAACGGCCGGCTGATCTTCAACGTCAACGACTTCGACGAGGCCTATGTGGGCCCCTTCACCTGGGACCTGCAGCGCTTCGCCGCCTCCATAGCGCTGATCGGCTACAGCAAGGCCCTGGCCGACGACGTGATCTCCGGCCTCGTACGCACCTATGCGACCGCCTACCGCGAGCGCGTCCGCGCGCTCGCCCAGGACGAGGCCGTGCCGTCGCTCACCCTGGACACCGCGGAGGGCACCCTGCTGGACGCGCTGCGCCACGCGCGCGCCCAGACGCGGGTGGGCCTGCTGGACTCGATGACCGAGATCCGCGAGTGGGACCGCCGCTTCAGCCCCGACGGCGGCGCCGTCGCCCTGGACGAAGCCACCCGCGCCAAGGTGCTGCGGGCCTTCGAGGGGTACCTGGCGACCCTGCCGGAGACCAGCCTGATCAACCCGGACAGCCACCGCGTCAAGGACGTGGTCGGCCGCCGCGGCGTCGGCATCGGCAGCGCGGGCCTGCCCTCGTACAACCTCCTTCTCGAGGGCCACACCGACGCCCTGGAGAACGACGTCGTGATCTACATGAAGCAGGGGCAGACCCCCGCGGTCTCCCGGCACATCACCGATCCCGCGGTGCGCGAGTACTTCCGCCACGAGGGCCACCGCACCGTGATCTCGCAGCGCGCGCTGCAGGCGCACGCCGACCCCTACCTGGGCTGGACCGAGCTGGACGGCGTCGGCCAGCTGGTCGCCGAGGTGTCCCCGTACGCCGTGGACCTGGACTGGTCGGACCTCGACGACCCGGCCCAGATCGAGGCGGTCGTGGCCGACCTCGGCCGGGCGACGGCCGCCATGCACGCGGCGGCGGACGACGAGAGCGGCCACTCCCTGGTGCCGTTCTCGACGGAGGACGCGATCGACGAGGCCATCGCGCGGGACGAGGAGGGCTTCCTGGAGGCGCTCGTGGACTTCGCGCACTCCTACGGGGCGCGGGCCCGCGAGGACCACCAGATCTTCGTGGACCTGTTCCGCAACGGCCGGTTCCCTGGGCTCTGATCCCGGATTTCCGGGGGTTTAGGCAGTGCTTACACACCGGCATGGCACACTCGGCGCCATGGAAGGGACCGGGCCTCAGTTGAGGGCGCTGCGCGCGGGGTGTTTCGCCGCGCTGTGCGTCACGCTGTCCGCGACCGCCCACATCCTGCTGTCGAGGGAGCCCCTGCCGCTGGTGACCACGGCGGGGGCCGCCGTCGGCGTCTTCGCCGTCGCGTACGCGCTCGGCGGCCGGGAGCGCGGCTACTGGCCGATCGCCGGCCTCCTCGTCCCGCTCGAACTGGCCGTGGACACGCTGTTCACGGCCGGCCAGCAGACCTGCTACGGCCCCGCCGGCGGGCCCGTCACGGGCTCGTGGCGCTCCATCAACGAGGCGCTGGCCTGCCACGGCGGTGATGTCGGCGGCCCGCTCGCCGGTGCCGCCGGGGGACCGGGCCACTCGGCCTCGCCGTGGCTGCTGCTGGCCGTGCACGTCGCCGTGGGCCTCGCCGCCGCCTGGTGGCTGCGCAGCGGCGAGGCCGCGCTGCACGGCCTGCTGCGCACCGTCTTCCTGCCGCTGATCGTCGCCGTGGCCGCCTTCCGCGGCACCGCCCGGCCGCGGGCCGCCGCCCGCCGCCGCGTGCCCGCGGCTGTCTCTGTCGCGCCCGCGCTGCCGCTGCTGCTCCACACCGTCGTACGCCGAGGGCCCCCGGCCGTCTCCTTCGCTCGCTGAACCGAGCCGAGCACGGCCTTTCCACCCCGCACATCCCCTCACGCACGTCACGACGACACGGAGAACCCACCACCATGAGCAAGAGGAACAGCCAGACCGCCAAGACCGCCGCCCGCGAGCGGCTGCGCGCGGAGCGGGAGCGCCAGGCCAAGCGCGACAAGGTGCGCCGCCAGTTCGTCGTCGGCGGCGCCGTGGTCGGCGTTCTGGCGCTGGGCGCCGGCATAGCCGTGGCCGTGGTCAAGATGAACGCGCCGTCCTACTGGGAGAAGGCCGCGGACCAGAAGCTGGTCCAGCCCGCCAACTCCACCGGCAAGAACGGCACGTCCATCGAGATCGGCGACGCCAGTGCCAAGCACACGCTGAAGGTGTACGAGGACCTGCGCTGCCCGGTCTGCGCCCAGTTCGAGCAGACCTCCGGCGAGGAGGTCCAGAAGGACGCCAAGGACGGCAAGTACAAGATCTCGTACACGATGGGCGCCTTCCTCGACGACGCCCTCAAGCAGGGCCAGGGCTCGAAGAACGCGCTGAGCGCGCTGGGCGCCGCGCTGAACGTCAGCAAGGACGCCTTCGTGCAGTACCACGCGCTGCTGTACTCCAAGGACGTCCACCCCGAGGAGACCAAGGACGACTTCGGCAGCGACGCCAAGCTGATCGAGATCGCGCAGAAGGTCGACGCCCTCAAGGGCAACAAGACCTTCGAGGACGCCGTCCGCAACGGCACCTACGACAAGTGGGCGCTGACGATGGCCAAGCAGTTCGACACGGACGGCATCACCGGCACCCCGACCGTGAAGCTGGACGGCAAGACGATCGAGAACGTGCAGACCATGACGCCGCAGCAGTTCACGGCTGCGGTGGACGCGCAGATCGGCGCCAAGCAGTAGGCACCGCACCGCACTTGCGGGGCCCCCGGCTCCCGGCGACCTGCCGGGGGCCGGGGGGCGAAGTGTTCGCCAACACTTGCGGCGCGGGGTGCCGGAGAGCGGTTACTGACGCGTAATCTGATCGGCCGTGACCGAGACCTCTGCATCCTCACAGACCTCTCCGAGAACACCCAGCCGCCGTTCGGTGGTCAAGGCCGGCGCCGTGGTGACGGGCGCCGCGCTCATACCCCTCGCCGCCACCGCCGGCCAGGCGGAGGCGGCCTCCGCCCCCGCCTTCCTGCACGGTGTGGCCTCCGGCGACCCGCTGCCCGACGGCGTCCTGCTGTGGACCCGTGTGACGCCGGCCCCCGAGGCGGTCCCCGGCTCCGGGCTCGGCCCGGCGACGGAGGTGACCTGGACCGTCGCCACGGACAGGGCGCTGACCTCCGTCGTCGCGACCGGCACGGCCACCACGGACGCCGCCTCCGACCACACCGTCAAGGCCGATGTGCGCGGCCTGCTCCCCGCGACCGACTACTGGTACCGCTTCTCCGCGGGCGGCGCGGACTCGCCCGTCGCCAGGACCCGTACCGCCCCCGCCGACAACGCCACCGCGGCCCGCCTGCGCTTCGGCGTGGTGTCCTGCTCGAACTGGGAGGCCGGGTACTTCGCCTCCTACCGGCACCTGGCCGCGCGCGGCGACCTGGACGCCTGGCTGCACCTGGGCGACTACATCTACGAGTACGCCAGTGGCGGCTACGCCGCCCGCGGCACCGTCGTCCGCCCGCACGCCCCGGCGCACGAGATCGTCACGCTGGCCGACTACCGCACCCGCCACGGCCGCTACAAGACCGACGCCGACCTCCAGGCGCTGCACGCCGCCGCGCCGGTGGTCGCGATCTGGGACGACCACGAGTTCGCCAACGACGCCTGGTCCGGCGGCGCCGAGAACCACACCGAGGGCGCCGAGGGCACCTGGACCGCCCGGGTGGCGGCCGCCAAGCAGGCCTACTTCGAGTGGATGCCGGTGCGGCCCTCGATCGCGGGCACGACCTACCGCCGCCTGCGCTTCGGCAAGCTCGCCGACCTGTCGCTGCTGGACCTGCGCTCCTTCCGCTCGCAGCAGGCCGGTGTCGGCAGCGGCTCGGTCGACGACCCCGCCCGCTCGATCACCGGGCGCGCGCAGCTGGACTGGCTGAAGGCGGGCCTCAAGGCCTCGGACACCACCTGGCGGCTCATCGGCAACTCGGTGATGATCTCGCCGGTCGCCTTCGGCGCGCTGCCCGACTACCTGCTCGCGCCGCTGGCCAAGCTCCTCGGCCTGCCCGGCGAGGGCCTGGCGATCAACCCCGACCAGTGGGACGGCTACACCGACGACCGCCGCGAGCTCCTGGCGCACCTGCGGGACAACGGCATCCGCAACACCGTCTTCCTGACCGGCGACATCCACATGGCGTGGGCCAACGACGTCCCGGTCAAGGCCGCCACCTACCCGCTGTCGGCGACGGCGGCGACCGAGTTCGTGGTCACCTCCGTCACCTCGGACAACCTGGACGACATCCTCAAGGTCGCCCCGGGGACCGTCTCCCCGATCGCCGAGGCCGCCGTCAAGGTCGCCAACCGGCACGTGAAGTGGGTGGACATGGACTCGCACGGCTACGGCGTGCTGGACATCACCAGCGAGCGGGCCCAGATGGACTACTACGTCCTGTCCGACCGGACCAGCGCCAACGCGACCTCCACGTGGGAGCGTTCATACCGCACGCTGTCCGGTACCCAGAAGGTGGAGCGGGCCGACTCGCCGGTGCGCTGAGCGCCCCCTGAGCGCCCCCTGAGTGCCGGTCGCCGGCCGGCGCGTCCGGATTCCGCATCCGGACGGGCCGCCCGGCCCGGCACCGGCCCGGGTACGGCCAGCGGTGCGGCCCCGGGTCCGCCGTTCCGGCGACATCGTCTACGCCTCCCCGGCCCCGCGGTCCGTGCCGTACGCGGTCACCCGCCCGGCACGGACCGTCCCGGCCGTGGTTGTCGGACCCCCGGCGTAGGATTCCCCTCGCCGCCAGATGACCACCGATGCCGGAGGTGTCGCTTCCCGTGACCACGCCCTTCACCCATCTGCATGTTCACACCCAGTACTCGCTGCTGGACGGAGCGGCGCGGCTGAAGGACATGTTCAAGGCCTGCGGTGAGATGGGCATGACGCACATCGCCATGACCGACCACGGCAACCTGCACGGGGCGTACGACTTCTTCCACCAGGCCAAGGGCGCCGGGATCACGCCGATCATCGGCATCGAGGCGTACGTGGCGCCGGAGTCCCGGCGCAACAAGCGGAAGATCCTCTGGGGCCAGCCGCACCAGAAGCGGGACGACGTCTCGGCCTCCGGTTCGTACCTGCACAAGACGATCTGGGCGGCGAACAGGACGGGGCTGCACAACCTCTTCCGGCTCTCCTCCGACGCCTACGCCGAGGGCTGGCTGACGAAGTACCCCCGGATGGACAAGGAGACCATCGCCCAGTGGTCCGAGGGCCTGATGGCCTCCACGGGGTGCCCCTCCGGCGAGGTGCAGACCCGGCTGCGGCTCGGCCACTTCGACGAGGCGCTGAAGGCGGCGGCCGAGTACCAGGACATCTTCGGCAAGGAGCGCTACTTCCTGGAGCTGATGGACCACGGCATCGAGATCGAGCGCCGGGTCCGCGACGGGCTGCTGGAGATCGGCAAGAAGCTCGGCATCCCGCCGGTCGTGACCAACGACTCGCACTACACGTACGCCAGCGAGGCCGACGCCCACGACGCCCTGCTGTGCATCCAGACCGGCAAGAACGTCTCCGACCCGGACCGCTTCCGCTTCGACGGCACGGGCTACTACCTGAAGACGACGGACGAGATGCTCGCCATCGACTCCTCCGACGCCTGGCAGGAGGGCTGCCGCAACACCACGCTGCTGGTCGCGGAGCAGGTCGACACCGAGGGCTGGTTCCAGGAGAAGAACCTGATGCCCCGCTTCGACGTGCCCGAGGGGTACACCGAGGTCACCTGGTTCCGCGAGGAGACGCTGCGCGGCATGCACCGCCGGTACCCCGGCGGCATCCCGGACGACAGGATGAAGCAGGCCGAGTACGAGATGGACACCATCATCCAGATGGGGTTCCCCGGCTACTTCCTCGTCGTCGCCGACTTCATCATGTGGGCCAAGAACAACGGCATCGCCGTCGGCCCCGGCCGCGGTTCCGCGGCCGGCTCGATCGTGGCGTACGCCATGGGCATCACCGACCTCGACCCCATCGAGCACGGCCTGATCTTCGAGCGCTTCCTCAACCCCGAGCGCGTCTCCATGCCCGATGTCGACATCGACTTCGACGAGCGCCGGCGCGCCGAGGTGATCCGCTACGTCACCGAGAAGTACGGCGCCGACAAGGTCGCCATGATCGGCACCTACGGCACCATCAAGGCCAAGAACGCCATCAAGGACTCGGCCCGCGTCCTGGGGTACCCGTACGCGGTCGGCGACCGGCTCACCAAGGCGATGCCCGCCGACGTCCTCGGCAAGGGCATCCCGCTCAACGGCATCACCGATCCCACGCACCCGCGCTACAGCGAGGCCGGCGAGATCCGCGGGATGTACGAGAACGAGCCCGACGCCAGGAAGGTCATCGACCTCGCCCGCGGTGTCGAGGGCCTGGTCCGGCAGATGGGCGTGCACGCCGCCGGCGTGATCATGTCCAGCGAGACGATCACCGACCACGTCCCGGTCTGGGTGCGGCACTCCGACGGCGTCACCATCACGCAGTGGGACTACCCGAGCTGCGAGTCGCTCGGCCTGCTGAAGATGGACTTCCTCGGCCTGCGCAACCTCACGATCATGGACGACGCCGTCAAGCTCGTGAAGACCAACAAGGGCGTCGACATCGAGCTGCTCGCGCTGCCGCTGGACGACCCCAAGACCTTCGAACTGCTCGGCCGCGGCGACACCCTGGGCGTGTTCCAGTTCGACGGCGGCCCCATGCGCTCCCTGCTGCGCATGATGAAGCCCGACAACTTCGAGGACATCTCCGCCGTCTCGGCCCTCTACCGGCCGGGCCCGATGGGCATGAACTCGCACATCAACTACGCCCTGCGCAAGAACAAGCAGCAGGAGATCACTCCGATCCACCCGGAGCTGGAGGAGCCTCTCAAGGAGGTCCTCGACATCACCTACGGCCTGATCGTGTACCAGGAGCAGGTGCAGAAGGCCGCCCAGGTGCTCGCCGGGTACTCGCTGGGCCAGGCCGACCTGCTGCGCCGCGCGATGGGCAAGAAGAAGCAGGAGGTCCTGGACAAGGAGTTCATCCCCTTCCAGAAGGGCGCGCGCGAGCGCGGCTACTCCGACCAGGCCATCCAGGCGGTGTGGGACGTGCTGGTCCCCTTCGCCGGCTACGCGTTCAACAAGGCGCACTCCTCCGCGTACGGCCTGGTCTCCTACTGGACCGCGTACCTCAAGGCCAACTACCCGGCCGAGTACATGGCCGCGCTGCTCACCTCGGTGCGCGACGACAAGGACAAGTCGGCGATCTACCTCAACGAGTGCCGCCGCATGGGCATCAAGGTGCTCCCGCCGAACGTCAACGAGTCGGACGCCAACTTCACCGCGCAGGGCGACGACGTGATCCTGTTCGGCCTGACCGCCGTCCGCAACGTCGGCCAGAACGTGGTGGACTCGATCATCCGCTGCCGCAAGGCGAAGGGGAAGTACACCGCCTTCCCCGACTTCCTCGACAAGGTCGAGGCCGTCGTCTGCAACAAGCGCACCGTGGAATCGCTCATCAAGGCGGGCGCCTTCGACGAGATGGGCCACACCCGCAAGGGCCTGACCGAGCACTACGAACCGATGATCGACAACGTGGTCGCGGTCAAGCGCAAGGAGGCCGAGGGGCAGTTCGACCTCTTCGGCGGCATGGGCGACGACGCCGCGGCCGACGAGCCGGGCTTCGGGCTCGACGTCACCTTCTCCGACATCGAGTGGGACAAGACGTATCTGCTCGCGCAGGAGCGGGAGATGCTCGGTCTCTACGTCTCCGACCACCCGCTCTTCGGGATCGAGCACGTCCTCAACGACAAGGCGGACGCGTCCATCGCCGCGCTCGCCGGCGATTACACGGACGGCTCGATCGTCACCATCGGCGGCATCATCTCCGGCCTCCAGCGGAAGATGACCAAGCAGGGCAACGCCTGGGCCATCGCCACCGTCGAGGACCTCGGCGGCTCCATCGACTGCATGTTCTTCCCCGCCACCTACCAGTTGGTCTCGACCCAGCTGATCGACGACGCCGTGGTCTTCGTCAAGGGCCGCCTGGACAAGCGCGAGGACATCCCGCGGCTGGTCGCGATGGAACTGATGGTCCCCGACCTCAGCGACGCCGGCGCCAACGCGCCCGTGACGATCTCCATCCCGACGGTCAAGGTGACCCCGCCGCTGGTCGCGCGGCTCGGCGAGGTGCTGGCCAGCCACAAGGGCAGCACCGAGGTGCGGGTGCGCCTGGAGGGTGTCCGTTCGACCACCGTGCTGCGGCTGGACCGGCACCGGGTCACCGCCGACCCGGCGCTCTACGGTGACCTCAAGGCCCTCCTGGGCCCCGCCTGCCTCGGCGCGGCACAGCAGGCGAGCTGATCGCCGGCTTTCGCCCGATCACCCTCCGTGCACAGGGAGGAGACGATCAAGGGTGGCACCCCCGAGCGGGATGCCACCCTTGATCACTGACGCCCGGCGCTAGTTGTGGCCGAACTTCTTCTGCCGCTTCTGCGACACATGCGGCTCGGCGCCGGGGGCCGTCATCGTCATGTGCTCGCGTCCGGAGCCCTTCGCGTGCTCTTCGGTGGTCGCGGAGGTGCCGCGCTCGGACCGCTGCCCGGTGCGCTCGCCCCGGTTCTTGTTCTTGCCCACGATGTTCCTCCTTGGGGGAAATCACGGAATGGGCCGCACTCAGGCTTGCACGGGAGTACGAAGGTCGCATTTCGGGCAGTTGCCCTGTGTGGCGCGCCGGTGATCGCCCAACAGGTCACAACGAGCCGGTGTTCGGGCAGACTCGGGGAAACGTCGGGGGGACGGACGACAGGACTCCGGAAAAGAGGGTGAGACCGATGGACCGCTGCGTCGTCCTGGTGGACGCCGGTTACCTGCTCGGCGCCGCCGCGAGCCTGCTCGCCGGAGAGCCCTCGCGCTCCCGGATCCTGGTCGATCACGCGGAAGTCGTCGCGGGCTTGCGCGAACGCGCCGAGAAGGAGACCGGGC
Source organism: Streptomyces sp. NPDC088732 (assembly GCF_044751205.1). Classification (NCBI taxonomy): domain Bacteria; kingdom Bacillati; phylum Actinomycetota; class Actinomycetes; order Kitasatosporales; family Streptomycetaceae; genus Streptomyces; species Streptomyces sp. NPDC088732. The sequence goes on from NZ_JBIVLI010000006.1 coordinate 166,166, forward strand.
AGCCGCTGCTGAGGATCTACTGGTTCGACGGCGCCCCCGACCGCGTACCGCAGCCCGAACACCGGCGGTTGCGGGTCATGCCGCGCGTCACCGTGCGGCTCGGCGCGCTCACCCGCACCGACGGACGCTGGGCCCAGAAGGGCGTGGACGCCGCCATGCACGCCGAACTGTCCGAGCTCGCCCGCAACCGGGCCTGCTCCGACGTCGTGCTCGTCACCGGCGACGGCGACCTGCTGCCCGGCATGATGTCGGCCAAGGAGCACGGCGTCGCCGTCCACCTGTGGGCCGTCCAGGCCGCCGACGGGGACTTCAACCAGTCCGAGGACCTGGTCGCCGAGGCCGACGAACGCCGTGTGCTGGACCGCGAGTGGATCACCCGCGCGATCCGGGTCCGGGAGCCCGCCGGGGTCTGCGCGCCGCCCACCCCGCGCCCCGAGATCGCCGCCATCCTCTCCGCCCCGCTCCCCGAACCCGCACCGGCCGCCAAGCAGCAGCCCGTGGCACCCGAGGAGCCGCCCGCGGCCGAGCCCGCCGTGGCCGTCGCCGCGCAGAACGGCTCGGGACTGCTCGCCGATCCCCCCGCGACCGTCGGCAAGGGCCTCGTGCCCACCCCCAAGGACCTCGCCGGGCTCGTCCACCGCGGCCACTCCGCCCCGCACCCCTCGTCCGCGGCGGGCGCCACCCTGCGCTGGTCCTCGGACCGCGGCATGGTCGGCGGCAGCGACGCGGCGGACGCCGGGCTGCCCACCCTCGCCCAGCTCACCAGCGCCGAGCAGCGCTGGGCCGACCGCGAGGAGGACATCACCGCCGTCAGCGGCGACCCCTACGAGGTCGGACAGGTCTTCGCCCGGCGCTGGATCGCCCGGCTCACCGAGGGCCTGCACCTCCAGCTGCTCTCCGCCGAGTACCCCCGCGTCCCGCACCGCATCGACGGCGAGCTGCTGCGCTACGCCGCCCGCTTCGGACTGCTCGCCCACAAGGACGACCAGATCGACGAGCACGACCGTTACGCCATCCGGGCGGGCTTCTGGCGCGAGGTCGACGCCCGCGCGGTCGTCCCCCGGCCCCCCGCCGCGGAGTGAGGGCGCCCGGGACCGACCCTGGGGCGCATACCGCCCGGGATGGAGCGTAGTCTCGACCCTCGTGAGTACCGGCACGGGACAGGACACCGCCGCACGCACGGCGGTGGTCGTGACCGTGCGCGGGCTCGTCAAGACGTATCCGGCCGGGCGCGGGCGCCGCGCGGCCGCGAAACCGGCCGTGCGGGCCAACGACGGCATCGACCTCGACATCCGCGGCGGCGAGATCTTCGGCCTGCTCGGCCCCAACGGCGCCGGGAAGACCACCCTGGTGCGGCAGTTGACCGGCCTGCTGCGCCCGGACGCCGGGAGCGTCGACCTCCTCGGCCACGACCTGGTGCGCCACCCCGAACGGGCCTCCCGGCTCATCGGCTACCTCGGGCAGGAGTCCAGCGCGCTGGACGAGCTCACCGTCGCCCTGGCCGCCGAGACCACCGGCCGGCTGCGCGGACTGGACGCGCACTCCGCACGCGCCGAACGGGACGCCGTCCTGGAGGAGCTGGGGCTGACCGAACTCGCCGGCCGCCCGCTGCGCAAGCTCTCCGGCGGGCAGCGCCGGCTGGCCTGCCTGGCCACCGCGCTGGTGGGGGAGCGGCCGCTGCTGGTCCTCGACGAGCCGACGACCTCCATGGACCCCGTTGCTCGGCGCGCGGTGTGGGCGGCGATCGACCGGCGGCGCGCCGAGCGCGGCGTCACCGTCCTGCTCGTCACCCACAACGTGCTGGAGGCGGAGACCGTCCTGGACCGCGTCGCAGTCGTCGACGAGGGCCGGGTCATCGCCTGCGACACCCCGGCCGGCCTCAAGGCGCTCGTCGCCGACGAGGTGCGGCTCGACCTGGTCTGGCGTGACGAGCCCCCGCTGTCCGTGCCCGGCATCGCGGGGCTGCGCGACAGCGCGCGGATCACTGGGCGCCGCTGGACGCTGCGGCTGCCCCAGGAGCGGGCCCGCGCCGTGGTCGCCGAGGTGACCGGCGGCCCGGCCTTCGCCGCGCTCGACGACTTCACGCTGGCGACACCGAGCCTGGAGGATGTCTACCTGGCCCTCGGCGGACGCCGGAAGGGACTGGTCAAGGCGTGAACGGCGGCAGCAGCGGCGACGGAGCCATGAGGGGAACGGCCGTGTACGAGATCCCGGACGGACGCGCGGGGGAACGGGGCGGCGCGGCGTGACCATCGTCTCCGCGGGAGCGGACACCACCGCGGCGGCGCGTACGGCGGCCCCCGCGGCCCCCCTGCCCGGCGCGCCCGCGCCGCTCGCCCCCCGTGCCCGGCTGGTGCCGGCGATGATCGCGGTCTACCGGGCCCAGCTGTCGCGCGCCCGGGTCGCGCGCATCCCGCTGCTGTTCGTCGCGACGTTCCAGTCCGTCGGGATCATGGTGCTCATGCGCGGCGTCGTGCACGGCGGCGCGGCCGCCCGCGCGGTGGTCGCCGGCTCCAGCGTCCTCGTCGTCGCCTTCGTCGCACTCAATCTGCTCGCCCAGTACTTCGGGCAGCTGCGCGCCTCCGGGGGCCTCGACCACTACGCGACGCTGCCCGTGCCGCCCGCGGCGGTGGTGCTCGGCGCGGCGGGCGCGTACGCGTCCTTCACGGTGCCCGGGACGCTGGTGACCGCCGCCATCGGCTGCGGCCTCTTCCAGCTCCCGTTCACCCATCTGTGGGTACTGGCCGCCGTCATTCCGCTGGCCGGCGCCGCGCTGTCGGGACTCGGGGCCGCCCTCGGGCTGCTGGCCCCGCGCCAGGAGCTGGCCACGCTCGCCGGGCAGCTCGGCATGTCCGCCGCGCTGCTGCTGGGCGTCCTCCCGGCGGGCAACCTGCCCGCGCCGATCGGGTACGTGCGCGACCTGCTGCCGTCCACGTACGGGGTCGAGGCGTTCATCCGCAGCTTCGACGCCCACCCGCACTGGCCGGCCGTGCTCGGCGACCTGTCGGTGTGCGCCGCCGTCGGCCTGGTCTCGCTGGCCGTGGCCACCTGGGCGTACCGCAGGGCCGCCTGCCGCTGAGGGGCCGAGGGGCTGATGACGCGTCGCGCGGGCGTACCTGGCACGATGGCAGGGTGACCGCACCTCTGACGCCGCACGACCACTGGCCCTCCATGCCGCTGCCGTCGCCCAAGGACGACGACTCGCGCATGGCCCCCGCGCAGGAGCTCAGGAACGGCGCACTGACCGCCGTGCTCGTGGCGGTGGCGGGGGTGCTGCTCGGACTGCTGTGGCTCTGGCTGGCGCCCCGGGTGCCGCTGATCTCCGACGGCAAGGCGGTCTACCTGGAGGACACCGAGGGCGAGCAGGCCGTCGGCGGGGACGGCACCTTCGTGCTGCTCGGCCTCGGCATGGGCGTCCTGACCGCCGCCCTGGCCTTCTGGCGGGTGCGGCGCGGGGGAGTGGGCGTGGTGTTCGGCCTCGCCGTGGGCGCGCTGCTCGGCTCCGTGATCGCCTGGCGGCTGGGGGTCTGGCTCGGCCCCACCTCGGACCTGATAGCGCACGCCAAGGCCGTCGGCCCGAAGAAGGTCTTCGACGGACCCCTCCAGCTCCAGGCCAAGGGCGCCCTGCTGGCCTGGCCCGTGGGCGCCGTCCTCACCCACCTGCTGCTGACCGTGGGCCTCGGCCCGCGCGACCCCGAACCGCCGCTCATGCCGTACTGGGACCACCCCGGGCAGCACCTGCCCCCGAAGGACTGACGCGGGCCGCTCAGCCGCGGCCGATCGGCGCGGTGACCGCGTCCGTGAGCCTGACCAGGTCCTGCGGGGCCAGCTCGACCTCCAGGCCGCGCTTGCCCGCCGAGACGAAGACGGTGGCGTGCTCCAGGGCCGAGGCGTCCACAACGGTGCGCAGCCGCTTGCGCTGCCCCAGCGGGGAGATACCGCCCCGCACATAGCCCGTCGTGCGCTCGGCGGCCGCCGGGTCGGCCATCGCCGCCCGCTTGCCGCCCGCCGCGGTGGCCAGCGCCTTGAGATCCAGCGAACCGGCCACCGGGACGACCGCGACCGTCAGCGCGCCGTCCACGTCCGCGACGAGGGTCTTGAACACCCGGTCCGGAGACGTGCCGAGCGCCTGCGCGGCCTCCTCGCCGTACCCCAGTTCCGAGGCGGGATCGTGCGCGTAGGCGTGCACGGTGAAGACGGCGCCCGCCTTCTCCAAGGCGACCGTGGCGGGCGTACCGCCGGACGGCGACTGCTTCTTCTTGGCCATGATGAATTGACGTCCCGTCAGTTGAGGCTCGGGGCCTGGCGGGTGAGGTCCACGGCGGGCAGGGTGCCCAACTTGTCGATGACCGCCGCCTCCCGGCGCAGAATCCGCAGCTCCTGCTCCAGCCGGGCCGCGGTGTCCGCGGCCTCCAGCAGCCGCTGCTTGGCCGGGGTGTCGACGACGGCCGCCGCGGCCACCAGGTACGACAGCACGGTCGGGTCGTCCGGAAGCTCCTGGACGCCCGCGATGCTGGACTCGCGCGCCCCCGCCAGCCGCTTCTGATAGGTGCGGAAGGCCCGTGCGACACCGGCCGCCAGCGCGCCGGAACCGCTGCCGCTCTCCTCCGGCACCTCCTCGACCTCGCCGACGAGGTACGGGCCCGAGGCGTCCACCGACACCAGCCGGAAGCGGGTCGTGCCGGTCGCCACGACCTTGAAGCCGCCGCCCTCGCGCTCACCGATCGTGGCGGCCTCCGCGGTGCAGCCGACGGTGAACAGCGACGCCGCCGGATCCGGGCCGAAGCCCGCCGCCGCGCCGTCCTCCTCGCCCGCGGGGGCCACCTCGTGGCCGTCCCGGATCGCCACGACCCCGAACCGGCGAGGCTCCTCCTCGGGGAGCTCCAGCAGGGCGCGGAAGAGGGCGCGGTAGCGCTCCTCGAAGATGTTCAGGGGGAGCACGAGGCCGGGGAAGAGGACGGAGCTCAGGGGGAAGAGGGGGAGACGAGCGTTCACGACGAGCAAGCCTAGGCCCTTCGGGCCGGCTTTCCGGTCCTGGCCTTTTCCCCGCCCGCCCTCCCGTGTGCCCTGTGAAGTCACGCGCCCCGACGCAAGTGGTTGGGGGGCCGGGTTCGGGGCCTCCGGGGCTGCCATTCTGGACAGCACATTTAGGTGCCTCAGGCGCTCTCCGCTGCCTGCCCCGGGTTGTGCACCCAAATATGCTCCACAGTCCAGAACGCCACCCCTACGACCCCGCCCCCTCCGTAGTTGCAAGCGCCTGATCCCCGGTGGGTGGTGTTGAGCGGCACCGTGCTCAAGCCGTCATCGGCGCAGCGCGGCCGTCACCTGTCGGCGCTTGGACCGCGCCGGATCGCCAATGCACCGGGAAGCGTCGCAAGCGCATCACGGGGCCGCCCAGCGCTGTCGGCTGATCTCGACCGCAGCGGACGTGACCGCCGGCCGTGCCGCACCGACGGGTGGCCTGCCCGCTTCCTTGCTCCCGCCGGGGATTCAGGCGCGAATGCGCACCTGCGGGCACCCCCGGTCGAAGGCTGGTGGGGGTTCTCCTGCGGCCGATTCCGCCGCGCTGACTGCGGCCCGGGCCAGGGTCGCCTCCATCCCCCCACCGGGGATCAGGCGCATGACGAGACGGAGGGGGCGGGGTCGTAGGGGTGGATGTCCTGGACGTTCGGCATATTTGTGTGCGGTACCCGGGGCGAACAGTCGAAGACACTGGAAATGCACGTAAATATCCAGTCCAGGACGTGCAGCCCCGGAGGCCCCGAACCCGGCCCCCACACCACTTGCGTCGGGGCGCCCTGACTTCACAGGGCACTCGGGCGGGAGGGCGGGGGAAAAACCCGGACCGGACGCGAAGCGTCAGCCGCGGCGGAGGAGGCGGGAGGCGCCCGCGGCCACCGTCGTCGCCAGGATCCACCCCAGCATCGTCAGGAACGCCGCCGCCCACTGGGCGCCCCCGCTGAGGCGCCACGCGTTGTCCTGCCCGAGGTTGATGACCGGGAGCAGCAGGTCGAGGGCGAACAGGGGCGCGTTCCAGTTCGGGAAGGCGCCGCCGTCGACGGGTCTGGGCGCGCCGTGGACCTGGAAGTAGACGGCCCCGATCGCCCAGAGCAGGGCCATCCAGATCGCCGCGCGGCCGGGCCGGTAGCCGTAGCCGACGGTGATGTCCTGGAGGAAGCCCCAGAGCTTCCCGGCGACGGGGAGGGTCTCGCGGCGCCGTCGCTGCTTGGCGAGCTGGACCTCGCGGGCGTCGGAGTCCTCGCCGCTGGCGCGCAGGGCGGCGGAGAGCTGCTCGTACGGCTCGGGGCTGTACTCGGGGGTCGCCGCCGCGAGCCAGCCGATGCGGGCGCGGAGCGGGAAGGAGCCCTCGGGGCTGAGGGAGCCGTAGGTGAAGCCGGTCAGGTCCATGCCGCCGGTGCCGGGCCAGCAGGTGCGGTTGTCGGTGAGGTTGCCGACGCGGGCGCCGGCCAGCGAGACCGTGCCGGTCGGCGGCTGGTCGAGGGTGAGCCGCAGTTCCGGGGTCTGGACGCGGCGCAGCGACAGCTGCTGGCCCTCCGCGAGCCGGAACCGGGCGCGGTGGATGATCACGCCGTTGCCGAAGCGCCCGTCGTCCAGGCGGACCCCGCCGTCGCTGCTGAAGGGCCGGACGCCGCCGGCGCTGAGGTAGAGGGTGTGCTCGACCGTCACGCGGGCGGCGTTGAGCGCGTAGCGGCCCTCGGGATTGCGCAGCCGGCTGCCGCGCAGGCTGAGGCGGCCGCCGATGCGGGCGCTGCGCAGGCTGATCTCGCCGGTCGCCTCGATGAGTTCGGCCTCGACGTCCTGGGCGACGCTCAGCCCGTCGGCGGCGAGTGCCCGGCCGTGCCGGTCCTTGCGCAGGGTGATCTGGTTGAGCAGCAGGTCCGTGCCGATGTGGGCGTCGGTGAGCCGTACGCCGCCCTCGATGGTGCACTGCGGCAGGTGCAGGTCGCCGGAGGTGTGCAGCCGGGCGGCCTCCAGCCGCGGTATGGCGCAGCGCACCATGCGCAGGGTGGTGAAGCTGCACTCCGCGAGCAGCACCTGCTGCTCGAAGCGGCAGTCGTGCAGTTCCACGTACGGCACCACCGCGCCGCCGGAGAGGTTGAGCTGCCCGCTGATCTGCGCGCCGGACAGCTTCACGCAGGAGACACGCCCGGAGGCGGCCGGCGGCCCGTCCAGCAGCAGCCGGGCGACGGTCTCGGCGCGCACGGTGCGGTCGGGGCCCCAGAAGCGGTCGGCGGCCGGGTCGTCCCGCTCGGGTATCCCGGTGCGCAGGTCGTACAGCTCGCCGAGGCGGAAGGCCCGCCACAGGCCCTGTTCCACCGGGGTCCAGTCGTGCGGCGGCGCGATGTCCGGCGGCTCGGTCACCGGGTTCCCTCCCTGGCTGGCGACGACGACGGAAACGCTAGCGGGGATGATCACCCTTGGGGAGCCGTACGCGTATCAGGGACTGATACTCGGCGAAGCCGCGGTGGCCGGTTCTCTACACTTGGGAGGGTGATCTCCCGAATCGATCTGCGCGGTGACGCCTTCCCCGAGGACGGCATCGACCGCGATCTGCTACCCCGTGCCGAGCTCGACGTCGAGGCCGCCCTGGAGAAGGTGCGGCCGATCTGCGACGACGTGAGGCATCGCGGCACCGCGGCACTGATCGACTACGCGGAGAGGTTCGACGGGGTCACCATCGAACGGGTGCGGGTTCCGGCCGGGGCGCTGACCCGGGCCCTGGCGGAGCTGGACCCGCGGGTGCGGGCCGCGCTGGAGGAGTCGGTCCGCCGCGCCCGGCTCGTCCACGGGGAGCAGCGCCGCACCGACCACACCACGCAGGTCGTGCCGGGCGGCACGGTCACCGAGCGCTGGGTGCCGGTGGAGCGGGTGGGGCTGTACGTGCCGGGCGGCCGCTCGGTCTACCCGTCGTCCGTGGTGATGAACGTGGTGCCCGCCCAGGAGGCCGGGGTCGGCTCGATGGCCGTCGCCTCGCCGCCGCAGAAGGACTTCGGCGGTCTGCCGCACCCGACGATCCTCGCCGCGTGCGCGCTGCTCGGCGTGGACGAGGTGTACGCGGCGGGCGGCGCCCAGGCCGTCGCGATGTTCGCGTACGGCACCGAGGAGTGCCGTCCGGTGAACATGGTCACCGGCCCCGGCAACATCTGGGTCGCCGCCGCCAAGCGCCTGCTCAAGGGCCGTATCGGCATCGACGCGGAGGCCGGTCCCACCGAGATCGCGATCCTCGCCGACGGCACCGCCGACCCGGTGCACGTCGCCGCCGACCTGATCAGCCAGGCCGAGCACGACCCGCTGGCCGCGGCCGTCCTGGTCACCGACTCCGCCGACCTCGCCGAGGCGGTGGAGAAGGAGCTGGAGCGCCAGGTCGCCGCCACCAAGCACGTCGAGGACCGGATCGCCCCGGCCCTGTCCGGCCGCCAGTCCGGCATCGTGCTGGTCGACGGGATCGAGCAGGGCCTGCAGGTGGTGGACGCCTACGCGGCCGAGCACCTGGAGATCCAGACCGAGAACGCGAGGGCGGTCGCCGCCCGGGTGCGCAACGCGGGCGCGATCTTCGTCGGCGCGTACGCCCCCGTCTCGCTCGGCGACTACGCGGCCGGGTCCAACCACGTCCTGCCCACCGGCGGCTGCGCCTGCCACTCCTCGGGCCTGTCGGTGCAGTCGTTCCTGCGCGGCGTCCACGTCGTCGACTACACGCGCGAGGCGCTGGCGGAGGTCGCCGGCCACGTGGTGACGCTCGCCGACGCCGAGGACCTGCCGGCGCACGGCGCGGCGGTGCGGGCACGATTCGATTGGACGGTACCGGGCTCGTGACCGGCATCGACGACCTGCCCATCCGGGACGAGCTGCGCGGCAAGTCCCCGTACGGAGCGCCCCAACTCGACGTCCCCGTACGCCTGAACACCAACGAGAACCCGTACCCGCTGCCCGAGGCGCTGGTCGAGCGGATCGCCGAGCGGGTCCGCGAGGCCGCCCGCGACCTCAACCGCTACCCGGACCGGGACGCGGTGGAGCTCCGCACCGAGCTCGCCAAGTACCTGACCCGCACCGCAGGCCACGCGGTGGGGCCGGCCAACGTGTGGGCCGCCAACGGCTCCAACGAGGTCATCCAGCAACTGCTGCAGACCTTCGGCGGCCCCGGCCGCACCGCGATCGGCTTCGAGCCCTCGTACTCGATGCACGGCCTGATCGCACGCGGCACCGGCACCGGCTGGGTGGCCGGGCCCCGCGAGGACGACTTCACCATCGACGTGGCCGCCGCCGGGCGGGCCGTCACCGAGCACCGGCCGCACGTGGTCTTCATCACCTCGCCCAACAACCCGACCGGCTCCGCGGTCGCGGCCGACACCGTGCTGGCCCTCTACGAGGCCGCGCAGGCCGCCCGTCCCTCGCTGGTCGTGGTCGACGAGGCGTACGGCGAGTTCAGCCACTCCCCGTCGCTGCTGCCGCTGATCGAGGGCCGCCCCCACCTGGTGGTCAGCCGCACCATGTCCAAGGCCTTCGGCGCGGCCGGCCTGCGGCTGGGCTATCTCGCGGCGCACCCGGCGGTCGTGGACGCGGTGCAGCTGGTGCGCCTGCCGTACCACCTGTCGGCGGTCACCCAGGCCACCGCGCTCGCCGCGCTGGAGCACACCGATACCCTGCTCGGGTACGTCGAGCAGCTGAAGTCCGAGCGGGACCGCCTGGTCGGGGAACTGCGGGGGATCGGGTACGAGGTCGTCGACTCGGACGCCAACTTCGTGCAGTTCGGCCGCTTCGAGGACAGCCACCGGGCGTGGCAGGCGATCCTCGACCGCGGTGTCCTCGTCCGCGACAACGGCGTACCGGGCTGGCTGCGGGTCACCGCGGGCACCCCCGCCGAGAACGACGCGTTCCTCGAAGCGGTGCGCGAGCTGAAGAAGGAGCGGTAACCACATGACACGCGTCGGCCGCGTGGAGCGCACGACCAAGGAGACCTCCGTCGTCGTCGAGCTCGACCTCGACGGCACCGGCAGGACCGAGATCTCCACCGGAGTCGGCTTCTACGACCACATGCTCGACCAGCTCGGCCGCCACGGCCTCTTCGACCTCACGGTCAAGACCGAGGGCGACCTGCACATCGACACCCACCACACCATCGAGGACACCGCCCTCGCGCTCGGCGCCGCCTTCAAGCAGGCGCTCGGCGACAAGGTGGGCATCTACCGCTTCGGCAACTGCACGGTGCCGCTGGACGAGTCCCTCGCCCAGGTCACCGTGGACCTCTCCGGTCGCCCCTACCTGGTGCACACCGAGCCGGAGAACATGGCACCGATGATCGGCTCCTACGACACGACGATGACCCGGCACATCCTGGAGTCCTTCGTCGCCCAGGCGCAGATCGCCCTGCACGTCCACGTGCCGTACGGGCGCAACGCCCACCACATCGTGGAGTGCCAGTTCAAGGCGCTGGCCCGGGCCCTGCGCTACGCCTCCGAGCGCGATCCCCGCGCCGCGGGCATCCTCCCGTCGACGAAGGGCGCGCTGTGACCAAGCCGGCCATCCTGTTCATCCTGCTGGGCCTCTTCCTGGCCGGCGGCGTCTACTCGTTCTGGAAGCAGAAGATGCCCAAGGGCGTCATCGTGCTGCTCGGCATCGGCTCGGCCATGTCGCTGGTGTCCGGCCTGCTGCGGCTGTAGGGGGTCGCGCAGATGAGCAAGGCGGCCAGGAAGGTCGTGGTCCTCGACTACGGCTTCGGCAATGTGCGTTCCGCCGAGCGGGCGCTGGCCAGGGTGGGCGCGGACGTCGAGATCACCGCCGACTTCGGCAAGGCCCTGGACTCCGACGGGCTGCTCGTGCCCGGCGTCGGCGCGTTCGCCGCCTGCATGGCGGGGCTGAAGGCGGTGCGCGGCGAACAGGCCATCGGCCGCCGCCTCGCCGGCGGCCGTCCGGTGCTGGGCATCTGCGTCGGCATGCAGATCCTCTTCGCGCAGGGCGTCGAGCACGGTGTGACCACCGAGGGCTGCGACGAGTGGCCCGGCACGGTCGAGCCGCTGCGCGCGCCGATCGTGCCGCACATGGGCTGGAACACCGTGAAGGCGCCCGGGGACTCGCAGTTGTTCGCGGGGCTCGACGCCGACGCGCGGTACTACTTCGTGCACTCCTACGCGGTGCGCTCCTGGGAGCTGGAGACCGGAAACCCGGCCATCCGGGCTCCCAGGGTCACCTGGGCGACGCACGGCGAGCCGTTCGTCGCCGCGGTGGAGAACGGCCCGCTGTGGGCCACCCAGTTCCACCCCGAGAAGTCCGGCGACGCCGGCGCCCAGTTGCTGTCCAACTGGCTCGACACCTTCAAGGACTAGGACCCGACGCCGTCATGAGCACGACGCACCGCCTCGAACTCCTCCCCGCCGTCGACGTCCGCGACGGTCAGGCCGTCCGCCTCGTGCACGGGGAGTCGGGCTCCGAGACGTCCTACGGCGACCCGATGGCCGCCGCCCTCGCCTGGCAGCGGGCCGGCGCCGAGTGGCTGCACCTGGTCGACCTGGACGCCGCCTTCGGCACGGGTGACAACCGCGCCCGGATCGCCGAGGTCGCGCGCTCCATGGACATCAAGGTCGAGCTGTCCGGCGGCATCCGCGACGACGAGACGCTGGCCGCGGCGCTCGCGACCGGCTGCACCCGGGTCAACCTCGGCACCGCGGCGCTGGAGACCCCCGAGTGGGTCGCCAAGGTCATCGCGGAGCACGGCGACCAGATCGCGGTCGGCCTGGACGTCCGCGGCACCACCCTGCGCGGCCGCGGCTGGACCCGCGACGGCGGCGACCTCTACGAGACGCTGGCCCGCCTGGACTCCGAGGGCTGCGCCCGGTACGTCGTCACCGACATCAACAAGGACGGCACCTTGCAGGGCCCCAACCTGGAGCTGCTGAAGAACGTGTGCGCGGCCACCGACCGGCCGGTCGTCGCCTCCGGCGGCGTCTCCTCCCTCGACGACCTTCGGGCCATCGCCTCCCTGGTGCCGCAGGGGGTCGAGGGCGCCATTGTCGGGAAGGCGCTCTATGCGGAGGCGTTCACCCTGGAAGAGGCCCTGGAGGCGGTGTCCCGATGACGGAAACCCCCGACGACGTACGGCGGGTGCACAGCGACAGCCCCTGGGAGGAGCAGTTCGGTTTCGCACGCGCCGTCGCGGCGGGGGACCGTGTCCACGTCGCGGGCACGATGCCGTTCGAGGGCACCGTGCTCTTCGGCGAGGGCGATCCGTACGAGCAGGCGAAGGTCGCGTTCACCAAGGCCCTCGCCGCGCTGGAGGCGTTCGGACTGGACGCCGACTCCGTCGTCCGCACCCGCATGTACCTCACCCACACCCATGACGTGGAGGAGGTCGGCCGGGCGCACAAGGAGTTCTTCGACCGCGCCCGCCCGGCCACGACGATCGTCGTGGTCTCGGGGTTCATGGACCCGCGGGTCCTGGTCGAAGTCGAACTGGAAGCATTCCGAGGAGCCCGAGCGCAATGACCCTGGCGGTCCGAGTCATCCCCTGCCTGGACGTGGACAACGGCCGGGTCGTCAAGGGCGTCAACTTCCGCGACCTCCGGGACGCGGGCGACCCCGTCGAGATGGCCAGGCTGTACGACGCCGAGGGCGCCGACGAGCTCACCTTCCTCGACATCACCGCGTCCTCCGGCAACCGCGAGACCACCTACGACGTGGTGCGGCGCACCGCCGAGCAGGTCTTCATCCCGCTCACCGTCGGCGGCGGCGTGCGGTCCGCCGAGGACGTCGACAAGCTGCTGCGCGCCGGCGCCGACAAGGTGGGCGTCAACACCGCCGCCATCGCCCGGCCCGAGCTGATCCGCGAGATCGCCGAACGCTTCGGCCGGCAGGTCCTCGTCCTGTCGGTGGACGCCCGCCGCACGGACGCCGGCACCCCGTCCGGCTTCGAGGTCACCACGCACGGGGGCCGCCGGGGCACCGGCATCGACGCGGTGGAGTGGGCGCACCGCGCGGCCGAACTCGGCGCGGGGGAGATCCTGCTGAACTCCATGGACGCCGACGGCACCAAGGACGGCTACGACACGGAGATGATCGCCGCCGTGCGCAGGCTCGTCACGGTCCCCGTCATCGCCTCCGGCGGCGCCGGCGCGCTCTCCCACTTCGCCCCGGCCGTTGCCGCGGGCGCGGACGCGGTCCTCGCCGCCTCCGTCTTCCACTTCGGCGACCTGCGCATCCGCGAGGTCAAGCAGACGCTGCGCGAGGCCGGCCGGCCCGTCCGCTGATCCGCCCCCTGCCCGGGGCCGTATGCGCACGACCAGTTGCGCAAATTATCTTGCGCAATTTTACTTTTGTATCTAGCCTCCGGAACATGGCAGAGCCCACACCCCCCGGCGGCACCGCGGACCACCCGCACCGGATCACCGACCTCGACGCGCTCAAGGTCTTCACACACCCGCTGCGGATCAGGCTCTACCGCGCGCTGTTCACCGCCCGCACCGCCACCGCCTCCCAACTGGCCGACCAGGTAGACGAAGCGGTCTCGCTGGTCAGCTACCACCTGCGCAAGCTCGCCGCGCACGGCTTCATCGCCGAGGCCCCCGGGCACAGCAGCGACGCCCGCGAACGCTGGTGGAAGGTCACCACCGAACGCGGAATCACCTTCCGCTCCTCGGACTTCGTCGACCGCCCCGAGGGCGCGGCCGTGATGAGCGAGGTCACCCGCCACCTGCTCGCCACCCGCTACGAGCGCTACGCCTCCTACCTCGACCAGCAGCACGCATGGGGCAAGGAGTGGTCGGACGCCGGCTTCAGCTCCGAGTACCTGCCCCGCCTGACGGTGGAGGAGACCCGCCAACTCGGCGCGGAACTCGACGAACTGATGACGCGCTGGGCCGACCGGGCGCGCGCCGCCGAGGACACGGGCGACACCGCGGGCCGCGAGCACGTCGCGGTGCACCTGTACGGATTCCCCTACCGGTCCTGACCGCGGCACCACCGACGAAGGAGGCGACCGCATGGCGGCCCCCGGAATCTCCGCACCGCCCCTCGCCCCGCCCGGCCTCCCCGCCCACCGGGACGCCAACGTCCTGCGCTGGCTGGCCGCGTTCACGGCCTCGCTCATCGGCGACGCCATGTGGTTCCTCGCCCTGTCCTGGGCCGCGACACGCGCCGGCGACCCCGGACGGGCTGGACTGGTGCTCGCGGCCGGCGCCGTGCCGCGCGCCGTGCTGATGCTCGGCGGGGGCGTGCTCGCCGACCGCTTCGGCCCGCGCCGCATCGTCATCGGCAGCGATCTGACGCGCTGCGTGGTCATGTTCGCGGCGGCCGCGCTGCTCGCCCTCACCACGCCGGGGCTGTGGGCCCTCGCCGTGATCGCGCTGCTCTTCGGCGCCGTGGACGCCGTCTTCCTGCCGGCCGTCGGCGCCCTGCCGCCCCGTATCACCGGCCCCGGCCAACTGGGGCGGCTCAACGGGATGAAGGGCATCGCGGTCCGCGTCGGCGGCGTCGCCGGCGCCTCGCTGGGCGGCACCGCCGTCGCGACGGGCGGCCCCTCCGCGGCCTTCGCCGCCGCGGGCACCCTTTTCGCCGTCTCGCTCGCGCTGCTGGCCGCCGTCCGCCTGGCGCCGCTGCCGCCCGACGACCGCGGGGGAGAGGGCCGGGCCGGCACGCCCTGGAAGGACCTCACCGAGGGCCTGCGCTACATACGCCGCCGCCGCGTGCTCGCCGCCCTCATGACCGTCATCGCGGTGGGGGAACTCGGCTTCGCCGGCCCGCTCAACATCGGCCTCACCCTGCTCGCCGCCGAACGGGGCTGGGGCGCCGCGGGGCTCGGCTGGATCGTCAGCGGGTTCGGCGCCGGCGCGGGCGCCGCCTCCCTGCTGCTGACCGTACGCGGGCGCCTGCCGCGCGCCGGACTCGCCCAGTCCTGCTGCCTCGGCGTCGGTGCGGTCGCCGTCGCGCTGCTCGCCTTCGCACCGGCCCTGCCCGCGGCGGTCGCCGTCGCGGCCGTCGTCGGCCTCGTGGCCGGACTCAGCGGCGCGCTCTGCGGCGCCCTGCTGCAGACCGTCACCGAGGGCCCCTACCTCGGCCGCGTCAGCTCCGTCGCCGCGCTGTTCTCCCTCGGCATCGCGCCCCTGGGCTTTCCGCTGACGGGCGCCGCCATCGGCGTCTGGGGCGCCCGCCCGGTGTTCGTCGCGAGCGCGGCGGTCGCGGCCGCGGGAGCCGTCCTCGGACTCGCCGCGCCCGCGCTGCGCCGGGCCGAACTCGCCGACAGGGCCTAGCCCGAGATGCCGAGCCGGGCCTCGTACAGCCGGCCCACGGCATCCTTGTCGCCCTCGGTCTCCACCTGGGCCGCCTCCTGCCGCCCGAAGGCGAACAGCAGCAGCTCCGCCGGTTCGCCGGTGACCGTCACGACCGGCGTGCCGCGGTGGGCCACCGCGGTCTGCCCGTCGGGCCGGCGCAGCACCACGCCGACCGGCGCCTTGCGGCCCAGCAGCCGGGCGGAACGCTCCAGGCGGGACCAGAGCAGGTCGGCGAAGACCGGGTCCAGCCGGCGGGGCGACCAGTCCTGCTGGGCCCGGCGCACATCCTCGGAATGGACGAAGAACTCAACGGTGTTGGCGGCCTCGTCGATCTGCTTGAGGGCGAACGGCGACAGCCGCGGCGGCCCGGTGCGGATGAGCTGGACGAGTTCCTCGTACGGCTTGGCCACGAACTCCTGGCGGATCCGCTCCGACCGGGCCGCGAGCTGCGGGATGACCACGCTGGCCGAGGCGTCGCTGCGCCGTTCGCGGACGACGATGTGCGCGGCCAGGTCGCGGGTGGTCCAGCCCTTGCAGAGGGTGGGCGCGTCGGAGCCGGCGCTCTCCAGCAGGTCGGCGAGGAGCAGACGTTCACGCTGGGCATGAGTCGACATGCCGTCAGCCTACGTCGGCTCCCCGCCCACGGGCAGCACCTACGAGAGCGGTTTGGTCAGCTTCTCGCCATCGGGCTTGTTGCTGAGCGTCAAGGAGCAGGAGACCGTGTCCTTGTGCTGCACCTGGTACCCGGCCAGCTTCGGGTAGAGCGCGTAGTAGTAGAACGTGCGGCTGTCCGTGATGTGGTCCAGGCGCTTGCCGGCGTCCGCCTCGCAGAGCTTGAGGACCTGCTTCTTCAGCGCGGCCTCGGTGGCGAAGGTGCCGGTGATCTTCTCGTGCGCGATGACCTCGGCGTCGTGCGGGCCGTTGCAGGAGACCGGCGTGACCTCGGTGACGCCGCTGTCCAGCCCGGGGTCGTTGAAGCACTGGCCGACATCGAGCACCACGTACTTGCGGAACGTCTCCGCGGGCGCCGGCGAGGTGTCCGTGGGGTTCGTGGGCTGCGACGAGGTCGCGGCCGACGCCGCCGGGCTGCTGGAGGAGGCCGCCGCGTCATTGCCGTCGTCGCCACCGCCCAGCGCCACCGCGAGACCGCCGACGATCACCGCGATCAGCACGACCGCCCCGATGACCATCGCCGCGACCTTCGCCCCGCCGCCGCTGCGCGGAGGAGGCTGCGGGGGCGGATAGCCGCCGTAGCCACCCGGCTGCGGCTGCTGCTGGTAGGGCGCCTGCGGCGCCTGCTGGGGCTGGTACTGCTGCGGCTGGTACGGCTGGGGCTGGTAGGGCTGAGGCTGCTGCGGCTGGTACTGCGGCGGACCGAAACCCCCGGGGGGCGGCCCGAAACCGCCGCCCTGGCCGGAGCGCGGGTCGTCGGGAGGGGGCTGCGGAGGAAAACTCATGGACGAAGCATGCCCCATACGGGTGATCGTCGTGTGTGCGGGAGTCGAAGTACGGCCTGCCCGGACGCGGCAGAATGGAGGGCATGGAATCCCCGCTCGACCCCGCCGTCGCCGCCCGCCTCAAGCGCACGTCCGACGGGCTCGTCCCGGCCGTCGCCCAGCAGTACGACACGGGTGAGGTCCTCATGCTCGGATGGATGGACGACGAGGCGCTGCACCGCACCCTGACCACCGGCCGCTGCACCTACTGGAGCCGCAGCCGCCAGGAGTACTGGGTCAAGGGCGACACGTCGGGGCACGTCCAGCACGTCAAGTCGGTGGCCCTGGACTGCGACGGCGACACGATCCTGGTGAAGGTCGACCAGATCGGCGCGGCCTGCCACACCGGCGACCGCACCTGCTTCGACGCGGACGTGCTGCCCCTTTCTTGAGGGGCTCGGTTCGCCTCCGGGTCGCTGAGCCGCTGCTGGGGGCACCTCCCAGCGGTAGCTGGGGGAGGTCGACCGTGCTCAGCCGCTCGTTCCGCACGGCCTGCGCGTGCTCTCCTTTCCGGCAGCGGCCGCTCCCCCTTCGGCCCCCACGCCGCGGGAACGCGCCGCGCGGACCGGACGGGCGGGGGCACTAGGCTGCGGGGCATGACCACGGGCACTGTCACCCCCGACCTCGATACGTTCCGCAAGCTGGCGATGGACCGGCGGGTGATTCCGGTCAGCAGGAAGCTGCTGGCCGACGGGGACACCCCGGTCGGGCTGTACCGGAAGCTGGCGGGGGAGCGTACGGGGACGTTCCTGCTGGAGTCGGCGGAGAACGGGCGTTCCTGGTCGCGGTATTCGTTCGTGGGCGTGCGCAGCGCGGCGACGCTGACCGAGCGGGACGGGCAGGCGCACTGGCTGGGGACGCCGCCGGTGGCGGTGCCCCGGGGCGGCGATCCCCTGGAGGCGCTGCGGGCGACGACGGAGGCGCTGCACACGCCGCGGGACCTGCACGAGGACGCGGGGCTGCCGCCGTTCACCGGCGGGATGGTCGGCTACCTGGGGTACGACGTGGTGCGCCGGCTGGAGCGCGTGGGCGACCACGCGCGGGACGACCTGGGGCTGCCCGAGCTCACGATGCTGCTGACCTCGGACCTGGCGGTGCTGGACCACTGGGACGGCTCGGTGCTGCTGATCGCCAACGCGATCAACCACAACGACCTGGACACCGGGGTGGACGAGGCGTACGCGGACGCCGTGGCGCGGCTCGACGCGATGACCGCGGACCTGTCCCGGCCGGTGGACACCGCGCCGGTGGAACTGCCGCCGTCACGGCTCCCGGAGGAGATCACGGCACGCTTCGGGGGCGCCGCGTACCACGGGGCGGTGGAGCGGACGAAGGAGTACATCAGGGCCGGGGACGCGTTCCAGGTGGTGCCGTCGCAGCGGTTCGAGACGCCGTGCCCGGCGAGCGCGCTGGACGTGTACCGGGTGCTGCGGGCCACCAACCCCTCCCCGTACATGTACCTGTTGCGGTTCGAGGGCTTCGACGTGGTGGGGTCGAGCCCCGAGGCGCTGGTGAAGGTGGAGGACGGCCGCGCCACGGTGCACCCGATCGCTGGCACGCGGCCCCGCGGTGCGACGCCCCGTGAGGACCAGGCGCTGGCCGACGAGTTGCTGGCCGACCCCAAGGAGCGGGCGGAGCACCTGATGCTGGTGGACCTGGGCCGCAACGACCTGGGCCGGGTGTGCGAGCCGGGCAGTGTCGAGGTCGTCGACTTCATGTCGATCGAGCGCTACAGCCACGTGATGCACATCGTCTCGACCGTCACCGGCACCCTGGGGGCGGGGCGCACCGCGTTCGACGTCCTGACGGCGTGCTTCCCGGCCGGGACGCTGTCGGGGGCGCCGAAGCCGCGGGCGATGCAGATCATCGACGAGCTGGAGCCGACGCGCCGGGGGCTGTACGGCGGGTGCGTGGGCTATCTGGACTTCGCGGGCGACTCGGACACGGCCATCGCCATCCGCACCGCGCTGCTCCGCGACGGCACGGCGTACGTCCAGGCCGGCGCAGGCATCGTCGCCGACTCCGACCCGGTCTCGGAGGACACCGAGTGCCGCAACAAGGCGGCGGCGGTGCTGCGCGCCGTGGCCACGGCGAACCGGATGGGCGCGGGGGCGTAGCCCCGCGTACGGGGGCCGCGGGGCCAGGGGGGATAGTGGTCGGATGACCAGCGCCGTACCGCAGCCCCGTGCCGATGCCGATGTCGATGCTGCAAGCACGGCCGTGCCCCACGGGCCGCGCCGCGCGGGCGGCCGCCGCAGCATGGCCGTCGCGCTGGCGGGCGGAGCGCTCGGCGCGGCGCTCGTGCTGCTGGCCGCGGGCAAGACGTGGCAGCACGGTTTCGCCGGTGCGGCCGGGGCCGGCGTGGCGGTGCATGCCGACGGCAGCCAGGTGACGGCGGTGCCGGGAGCGCTGGCGCTGGTGGGACTGGCCTCGCTCGTCGCGGTCTTCGCCGTGCGCGGCGCGGCCCGCAGGGTCGTGAGCGCGCTGCTCGCGCTGTGCGGGGCGGGTGCCCTGCTCGCCGCGCTGCTCGCCACCGGGGACGCTTCCTCCCTGGACGCCGCCGCGGCGGCCGCCAGCGGACTGACCCGGGCCACCGCGACGGACACCGCCACCACCACGTGGCCCGCCGTGTCGGCCGTGGGCGGGGCGCTGCTGCTGCTCGCCGGGGTGACGGCCGTCCTGCGCGCCGCGGCCTGGCCGGGGATGTCCAGCCGCTACGAGCGGGACGGCGGTGCGGCGGCCCGCCCCTCCGGGGCCCGGAATGCCCGGCCCGCCCGCGCGGCCGACGGCGAGGAGCGCCCCGAGGACATCTGGAAGGCGCTGGACCGCGGCGAGGACCCCACCGACGCCCTCTGACGCGCCGGGCCACCCCCCGCGCGCGGAGCGTGAGCGGAACAGGGGACAATGGGCCGCGACGCGTGCCATCGCGCGGCGAACGACCAAACGAACCTTCAGTAGAACGACTTGGGAGCACTCATGGCGGGCAACAGCCACGGACACACCCCTGCCGCCTGGACCGGCGTGATCATCGCCTTCATCGGCTTCTGCGTCGCGGGTGCTTTCGTCGTCCTGGCGGAGCCGATCGGCATGTTCGCGGGCCTGGCCCTGGCCGCGGTGGGCGGTCTCATCGGCCTCGGCATGCGTGCCGCCGGCCTGGGCAAGCCGGTGGCGCGCAAGGTCGCGCGCGGCTGACCCGCCGTACCAGGGCACCGTAGCCGCCCCGGCCGCGTGCCGCGGGCGGCTTCGCCGTTTGCGCGGCGACCCCGGGTGTTCCCCGGCGGCCCGGCGCGGGACAATCGGCGGGTGACCGAGACCGCCATCGCACCGAAGGCGAGCGCCCTCGCCGCCCCGCTGGGCCTGCTGGGCGGCGTCGTCGCCGCCTTCGCCTACGTCGGGACCGTCGACCCCAACCACCCCGGGCACTACCCGGTCTGCCCGCTCCTGCACTACACGGGCCTGTACTGCCCGGGCTGCGGCGGGCTGCGCAGCGCGTACGCGGTGGCGCACGGCGACTTCGGGGCCGCGTTCGGCCTCAACGCGCTGGCCGTCGTCATGTACCTCCTCTTCGCCGTCGGATGGGTCGTCTGGTTCTCCCGGGCACTGCGGGGGCGGCCGTTCTCGGTCGGCCTGCGGCCGGTGCACTGGTGGGCGGTGGGGGCGGTCGTGGTGGTCTTCACCGTTGTCCGGAACCTGCCGTTCGGGGCCGCGCTGGCGCCCTGACGGCGGCTTCCCGGGCCTGTCTGGGCCTGTCCGATCTGTCCACCTGGTGGTCGTTCGTTCCGTCGGATGCGGGTCCGGCGGCCCCCGGCGGTTACCATCGCAGTGCTGGTGGAACATCTCACTGGCTTGATCGTTTCGCTTTCGGAAGGGGTCCCCTCGCGTGAGTGTGCTCGACGAGATCATCGACGGCGTCCGCGAAGACCTCGCCGAGCGGCAGGCCCGGGTCTCGCTCGACGAGCTCAAGCAGCGCGCCGCCAAGGCGCGTGACGCGAAGGACGGCGTGGCCGCCCTGCGCGGCGAGGGCGTCACCGTCATCTGCGAGGTCAAGCGGTCCAGTCCCTCCAAGGGCGCCCTCGCCGCCATCGCCGACCCGGCGGGCCTCGCCGCGGACTACGAGGCGGGCGGCGCGGCGGTCATCTCGGTCCTGACCGAGCAGCGCCGCTTCGGCGGCTCGCTCGCCGACCTGGAGGCCGTGCGGGCCAAGGTCGACATCCCCGTGCTGCGCAAGGACTTCATCGTCACCGCGTACCAGCTGTGGGAGGCGCGCGCCTACGGTGCCGACCTCGCGCTGCTGATCGTGGCCGCGCTGGAGCAGGACGCGCTGGTCTCCCTGATCGAGCGGGCCGAGTCCATCGGGCTCACCCCGCTGGTCGAGGTGCACGACGAGGACGAGGTCGCCCGCGCCGTCGACGCCGGGGCCCGGGTCATCGGCGTCAACGCGCGCAACCTGAAGACGCTCGAGGTCGACCGGGGCACCTTCGCCCGGGTCGCGCCGGAGATCCCCGACCACATCGTCAAGGTCGCCGAGTCCGGCGTGCGCGGCCCGCACGACCTCATCGCCTACGCCAACGACGGCGCCGACGCCGTGCTGGTCGGCGAGTCCCTGGTCACCGGCCGCGACCCCAGGACCGCGGTCGCCGACCTCGTCGCCGCCGGGGCCCACCCCGCGCTGCGCCACGGACGGGGCTGAACCCGCCCATGCACACCTACGCGCGACTGGCCCGGGGCTGCCGTCCCCGTGGCTGCCGCGCGCCCGCGCGGCGCATTCTCGGGCGCCGCGTGCGGTACCACATCGGCTGCGAGCCGGGGCAGATCAACGGTCGCCGATGGCGCTAGCCGCCGCGCGCGCCGCCCGGACGGGGTTCCGTCCCGGCCTGTGACGCGCGCGGACGCGGACGCATACGGCGCTCGACGCGCCGTAGCGTGACCATCGGTACGCCCAGAGACTCTGGGGGCGCGAGCGCGCCCCCGAAGGAGCCGAGAACGTCATGTCCGTTGACTTCTTCATTCCCGACCCCGAGGGCCGGGTGCCCAGCGCCGAGGGCTACTTCGGCCGGTACGGCGGCAAGTTCATCCCGGAGGCGCTCGTCGCCGCCGTGGACGAGGTCGCCGTCGAGTACGACAAGGCCAAGGCCGACCCGGCCTTCGCCGCGGAGCTGAACGACCTGCTGGTGCACTACGCCGGCCGCCCGAGCCCGCTCACCGAGGCGGCGCGGTTCGCCGAGCACGCCGGCGGCGCGCGGATCTTCCTCAAGCGCGAGGACCTCAACCACACCGGCTCGCACAAGATCAACAACGTGCTGGGCCAGGCGCTGCTCACCAAGCGCATGGGCAAGACCCGGGTGATCGCCGAGACCGGCGCCGGCCAGCACGGCGTGGCCACGGCGACCGCGTGCGCGCTGTTCGGCATGGAGTGCACGATCTACATGGGCGAGATCGACACCGAGCGCCAGGCGCTGAACGTCGCCCGTATGCGCATGCTGGGCGCCGAGGTCGTCTCGGTGAAGTCCGGCAGCCGCACGCTGAAGGACGCGATCAACGAGGCGTTCCGCGACTGGGTCGCCAACGTGGACCGCACGCACTACCTGTTCGGCACCGCCGCCGGCCCGCACCCCTTCCCGGCCATGGTGCGCGACTTCCACCGCGTCATCGGCGTCGAGGCCCGCCGGCAGATCCTGGAACGGGCCGGCCGGCTGCCCGACGCGGTCGCCGCGTGCGTCGGCGGCGGGTCCAACGCCATCGGCCTGTTCCACGCCTTCATCCCCGACGCGTCGGTGCGCCTGGTGGGCCTGGAGGCGGCCGGCCGCGGCGTGGACTCCGGCGAGCACGCCGCGACGCTCACCAAGGGCGAGCCCGGCATCCTGCACGGTTCGCGCTCCTTCGTCCTCCAGGACGACGAGGGCCAGATCACCGAGCCGTACTCGATCTCGGCCGGACTGGACTACCCCGGCATCGGCCCGGAGCACGCCTACCTCAGGGAGACCGGCCGCGCGGAGTATCGCCCGGTCACCGACGACGAGGCCATGCGGGCGCTGCGCCTGCTGTCGCAGACCGAGGGCATCATCCCGGCGATCGAGAGCGCCCACGCCCTCGAGGGAGCGCTGCAGCTCGGCCGCGAACTCGGCGAGGACGGCCTGATCCTGGTCAACCTCTCCGGGCGCGGCGACAAGGACATGGACACCGCGGCCCGCTGGTTCGGGCTGTACGACGGGGCCGAGGGGGCCGAGAAGTGAGCGGGCAGATCGAACTGCTGGACCGGACCCTGGCCGCCGCGAAGGCCGAGGGGCGGGCGGCGCTGGTCGCCTACCTGCCGGCGGGCTTCCCCACGGTCGACGGCGGCATCGCGGCCGTCAAGGCGGCCCTGGAGGGCGGCGCGGACATCGTCGAGGTGGGCCTGCCGCACAGCGACCCGGTGCTCGACGGCCCGGTCATCCAGACCGCCGACGACATCGCGCTGCGCGGCGGCGTCCGGATCAAGGACGTCATGCGCACGGTGCGCGAGGCGCACGCCGCGACCGGCAAGCCGGTCCTGGTCATGACGTACTGGAACCCGGTCGACCGCTACGGCGCCGAGCGCTTCGCCGCGGAACTCGCCGAGGCGGGCGGCGCGGGCTGCATCCTGCCGGACCTGCCGGTGGAGGAGTCCGAGGGCTGGCGCAAGGCGGCCGAGCAGCACGGGCTGGCCACCGTCTTCGTGGTCGCGCCGAGCAGCCGGGACGAGCGGCTGGCGAAGATCACGGCAGCGGGCACCGGCTTCGTCTACGCGGCCTCGCTGATGGGCGTGACCGGCACCCGGGCGAGCGTCGGCGCCGAGGCGGCCGAGCTGGTGGGCCGCACCCGTGCGCAGACCGCGCTGCCGGTCTGCGTGGGCCTCGGCGTCTCCAACGGGGAGCAGGCGGCCGAGGTCGCCGGCTTCGCCGACGGGGTGATCGTCGGATCGGCCTTCGTCAAGAAGCTGCTGGACGCGCCGGACCTGGAGCAGGGCCTCACGGCGGTGCGCGAACTCGCCGCGGACCTGGCCAAGGGCGTCCGCCGCTGAGCGGTGCCGTCGCCCGAACGGGCGAATTACGGCCGGGGGCGCGCGCGGGTGCGCCCCCGGTTCGTTGTCCCGGGGTGTGAGCGAGAAGAACCGTGAAGGAAAGCGCAGCGCCCGCGAGCGGCTGCAGGAGCAGCGTGCGCACGACCAGCGCCGCCAGAAGCGCAAGAGGACGGCGATCGTCGCCGGGTCCGTGGTCGGGGTCCTGGTGATCGGTGCCGTCATCGGGGTCCTGGTGGCCAACAGCGGGGGCGGCTCCGAGGGGGCCGCCGCGGTCTCCCCGGCGGGCGCGACGGGTGAGAACAAGCTCGTCATCCCCACCGGCGCGAGCGACGCACCGTCCACGCTGACCGTGTACGAGGACTTCCGCTGCCCGGCCTGCGGCGCCTTCGAGCAGGGCTACCGGGACACCGTCCACGCCCTGGAGGACAAGGGCCAGCTGAAGGTGGACTACCACCTGGTCCGGATCATCGACGGCAACCTGGGCGGCACCGGCTCGCTCAACGCGGCCAACGCGGCGGCCTGTGCGCAGGACCAGAACAAGTTCCGCGCGTACCACGACGTGCTCTACCGGAACCAGCCGCCGGAGCAGGACGACAAGTTCGCGAGCAAGCCCTACCTGCTGCAGCTCGCCGGCCAGGTGCCGGGGCTGGTGACCCCGGCGTTCACCACCTGCGTGAACAAGGGCATGTACGACGACTGGGTGAACAAGAACAACAGCGCGTTCTCGTCGTCCGGCTTCAACTCCACCCCGACCGTGCTGCTCAACGGGAAGAACATCTACGGGGCCCAGGCGGCGCCGCTGACCCCGCAGAAGCTGGAGCAGATGGTCGCCGAGGCCAACAAGGGCAAGAAGCCCGGCACGGTCACCCCGAGCGCGACCCCGCCCAGCGCTCCGGCGTCCGGCTCGGCGGCCGCGTCCGGCACGGCGTCCGCCCCGGCCTCCTCCGCCCCGGCCTCCTCCGCCCCGGCCTCCTCCGCCCCGGCGAGTCCGCCCGCGAGCACCCCGGCGACCCCCTCGGCGACCGGCTGAGGCACGCCGGTACAGCAGCCCGTTATTCAGCCGTTGCCGGGCGGGTGCCCGCCGTACCCGCCCGGCACGGTAGCGTCGGCAGTGCCATGGAATTCATCGCCTTCATTCCCAGCCCGTCGCGCGGGGTGATCCACCTCGGACCCGTACCGCTGCGCGGCTATGCCTTCTGCATCATCATCGGTGTCTTCGTAGCCGTCTGGCTCGGCGGCAGGCGGTGGGCCGCCCGCGGCGGACAGAAGACCACGATCGCGGACATCGCCGTATGGGCGGTGCCGTTCGGTCTGGTCGGTGGCCGTCTCTACCACGTGATCACCAGTTACGAGCTCTACTTCGGTGAGGGCAAGCACTGGGTGAACGCGTTCAAGATCTGGGAGGGCGGCCTCGGTATCTGGGGCGCGATCGCCCTCGGCGCCCTGGGCGCGTGGATCGGCTGCCGGCGCCGGGGCATCTCACTGCCCGCCTACGCCGACGCCGTCGCCCCCGGCATTGCCTTCGCCCAGGCCATCGGCCGCTGGGGCAACTGGTTCAACCAGGAGCTCTACGGACGGCCGACCGACCTGCCGTGGGGGCTGAAGATCGACAGCGCCCACCGCCCGGCGGACAGCCTGGGCGTCGCCACGTACCACCCGACGTTCCTGTACGAGTCCCTGTGGTGCGTGGGTGTGGCCCTGCTGGTGATCTGGGTCGACCGCCGCTTCAAGCTCGGCCACGGCCGTGCCTTCGCGCTGTACGTCGCGGCGTACACCGTGGGCCGCTTCTGGATCGAGTACCTGCGCGTCGACGACGCCCACCACATCCTGGGTCTGCGGCTGAACGACTGGACGTCGATCGTCGTCTTCGCCGGGGCCGTCGCCTACATGATCGTCTCCGCGCGGCTCCGCCCGGGCCGTGAGGAGAACGTCGAGCCGGCGCCCGTCACCGCCACCGAGGGTGCGTCGGACAAGGACGCCGAGGCCGGAAAGGACGTCAAGGACGGCAAGGACGGCAAGGACGCCGAGGCCGGCAGGACCGACCTGACGAAGCCCGCGACGGAGGACGAGACCGCCGAGCCCGACGCGGCCGCCGAGCCCGACGAGGACGACGAGCCGCAGGAGGCGGCGGAGGCCGGGGCCGCGGCCCGGGCCGAGTCCGCCAAGAACGGCTGATCCCGGCAGACACCGACGCCGTACCGCGGCGCCGCCAGGGGCACGACCCCGGGCGGCGCCGCTGTCGTTTCCGCAGGTAGGGGAGGCTTTCCTTGCTGGAAACGCAGGGAATCCGGGCGTACGGTCGAGGCGTTCCCAGGGAGGACGCGGGCGGTCGTCACCCGCGGGAAGGAGAACGCGGGCCATGTCGGCAGCCGTCGAGAGCAGCGAACTGGAGCGGAACGCTCCCTACCACGTCGCGCACCACACCCACCGTGACGTGACCGGTGGCTGGCTGCGGCCCGCGGTGTTCGGCGCGATGGACGGCCTGGTCTCCAACCTCGCGCTCATGACCGGCGTCGCGGGCGGCAATGTCGCGCCGTCCACCATCGTGATCACCGGTCTGGCCGGTCTGGCCGCGGGCGCGTTCTCGATGGCGGCGGGCGAGTACACCTCCGTGGCCTCCCAGCGCGAGCTGGTCGAGGCGGAGCTCGCCATAGAGCGGCGGGAGCTGCGCCGCCATCCCAAGGACGAGCTGCGGGAGCTCGCCGAGCTGTACGTCGCCCGCGGGGTGGAGCCCGAGCTGGCCTACGAGGTGGCCCGGCAGATGTCCCGCGACCCGGAGCAGGCACTGGAGATCCACGCGCGCGAGGAGCTGGGCGTCGACCCGGGCGACCTGCCGTCGCCGCTGGTGGCGGCGGGCTCGTCCTTCCTGTCCTTCGGCATCGGCGCGCTGCTCCCGGTGCTGCCCTACCTGCTGGGTGCCACCGTGGTGTGGCCCGCGGTGATCGTGGCGCTGATCGGACTGTTCGTCTGCGGTGCGGCTGTGGCCCGTGTGACGGCGCGCAGCTGGTGGTTCAGCGGTTTGCGGCAACTTGTCTTGGGCGGAGCGGCCGCCGGGGTTACCTTCGTTCTGGGCGCGCTTTTCGGAACCGCCGTCGGCTGAGGCGTGACCGAGCCACGAACCACTTGTTACCCGCTCGTTTCAGCGCGACCAACACAGGGCATCAGTCTGTGGCGCCGCGGGCAGTGTCGCCTGCGTCTCACGTGAGCGATGCTGGCCCCGAACTGCCTGCTCGTAGCGCTGCTTAGTCCACATGATGGAATCCGCTATCCACTTTTCGGTCATCGGGCCATCATGTAACCTGCACGAAATCGCAGAGGGCCAACGTCGTCCCTAGCGCGCATGCATATGCCAGATGACGACGACGGGAGAGCCGACCAGATGCGTCCTGTTCTGCACCGGCCTACACACCTCCAGGCCGCCGCCTCCGGTTCCGGCCGGGCCCACATGGACGGGCGTCCCGCCGCCCAGGGGCTGTACGACCCCCGCAACGAGCACGACGCGTGCGGCGTCGGCTTCGTGGCCACCCTCACCGGCGAGGCCGACCACGCGCTCGTGGAGCAGGCCCTGACCGTGCTGCGCAACCTGGAGCACCGCGGGGCCACCGGCTCCGAGCCGGACTCGGGCGACGGCGCGGGCATCCTGATGCAGATCCCGGACGTGTTCCTGCGCGAGGTCGCCGCCGAGCGCGGATTCGAGCTGCCGGGCGCCGGCCACTACGCCGTCGGCATGGCCTTCCTGCCCGTCGAGGACGAGGACCGCCGCAAGGCCGTCGAGTCCATCGAGCGCATCGCCGCCGAGGAGGGCCTCACCGTCCTCGGGTGGCGCGAGGTCCCGACCGACGCCGCGGGCCTGGGCGCCACCGCCCGCTCGACGATGCCGTACTTCTCGCAGCTCTTCGTCGCCGACGCACAGGACGCCGCGAGGGCCGGGATCGACCTCGACCGCCCGTCGTTCGTGCTGCGCAAGCGCGCCGAGCGCGAGGCGGACGTCTACTTCCCGTCGCTGTCCGCCCGGACGGTCGTCTACAAGGGCATGCTGACCACCGGCCAGCTGGAGCCCTTCTTCCCCGACCTGTCCGACCCGCGCGTCGCCACCGCCATCGCCCTGGTCCACTCGCGCTTCTCCACCAACACCTTCCCCAGCTGGCCGCTGGCGCACCCGTACCGCTTCGTCGCCCACAACGGTGAGATCAACACCGTCAAGGGCAACCGCAACTGGATGCGCGCCCGCGAGTCGCAGCTGGCCTCGGAGCTGTTCAGCGGGGACCTGGAGCGGATCTTCCCGGTCTGCACCCCGGACGCCTCCGACACGGCGACCTTCGACGAGGTGCTGGAGCTGCTGCACCTCGGCGGCCGCTCGCTGCCGCACAGCGTGCTGATGATGATCCCCGAGGCGTGGGAGAACCACGGCTCGATGGACCCGGCCCGCCGCGCCTTCTACCGCTACCACTCCACCCTCATGGAGCCCTGGGACGGTCCGGCCTGCGTCACCTTCACCGACGGCTCCGTCGTCGGCGCGGTCCTGGACCGCAACGGCCTGCGCCCGGGCCGCTACTGGGTCACCGACGACGGCCTGGTCGTGCTCGCCTCGGAGTCCGGCGTCCTGGACGACATCGCCCCGGAGCGGATCGTCCGCAAGGGCCGGCTGCAGCCCGGGAAGATGTTCCTGGTCGACACCGTCGGGCACCGGATCATCGAGGACGACGAGATCAAGTCGCAGCTCGCCGCCGAGCACCCGTACGGGGAGTGGCTGGACGCCGGCCTGATCCACCTCGACGACCTGCCCGAGCGCGAGCACATCGTGCACACGCACGCCTCGGTCACCCGCCGCCAGCAGACCTTCGGCTACACCGAGGAGGAGCTGCGCGTCATCCTGGCGCCGATGGCCAAGACCGGCGGCGAGCCGCTGGGCTCCATGGGCACCGACTCGCCGATCGCGGCGCTGTCCGAGCGGCCCCGGCTGCTCTTCGACTACTTCACCCAGCTGTTCGCGCAGGTCACGAACCCGCCGCTGGACGCCATCCGGGAGGAGCTGGTCACGTCGCTGATCAGCGCCGTCGGCCCGTCCGGCAACCTGCTGGAGCCCTCGCCCGCCTCCTGTCGCAACATCACCATGCCGTTCCCGGTGATCGACAACGACGAGCTGGCCAAGCTCATCCACATCAACGCCGACGGCGACCTGCCGGGCCTGAAGGCCGCG
Source organism: Streptomyces sp. NPDC088732 (assembly GCF_044751205.1). Taxonomy (NCBI): domain Bacteria; kingdom Bacillati; phylum Actinomycetota; class Actinomycetes; order Kitasatosporales; family Streptomycetaceae; genus Streptomyces; species Streptomyces sp. NPDC088732. Next base: position 195,179 of record NZ_JBIVLI010000006.1, read on the forward strand.
ACCCTGTCGGGCCTGTACCGGGTCTCCGGCGGCGGCGAGGCGCTGGCCGCGCGGCTCACCGAGATCTGCGCCGAGGCCGACGCCGCCATAGAGGCCGGCGCCCGCTTCATCGTGCTGTCCGACCGACACTCCGACGCCGAGCACGCGCCGATCCCGTCGCTGCTGCTCACCTCGGCCGTCCACCACCACCTCATCCGCACCAAGCAGCGCACCCAGGTGGGCCTGCTGGTCGAGGCCGGCGACGTCCGCGAGGTCCACCACGTCGCCCTGCTGATCGGCTACGGCGCCGCGGCGGTCAACCCGTACCTGGCCATGGAGTCGGTCGAGGACCTGCTGCGCGCGGGCACCTTCATCTCCGGCATCGAGCCCGAGACGGCCATCAAGAACCTGATCAAGGCGCTGGGCAAGGGCGTGCTGAAGGTGATGTCCAAGATGGGCATCTCCACCGTCGCCTCCTACCGCGGCGCGCAGGTCTTCGAGGCGATCGGCCTGGACGGCGAGTTCGTCGACACCTACTTCCACGGCACCACCAGCAAGATCGGCGGCGCCGGCATCGACGTGGTCGCCCAGGAGGTCGCGGCCCGCCACGCCAAGGCGTACCCCGCCTCCGGCATCGCCCCCGCGCACCGCCGGCTGGAGATCGGCGGCGAGTACCAGTGGCGCCGCGAGGGTGAGCCGCACCTGTTCGACCCCGACACGGTCTTCCGGCTCCAGCACGCCACCCGCTCCCGCCGCTACGACATCTTCCAGCAGTACACGCAGCGGGTGAACGAGCAGTCCGAGCGGCTGATGACGCTGCGCGGCCTGTTCCGCCTCAAGGACGGCGAGCGCCCCGCGATCCCCGTCGAGGACGTCGAGCCGGTTTCCGAGATCGTCAAGCGCTTCTCCACCGGCGCCATGTCGTACGGCTCCATCTCGCGCGAGGCGCACGAGACGCTGGCCATCGCCATGAACCGGCTGGGCGGCAAGTCCAACACCGGTGAGGGCGGCGAGGACCCGGACCGCCTGTACGACCCGGAGCGCCGCTCCGCGATCAAGCAGGTGGCCTCCGGCCGCTTCGGCGTGACCTCGGAGTACCTGGTCAACGCGGACGACATCCAGATCAAGATGGCCCAGGGCGCCAAGCCCGGCGAGGGCGGCCAGCTGCCCGGCCACAAGGTCTACCCGTGGATCGGCAGGACCCGGCACAGCACCCCCGGTGTCGGCCTGATCTCGCCGCCGCCGCACCACGACATCTACTCCATCGAGGACCTGGCGCAGCTGATCCACGACCTCAAGAACGCCAACCCGGCCGCCCGCATCCACGTGAAGCTGGTGTCCGAGGTCGGCGTCGGCACGGTCGCGGCGGGCGTCTCCAAGGCCCATGCCGACGTGGTGCTGATCTCCGGCCACGACGGCGGCACCGGCGCCTCGCCGCTGACCTCCCTGAAGCACGCGGGCGGTCCCTGGGAGCTGGGCCTGGCCGAGACGCAGCAGACGCTGCTGCTCAACGGGCTGCGCGACCGGATCGTGGTGCAGACCGACGGCCAGCTCAAGACCGGCCGCGACGTGGTCGTCGCCGCCCTGCTGGGCGCCGAGGAGTTCGGCTTCGCGACCGCGCCGCTGGTGGTCTCCGGCTGCGTGATGATGCGCGTGTGCCACCTGGACACCTGCCCGGTCGGCATCGCGACCCAGAACCCGGTGCTGCGCGACCGCTTCTCCGGCAAGGCCGAGTACGTGGTGAACTTCTTCGAGTTCATCGCGCAGGAGGTCCGCGAGCTGCTGGCCGAGCTGGGCTTCCACTCGATCGAGGAGGCCGTCGGCCACGCCGAGCTGATCGACACCACCGCGGCCGTCGACCACTGGAAGGCGCAGGGCATGGACCTCGCCCCGCTCTTCCACGTGCCCGAGCTGCCCGAGGGTGCCGCCCTGCACCGCACCACCGAGCAGGACCACGGCCTGGACAAGGCGCTGGACCAGCAGCTCATCGAGCTGGCCGGCGAGGCGCTGCACACCGGTGACCCGGTGCGCGCCCAGATCGGGATCCGCAATGTGCACCGCACGGTCGGCACCATGCTCGGCCACGAGGTGACCAAGAAGTACGGCGGCGCGGGCCTGCCCGACGACACCATCGACATCACCCTGACCGGCTCGGCCGGCCAGTCCTTCGGCGCCTTCCTGCCCAAGGGCATCACCCTGCGCCTGGAGGGCGACGCCAACGACTACGTCGGCAAGGGCCTGTCGGGCGGCCGCATCGTCGTCCGCCCGGACCGCGGTGCCGACCACCTGGCCGAGTACTCGACCATCGCCGGCAACACCATCGCGTACGGCGCCACCGGCGGTGAGCTGTTCCTGCGGGGCACCACCGGCGAGCGGTTCTGCGTCCGCAACTCCGGCGCCACCGTGGTGTCCGAGGGCGTGGGCGACCACGGCTGCGAGTACATGACCGGTGGCCGGGCGCTCGTGCTCGGCCCGACGGGACGCAACTTCGCGGCCGGCATGTCCGGTGGCATCGCCTACGTCCTCGACCTCGACCCGGACAACGTCAACACCGGCATGGTGAACGTCGAGGACCTGGACGCGGACGACATCAAGTGGCTGCACGACGTGGTGCGCCGCCACCACGAGGAGACCGGCTCGACGGTGGCCGAGAAGCTCCTCGCCGACTGGGGGAACACCCTGACCCGCTTCGGCAAGGTCATGCCGAGGGACTACAAGGCAGTGCTCGCCGCCAAGAACGCCGCCGAGCAGGCCGGGCTCTCCGAGTCCGAGACCACCGCGAAGATGATGGAGGCGGCAAATGGCTGACCCGAAGGGCTTCCTCACCACGCCCCGCGAAACCGCTCCGACCCGGCCGGTCGAGGAGCGCAAGCAGGACTGGAACGAGGTCTACGTTCCCGGCGGGCTGCTGCCGATCATCAGCGAGCAGGCCGGACGCTGCATGGACTGCGGCATCCCGTTCTGCCACAACGGGTGTCCGCTGGGGAACCTGATCCCCGAGTGGAACGACTACGCCTACCGCCAGGACTGGAAGGCCGCCAGCGAGCGCCTGCACGCGACCAACAACTTCCCGGAGTTCACCGGCCGGCTGTGCCCGGCGCCCTGTGAGTCCGCCTGCGTGCTCGGCATCAACCAGCCCGCGGTGACCATCAAGAACGTCGAGGTCACCATCATCGACAAGGCCTGGGACAGCGGCGACGTCACGCCGCAGCCCCCGGACCGGCTCTCCGGCAAGACCGTCGCCGTCATCGGCTCGGGCCCCGCCGGCCTGGCCGCCGCCCAGCAGCTGACCCGGGCCGGCCACACGGTCGCGGTGTACGAGCGCGCCGACCGCATCGGCGGTCTGCTGCGCTACGGCATCCCCGAGTTCAAGATGGAGAAGCGCCACATCAACCGGCGCATCGAGCAGATGCGCGCGGAGGGCACCAAGTTCCGCACCGGTGTGGAGATCGGCCGCGACATCGACGGCGCCAAGCTGCGCAAGCGGTACGACGCGGTCGTCATCGCCGCCGGCGCCACCCAGTGGCGGGACCTGCCGGCCGAGGGGCGCGAGCTCAAGGGCATCTACCAGGCCATGGAGTACCTGCCGCTGGCGAACAAGGTGCAGGAGGGCGACTTCGTCACCCCGCCGATCAGCGCGGCGGGCAAGCACGTGGTCGTCATCGGCGGCGGCGACACCGGCGCGGACTGCGTCGGCACCGCCCACCGCCAGGGCGCCCTGTCGGTCACCCAGCTGGAGATCATGCCGCGGCCGTCCGACGACCGCCCGGCGCACCAGCCGTGGCCGACCATGCCGATGACGTACAAGGTCACCTCGGCCCACGAGGAGGGCGGCGAGCGGGTCTACGCCGTCAACACCGTGCGGTTCGAGGGCGACGAGCACGGCAACGTCACGGCGCTGCACCTGGTCGAGGTCGTCTTCCAGGACGGGAAGTTCGTCCCGCAGCCGGGCACCGAGAAGGTCATCCCGGCCGACCTGGTGACGCTGGCCATGGGCTTCACCGGCACCGACCAGAAGAACGGCCTGGCCGAGCAGCTGGGCCTGGAGATGGACGCCCGCGGCAACGTGGCCCGCGACAAGGACTTCGCCACCAACGTCGAGGGCGTCTTCGTCGCCGGCGACGCCGGGCGCGGCCAGTCGCTGATCGTGTGGGCTATCGCCGAGGGCCGCTCCGCCGCCCGCGCGGTGGACCGCTTCCTCACCGGCGCCAGCATCCTGCCCGCCCCGATCCGCCCGACGGACCGGCCGCTGACGGTCTGAGCGTTCCGCGGAGAAGAGAGCTGTCCCGTACAACGGCGTACGGAACGGAAGGCGGCGTCTGCCCTCACTACCCGGCCGAGGGCAGGCGCCGCACTTGCAAACCGGCGAACGCGGCCTGCGCGTCCTCGGTGTAGGCGCCCACGCTGCCGCTTGTGTAGGGCCGTTCGGCGTCGGTGAACGAGGTCAGGAAGCGCCCGCCCGCGGTGACGGTGACCACGGCGCCGCGCTGCTCCACCCCGACCTCGTACCACGGGCCGGGCGGGAACGGTGTCGGCCCGGTCGCCAGGAAGCGCTGGCCGCCGGGGTAGGCGGGGTCGCGCTTGCCCAGCTCCCAGCCGTTGGGCTTGAGGGTGACGTAGTAGAAGTGCTCGGGGTCGCCGTACCCCCACACCAGCCAGGGCACCTCCCACGGGTTGGGCGCGGGGGAGCGCAGCCGGCGCAGGGCCCGCATGCGCGCGGTGTACGCCACGTCGGCGTACCGCTCGGTGGTGACGACCAGTCCGGCGTGCGTCTCGTCGGGGCGGGTCGAGGCGGCCGGGGTGAGCGTCAGCGAGGTGTCGTCGCCGCGGTTGTCGCCGTACCCGTCGTACACCGACAGCCAGCGCCCGTGCACCGAGCCGTCCTCCCAGCCGGGGACCGCCGCGCCGGGCCGGGTGCAGGCGTACACGACGCCGCCCGCCACCAGCAGCAGCACCGCCAGCGTGATCCCGGCAGGCCGGCGGCCCCTCCGCCGCGGGCGGGGGAGGGGCCGGGACATCAGGAACCGGGGCGCGGTGGTCATGCCCTGGAGTACGGCTCCGCGGCCTGCGGCGAAGCGGCCGCGGCGAGTTCGCCGTGCAGCGCGTCACCACGCACGTCCGTCCCGAACTCGCCGAAGTCCTCCGCAAGTTGCGCGAGGATGCGGTCGGCGGCGAGGCCGTCGCCGAAGGGATTGCCCGCGGTCGCCATGCGGTGGTACTCGGCCGGGTCGTCCAGCAGCCGCGTCGCCGCGCCGAGGATCGCCTCGGGGTCGGTGCCGATGAGCCGGGCCGCGCCCACCTCGACGGCCTCGGGCCGCTCGGTGGTCGTACGCAGCACCAGGGCGGGCTTGCCGAGGCTCGGCGCCTCCTCCTGGATGCCGCCGGAGTCGGTGAGCACCAGGTCGCTGTCGGCGAGGGTGGCCGCGAAGTCCGGGTAGCCCAGCGGCTCGACGACATGGACCGCGTGATGGCCGGTCAGTTCGGGGAGCAGCGCGTCTCGGACGGCCGGGCTCTTGTGGAGCGGCAGCAGGATCTCCACGTCACCGCGCTCGCCGAGCCGGCGCAGCGCCCTGCCCATCGCGCGCATGCGCTCGCCCTGGTTCTCCCTGCGGTGCAGCGTCAGCAGCACCCGGCGGCGGCCGGTGCCGGGGAAGGCGCTGCGGCCGACGCCCTCGCCGATCACCCACAGCAGGTTGTCGATGACGGTGTTGCCGGTGACGAACACCTGGGTGTCCGGGGTCCCTTCGGCACGCAGATGGCCGGCGGCACGCGCCGTGGGCGCGAAGTGCCAACGTGCGATGCGTCCGATGAGGCGCCGGTTGAGCTCCTCGGGGAAGGGGTTGTCGAGGACGCCGGTGCGCAGGCCCGCCTCGACGTGGGCGACGGGCACCCGCTCGTAGAAGGCGGCCAGCGCGCCGGCCAGCGCGGTGGTGGTGTCGCCCTGGACGACGACCAGGTCGGGGCGGTCGCCCCGGATCACCTCGCCCAGGCCCTCCACCAGACGGGCGGTCAGTTCGGACAGCTGCTGGCGCTCGCGCATCACGTCCAGGTCGGTCCTGGCCGGGACCCGGAGCAGGTCCAGCATCTGGTGGAGCATCTCGCGGTGCTGCCCGGTGGTGACCACCAGGGGTTCGAAGAGGTCGGAGGCGGCCATCGCGCGGGCCACCGGGGCCAGCTTGATCACCTCCGGCCTGGTGCCGAGGACGAGCATCGCGCGGATGGTGCCCGGCACTTCGGGCGCATCGGCGGAGTATGCGGACATGGATCCCCCTGGGACGGTGTGGCGGTCTGTGTCGGTGTGCTGATGAGCGTGGGGAACGCGCGGTGCGCGTCAGGTGCGGGCGGTCTTCAGCCAGGTGCGCTTTCCGGTGACCATCCGCCACAGGCCCCACCATCCGGCGGCGAACCAGATGTAGCCGTAGAGGATGAACACGTGCGCGACCAGGACCGAGCGCAGCAGCCCGAGGGTGCGCTCGCGCTTGGCGTAGACGAACCCGTACACATAGGCCGCGGTGAAGGAGAGCACGTACGGGCCGAGCAGCCACATCGGCGAGACGAGCGAGTGGCCCGCGCGTACGGAGGCGACGGCGGTGCCGGCGAGGGCGATGAGGAAGGAGAGCGGCAGCAGCGAGGTCAGCAGGATCAGCACCGGGCTGGACAGGTGGTAGAGCAGGTCCAGGGCCGGCCGGGTGGCGACCTCGCGCAGGATCAGCGGAACGAGGTTGGCCGACTGGAGGTGGCCCTGGAACCAGCGGGAGCGCTGCCGCACCAGCCGGCGCACGTCGAGCACGGCCTGCTGGGAGACCGCCGCGGTGGTGCAGTACTGGTTGCGCCAGCCGCGGGCGATCAGCCGGACGCCCAGGTCGAGGTCCTCGGTGAGGCTGTCGCTCCACGGGCCCGCGCCGCCCAGCGACTCCAGCGCGGACAGCCGCATGAACTGCCCGTTGCCGCCCATGCCGACGCTGCCGATGAAGCGCCGGGCGCTCTGGAAGACGTCGCCGTAGACGACGAACTCCATGTCCTGGAGCCGGGCGAGCAGGCCCAGGTGGCGGTTGTACATCCGGACGCCGATCTGGACGGCGCCGGTGCCCGGGTCGTCGAAGTACGGGTCCACGGACTGCAGGGTGTGCGGGTCCAGCCGGCCGTCGGCGTCGACGACGCAGATGATCACGTCCCGCGGGTCGCGGCCGCCGAGCAGTCCCGAGGACCGCAGGTGCCGTACGCCGGCGTTGAGCGCCGCGCCCTTGCCGCGCCGGGCGTCGGGCAGCCGGCGCCGGTAGAGCCAGACCCGCTCGCCGCCGGGGTCGGCGGCGCGGACGGCATCGGCCGTGCGGTCGTCGGAGGCGTCGTCGATGACCAGGGCGACGAAGCTGTCGGCGGGCAGTGAGGTGATGCGCGCCAGGCTCTCGCCGATGACCTTCTCCTCGTTGAGGCAGGCCAGCAGGAAGACGTAGAAGCGGGGTGTGCCGGGGCGGCGGGATCGGCGGATCCGCCGTCTGGAGAGCAGGAAGAGCACGGTGTTGTAGGCGCCGGCCATCACGATCAGCGAGGTCGCGGCCCACAACGGGATCCGGGAGATCATCCGCCGCTCCCGGGGAGCCGCGGGGCCGGGGTCCGGCCGGTGTGCCGGCGCAGCCACCATCGGGCGGTCAGCAGACCGAATGCGATCAGGCAGTACAGCAGGAAGCCCATTCCTGCTGCTATTTGTAAAGCCCTGGCGAAAGGAATGCCAGGGACGGTTCTCGTCGCCGATGCCATACCGGCAAGCGGCAGCATTGTGCCCAGTGCGGGCCTTCCGTACATGAGTGAGTCCCCCCAATTCGCTTCGGCTCCACAGTCGGGCCGAAACTCCCTCACGGAAGTTAGCAGATACTTTTAGACGATCATCCGCGATGGCGTCAGCCGTGGGAGAGGGCTCCTGGTAAGCCTTGCGTTCTTGCAGGTGAGGAGGGTTGGGGGAGAAGGTAATTCACCCGTCCGGGTGGGATTGGCCACGGTAATGGAATGGATAATCGAACGGGATGCACATCCGATGATCCGGTTGACAGCGGGCATTGCCGCTCTGAACAATCAGCGGCCTGTTCATTCGGTGCAATGGGGGGAAATATGCAATCCCGCATCAGGAGACCGCGGAAGTCCCGGGTCTCCGTCGTGTTCATGCTCGTCGCGTCGCTCGTGGGCGCCGCATTCCTGACCGGCCCGGCCGGCGCCGCACCCCGCGGCCCGGAGGCCGACCTCGGCGGGCACCTTCACCGCCACGCGGAGAATCTCGCCGGCCGCTCGGGCGTCGGCGCGATCGACCTGGGCGCGTGGGCGAAGTCCCAGCAGTCCGCGGACCGCGACCGCCGTACCGAGGGCCCGCTCCGGCAGGCCGCCGCGAGCCGGCCGGCCGCGCGGGCCGCGGCGCTCGCGGCACCCGCCGTCGCGCCGTCCGGTACCTCCGCGCTCGTGCTCTACGACACCGCGGGGCCCTACGGACAGCTCGGTGAGCTGTACGCCATGGCCACCGCCAACCTCGCCGGCCACTTCGGCACGGTGACCGCCAAGCCGGTCCAGCAGTACACCGCCGGCATGGTGAACCAGTACACGGCGACCGTCTACCTCGGCTCGACGTACTACGGCGGCAGCGTCCCCGACGCCGTCCCGGCCGCGTTCTACCAGGACGTCGTCACCACCACCCGCCCGGTGACCTGGGTCGGGGACAACATCTGGTCACTGGCGAACGCCACCGGCGCCGCCCAGTTCCAGAGCACGTACGGCTGGGACCCCAGCACCTCGTACTTCGACTCCGGCTCCGTCACGCAGGTGACGTACCGGGACCAGACCCTCACCCGGAAGATCCCGGCCGGCCAGGACGGCGGCGTGCTGCGCCCCGCCATCGTGTCGGGGCCCGGCTACCCGGCGGTGACGGAGCTGGCCCAGGCAGTCGACACGGGCACCGGCACGTCCTTCCCGTGGGCGGTGCGCTCGGGCAACCTCACCTACGTCGGTGAGATCCCGTTCGCCTACGTCTCGGAGACCGACCGCGTCATCGCCTTCGAGGACCTGCTCTTCGACGCCCTGGCGCCCAGCACCCCCGAGCGGCACCGGGCACTGCTGCGGCTGGAGGACATCAGCCCCGACTCCGACCCGGCCGAACTGCGCGCGACGGCCGACTACCTCTACTCGCAGAGGATCCCCTACGGCATCAACGTCATCCCCGTCTACACCGACCCGCACGGCACCTACAACAACGGCCGGCCCGAGACCGTCACCCTGCTCCAGCGCCCGCAAGTGGTCTCCGCGCTCAAGTACATGCTGGCGCGCGGCGCCGTCCTGATGAACCACGGCTACACCCACCAGTACGGCACCGTCGCCAACCCCTACAACGGCGTCTCCGGCGACGACTTCGAGTTCTACCGGGCCCACGTCGACAGCGCCGACAACGTGGTCTACGACGGCCCGGTCGCCGAGGACTCCGCGCTGTGGGCGCAGACCCGGGTGACCCTCGGCCTCGCCCAGTTCACCCTCGCCGGGCTGCCGACGCCGAAGCTGTGGACCACCCCGCACTACGCGGCCTCCGCCACCGACTACAAGGTCTTCGCGCGGAACTTCACGGCCCGCCTGGAGCGCTCGCTGTACTTCTCCGGGACGCTGAGCGGTACCGCCGGTGATCCCAATCGCTTCATCGGGCAGTTCTTCCCCTATGTCGTGAAGGACGTGTACGGCACCACCGTGCTGCCCGAGAACATCGGCAACTACGAGCCCGAGGCGTACAACAACCACCCGGCCCGGCTGCCCGCCGACCTGATCGCCTCGGCCAAGGCGAACCTCGCCGTGCGCGACGGCTTCGCCAGCTTCTTCTACCACCCGTACAACCCGGTCCAGCCGCTCCAGGAGACGGTCGACGGCATCCGCGCCCTCGGCTACACCTTCGTCAGCCCCGCGGCGCTCACGTGACCCTGATCCGGAGGACCGCCGCCGCCGCTCTCGCGGCGGCGGCGGTCCTCGCCCTCACCGCCGGCTGCACCGCCGTCCCCGCGGCCGACGACGGCGACGGCCGTTCCGTAGCCCCCGCGCACCCGTCCGCACCGGCCGGGGCCGGGGCGCCCCGGCTGCGCGGCATCGCCCTGCCGTCGTGGGCCGCCGAGGACTACGACAGCCCCGCCGCGGGCCGCTACCTGCGCGACATCGCGGCCACCGGGGCGGGCTGGGTGTCGCTCACCCCGACCTGGTACCAGTCGGCCCCCGGCGCCGCGTCGATGCACACCACCGGGGAGACCGCGAGCGACGACTCGCTGCGCCGGATCATCCGCGAGGCGCACGCCGCCGGCCTCAAGGTCCTGCTCAAGCCGCACGTCGACCTCCCCGGCGACCAGGACCGCGCGGAGATCCGGCCCGCCGACCCCGCCGCATGGTTCGGCGCGTACACCCGCTTCATCACCCACTACGCGCGCCTCGCCGAGGACCTCGGGGCGGAGCAGCTGTCCGTGGGCACCGAACTGGCCGGCACCTCGCGGGACGGCGCCCGCTGGCGGGCGGTCGTCCGCGCCGTCCGGCGGGACTACCGGGGACCCCTGGTCTACGCCGCCAACTACGACGAGTACGCGCACATCCCCTTCTGGGACGACCTCGACCTCATCGGTGTCGACGCGTACTGGCCGCTGGCCGACCGCCCCACCACCGACGTCGGCCGGCTGCGCGCCGCCTGGCGGCCGATCGCCCGGCAACTCGCCGGTTTCGCCGCCCGGCACCACCGCCGCGTGCTGTTCACCGAGGCCGGCTACGTCAGCCAGCGCGGCACCACCACCGCCCCCTGGTCCTGGACGGTCAGCGCGCGTCCCGCCGACGACGAGCAGGCCGCCGCCTACCAGGCCCTGCTCGGCGCCATGGAGGGGGAGCGCTGGTGGGCCGGGGTGTGCTGGTGGATGTGGGACGACTGGCCGGACAGCGGTGAGACACCGGCGCGGCTGGCCTACACGCCGCACGGCAAACCCGCCGAGGAGGTGCTGCGCCGCTGGTGGCGCAGATGAACGAGACAAAAGGTGCGAATCGCTGGGATCGTGTTCCCATGACCGCTCTCGCGCCCCCCGACCACGAGGACACGACGGACTTCGCCGACGCCGAACGCGGCTTCCTCGGCGCCCTGGCGCCCGGCCGTGTCACCGCCGACGACGGCCGGGTGGTCTGGGACAACGACGCCTACTCCTTCCTGCAGGAACCCTGCCCCGACACCGCCCACCCGGGCCTGTGGCGGCAGAGCAGGCTCGCGGCGAAGCAGGGGCTGTTCGAGGTCGTCGAGGGCGTCTACCAGGTCCGCGGCCTGGACCTGTCCAACATGACACTCGTCGAGGGCGACCGCGGGGTCGTGGTCATCGACCCGCTGCACTCCACCGAGGTCGCGGCCGCCGCCCTGGCGCTCTACCGCGAGCACCGGGGCGACCGGCCGGTCACCGCGCTCATCTACACCCACTGCCACGTCGACCACTTCGGCGGCGCGCGCGGCGTCCTGCCGTACGGCCACGACCCGGTCCCGGTCCTCGCCCCGGCCGGCTTCCTGGAGCACGCCGCCAGCGAGAACGTCTACGCGGGCACCGCCATGAACCGCCGCGCCGTCTACATGTACGGCTCGGAACTGCCCAAGGGCCCCGCCGGCCAGATCGGCTGCGGGCTCGGGCAGACCGTCTCCACCGGCGCCATTGCCCTGATCCGGCCGACCGTCGCCGTCACCCGCACCGGGCAGGACGAGACCCTCGACGGCGTCCGCATCGTCTTCCAGCTCACCCCGGGCACCGAGGCGCCCGCCGAGATGAACTTCGTGCTCCCCGGCAAACGCGTGCTGTGCATGGCGGAGAACGCCACCCACACCATGCACAACATCCTGACCCTGCGCGGCGCCCAGGTCCGCGACGCCCGCGAGTGGGCCCGGTACCTCAACGAGTCGCTGGTGATGTTCGGCAACTCCGTCGACGTCGTCGTCGCCTCCCACCACTGGCCCACCTGGGGCCGGGAGAACATCCACCGGCTGCTGGCCCACCAGCGCGACCTGTACGCCTACCTCCACGACCAGACGCTGCGGCTGCTCAACCAGGGCCTCACCGGCAGCGAGATCGCCGAGGAACTGCGGCTGCCGCCCGCCCTGGAGCGCTTCCACGCCAACCACGGCTACTACGGCTCCCTCAGCCACAACGTGAAGGCGGTCTACCAGCGCTACATGGGCTGGTTCGACGGCAACCCCGCCCACCTGTGGCAGCATCCGCCGGCGGAGGAGGCGCGCCGGTACGTGGACTGCCTCGGCGGCGCCGACGCCACCGTGGCCAAGGCGCGGGAGTACGCCGACGCCGGCGACCTGCGCTTCGCCGCGACCCTGCTCGACCACGCCGTCTTCGCCGACCCCGGGCACGAGAGCGCCCGCCGCGAACTGGCGGCTGTGTACACGCGGTTGGGCTTCGGCTGCGAGAACGGGCCCTGGCGGAACTTCTACCTGATGGGCGCCAAGGAACTGCGCGACGGCATCAGCCCCACCCCCACGACGACGGCCGGTCCCGAGCTCACCGCCGCCCTGACGGTCGACCAGCTGATCGACTCGCTCGCCATCCGGATCAACGGCCCCCGGGCCTGGGACACCCACCTCACCATCGACTGGCGGCTCACCGACGAGCACCGCACCTGGCACCTCACGCTCTCCAACGGCGCGCTCACCCACTGGTCCACCCAGGACGGCCGCCCCAGCCGGCACGCCGACCTCACCCTCACCCTCACCCGGCCCGAACTGCAGGGACTGCTGGCCGGCGGGCGCTTCGACGGGATCGAGCACGAGGGCGACCTCAAGGTGGTCACCACCCTCGTCGGCCTGCTGGACGGCCCCGACCGGAACTTCGCCGTCGTCACCCCCTGAGCCGCGGAACGGCGTTCGGTGTCCCCGGTGACCTGATTTCGGCGGCGCGGCCGGACGGCGGGCGCATAGCCTGAGCGCCATGGTCGAACACCGCTATGCCGAAGTGAACGGTCTCCGCCTCCACATCGCGGAGGAGGGTGAGGGCCCCCTCGTCGTACTGCTGCACGGCTTTCCCGAGTGCTGGTACTCCTGGCGCCACCAGTTCGGCCCGCTCGCCGCGGCCGGCTACCGGGTGGTCGCGCCCGACCAGCGGGGCTTCGGGCGCAGCGACCGCCCCGAAGCCGTCGACGCGTACACCATGCTGGACCTGGTCGGCGACGTGATCGGGCTGATCCACGCCCTCGGCGAGGAGACCGCCGTCGTCGTCGGCCACGACTGGGGCGCCCCCGTCGCCTGGCACACCGCGCTGCTGCGTCCCGACGTGGTGCGCGCCGTGGCCGGGCTGAGCGTCCCGCCCACCCCGCGCGGCGGGGACATGCCCCCGCTGCGCGCCATGTCGGAGCTGTACGACGGACGCTTCTACTGGAACTACTTCGCCCAACCCGGCGTCGCCGACGCCGAGTTCGCCGCCGACCCGACCTCCACCTTCCGCCGCTTCCTGTACGGCGCCTCCGGCGACAACCCGGCCAACGACCCCGTTCCCGCGCAACCGCTGGTCCCGCCCGGCCACGGGTTCCTCGACCTCGTCGGCGAGCCGGAGAAGCTGCCGGCCTGGCTGACCGAGGAGGACGTCGCCACCTTCGTCGCCGAGTACGGGGCCGAGGGCTTCACCGGCGGGCTCAACTGGTACCGCAACCTCGACCTCAACTGGCGGCTGACGGCGCCCTGGAACGGCGCGACCCTCCAGGTCCCCGGGCTGTACATCACCGGCGACCGCGACGTCGTGCACGCCTTCCCCGGCGTCTCCGACCTCGTTCCGGCGCTGCCGCAGATCTACCCGACGCTGCGCGAGCCCGTCGTGCTCCGCGGCTGCGGCCACTGGACGCAGCAGGAGCGCCCGCAGGAGGTCAACGCGGCGCTGCTGGACTTCCTGCGCGAGACGGCACCGGCCCGCGTCTGACCGCCCGGCCACGCGCCGCCGGCCACCGGCTCAGGTGTCGCACTCCAGCACGGTGCGGCACAGCCCGCACCGTGCCTTGACCCGGCCGCGCACCGGGACGCGGATGCGCTGGCGGCAGGTCGGGCAGGGGAAGGAGACCCGCATCGGCGCCTCCCCCTCGAAGGCGTAGCCGGCCACCGGGTGCGCGGTGCCGCGGCGGCGGTCGTGGGCGTAGCGCCGGCGGTTCGCCCAGCCGCAGCCCAGCAGCGGCGCGTTCCGCAGGTCCTCCCGGGCCAGCCCGAGACCGTCCCGGTAGGCGTCGCGGGCCCGGGGGCCGGTCAGCCACGGCTCGATGTCGTCGCCGAACGCCAGCGCGCGCTTGGCCAGGACGTACCCGAACTCCTCCGGGGTGAGGTAGCCCAGCTTCGTCGCCGCCATCGTCACCCGGTCGCCGAACAGCGCCGGCTCCTCCCGGTAGGAGTCCAGCAGCAGCCAGCCCGCGCCGAGGTAGGCCGTCGCGGTGTCCGTGAGGATCTCGTTGTCCCGCGTCCCGGGGAACTCCAGGCCGAGCCGGTGCAGATACACATGCATGACCTCGTGCGCCAGCGCCGCGCCCACATCGCGCCGGTCCTCCCGGAAGCGGTCGTGCAGTTCCACGAAGTACTCGGGGCCGGAGGCCAGTTCCACATTGCCCGCGTGCGCCATGTCGCGGAAGCTCACCACCATCCGGGCCTCGGGCAGCCGGAAGTGCTGCACGATGACCCGGGCCACCCGCTGCGCGCCCAGGTGCAGGTCCTCGTCCTGCGGGAACTCCACCGCCTCCGGGCGGACGCTCGCCGCGAAGCGGCTCACCGTGTCGTACGACAGCCTGCGGTAGAGCGCGGTCAGGGCCGACCGCACCTTCTCCAGATGCGGAAAGCCGTGCTCGATCGGGCTGGACGACGGCTCGCCCACGGCGCCTCCCCCAAGCGGTGCGACCCTACGAGCCTACGCGTCCACCCACGCCGTTGTCGCCGTACGATCCGGACCCGGACCCGAACCCGACGCCGAACCGGCCACCGGCAACCCCGTCCCCGCCAGCCGCTCCGCCGAGCCGCGCCGGCGGCACGCAGTCGGCGAGGACGTGCACAAACGTGAAGCGCCGGCCACCGTCCGGGCGCCAGTCCAGCGCGTTGCCGACGGATATCCGGTCAGCCCACTGCGGCAGCCGGCGGCGCGCCAGCTCCACCAGGCCCGGCGCGATGTCCACCCCGTACGGTTCGACCGCCCGGCCGCGCTCGGCGGCCCACGCCCGCACGGACTCCATCAGCAACCCGTTGGCGCAGCCGACGTCGAGGAAGGTGCCGTCCCTGTGCAGCGCCTCCACCACCATCGAGCGGCGCGCCCGCCACTCCTGCGGGCCGCCGCCGAAGCCGGAGCCGCCCTCGGCGGTCGCGGCCCGCAGATAGGCGGGCTGGATCAGCCGCAGGTTGTCCGCGAACCACGAGGCGTCGTCCTGCTCACGGAAGGAGCGTGCCGCGTCCAGCACGGCCCGCCGCTCGGTGCGGTCCGCCAGCCGCGCGGCGACCTCCTGCGGGGTGCCGGCGAACAGCTCCACCCGGGTGTGCGGCCGCCGCCCGCGGTAGCGGTCGCCGTCCAGCCACGCGTACAGCCGCAGCTCCAGGCCGTCGTAGGCGAAGGGGTGCACCCGCTGCCGCAGGAAGCCGGCGGTCATCAGCGGCACCCGCTCGGAGGTGTCCAGCCCCCAGTCCTCGCCCGGCAGCACGCGGCCCGACGGCAGCCGCAGGCCGGCGCCGCCGTGGCCCTCCGCGGGGACCGCGCAGCGGCCGTCCGGCAGGAAGAGCACGTACGTCACCCGGCGCACCGCCTCCGGGTCCCGCGGATCGTGCTCCATCGGCTCGTACTCGTGCGGCCCCCGCAGCATGCCGTCCCCCCTCGGCCGGATCCGTTCGCCCCCCTGACGACGCGCCGGACACCCCGGCGCCGGTGTGGGAAACACCGTACAAGTGACCACCGACATCCGGCTGCCGCCGCGTCCCGGGGCGGCTCCGGGTCAGCCCGCGGCGGGTGCCGGGGGCGGCGGGAGCTGCCCGTAGCAGAGGCAGAACGGGTGCCCGGCGGGGTCCGCGAAGACGAGGAAACCGCTGCGTTCGCCCCCGCTGTCGTGCAGGAAGGCCGCGCCGAGCGCGAGCACCTCCTTCCGCGCCCGTTCCACGTCCGCGCGGGTGGGCACCTCGAAGTCGAGGTGGAGCTGCTGCGGGTGCTCGGGGTCCGGCCACCGCGGCGGGCGGTGGAACGGCACCTCCTGGAACGCGAAGCGCGTGCCGCCCGGAGCCGTCAGGGTCACCCAGGAGGCGTTGGAGGCGTCCAGGACCCCGCCGAGGATCCCCTGGTAGAAGGCGCCCAACGCCCTCGCGTCGGGACAGTCGATCACGGTGAGCTGCATCGTGGCGATCATCCGGCGAGCCTGCCCGCTGTCCTACTTGAGACGCAAGGCCCGCTGCCCGGACCATACTTTCGGTGGACACGGACCGGGACGGACGGGGGAGGCGCGGCACGCCCCCGGCTCCGTACCCTGGGGACCGTCGCCGTAGCCGCCAGCCGCGAAGGACCCCGTCGCCATGCCTGCCCTGTCCCTGCCGCCCGCCGTCCTCGCCGCCCTCCTGGCCACCGGGGTCGCCGCCGTCGTGTGCTGTGCCGCGGTCGCGTGCGGCCCGCTCGCGGCGGTGTTCGCGGGACTGCTGGCCCTGGGCGTGTGGGGTGTGCGCTACGCGGTCCACCCGCGGTGAGCCCATGGGCCCCGTACCGGCGTCCCACCGCCGGATCAACCTGCTCGCCCTCGCGCTGCTCGCCGTCGCCACCGCCGTGACGGTCCGGGCCGTCGGGCACACCGGCGCGGGCGGTCACGGCGCGGGCGACGCCGTCGTCCACGGCAGCACCTCCGCGCGGGCCGCCGACCCGTCCGGCCACACCCCCGTGCGCCTCGACATAGCCCGCGCCCGGGTCCACGCGCGCGTTCTGGACCTCGGGCTCAACGACGACGGCAGCCTCCAGACCCCCGCCGGCGACGAGGGCCGCCACTGGGCGGGCTGGTACGACCGCAGCGCCGCGCCCGGCGACCCCGGCACCGCCGTGCTCGTCGGCCACCACGACACCGGAGGCGCCCGGGGCGTCTTCCACGACCTCGGCGACCTGCGCCCGTCCGACACGGTCGTCGTCACCCGCCGCGACGGCAGCCGCGCCCGCTTCGCGGTCACCCGGGTCCGCCGCGTCCCGGGGCGCTCCCGGCTCACCGGTGCCTGGTCCACCGGTACCGGCGCCCCCGCCCTGCGCCTGATCACCTGCACCCGGGGCCGCGGCGACTACCTGGTCGTCGACGCCGCCGCCGTCCGCCCCTCCTGACGCCCCCGCTGCCGCCCGCAGCGAACTTCCGTGCGGGTCGTACGGCCCATGAGGCAGCATGGCGGCATGCCTGCTCTCACCCGTGCCGAGGCCGAGACCCGCGCCCGGCTCCTCGACGTCCACACCTACGCCGTCGACCTGGACCTGACGCGTGGTGACGACGTGTTCGGCTCCACCACCGTCATCCGCTTCACCGCCCTCGCCGACGGCGACACCTTCGCCGAGCTCAAGCCCGCCGTCCTGCACCGCGCGGTCCTCGACGGCCAGGTGCTCGACCCGGCCGCCCTGGAGGACAACCGGCTGCCCCTCACCGGCCTCACGGCGGGCCCGCACGAGCTGCGGATCGAGGCCGACATGCGCTACTCGCGCACCGGGGAGGGCATGCACCGCTTCACCGACCCCGCCGACGGCGAGACGTACCTGTACACCCAGCTCTTCCTCGACGACGTCCAGCGCGTCGCCGCCGCCTTCGACCAGCCCGACCTGAAGGCCGTCTTCGAGGTCACCGTCACCGCACCGCCCGCCTGGACCGTCCTCGGCAACGGCGTCGCCGAGCGCACCGGTGAGGCCGAGGGCCACTGGCGGATCGCGCCGACCCCGCGCATCAGCACCTATCTGCTCGCGGTCGCCGCCGGTCCCTGGCACACGGTGCGCACCGAGCACGCGGGCCTGCCCTTCGGCCTGCACTGCCGGCGCTCGCTGGCACCCCACCTCGACGCCGACGTCGAGGAGCTGTTCGACATCACCCGGCGCTGCTTCGACCGCTACCACGAACTCTTCGCGGAGCCCTACCCGTTCGACTCCTACGACCAGGCCTTCGTCCCCGAGTTCAACGCGGGC
This sequence comes from Streptomyces sp. NPDC088732, assembly GCF_044751205.1. Lineage (NCBI taxonomy): Bacteria > Bacillati > Actinomycetota > Actinomycetes > Kitasatosporales > Streptomycetaceae > Streptomyces > Streptomyces sp. NPDC088732. The sequence continues at coordinate 213,316 of NZ_JBIVLI010000006.1, forward strand.
GCGATGGAGAACCCGGGCCTGGTCACCTTCCGCGACGAGATGGTCTTCCGGTCCGCCGTCACCGACGCCGAGCGGCAGACCCGCGGCATGGTCGTCGCCCACGAGATGGCGCACATGTGGTTCGGCGACCTCGTCACGCTGCGCTGGTGGGACGACATCTGGCTGAACGAGTCCTTCGCCGAGTACATGGGCTACCAGGTGCTCTCCGAGGCCACCCGCTTCACCGGGACCTGGACCGACTTCGCCGTCGCCCGCAAGGGCTGGGGCTACGACGCCGACCAGCGCCCCTCCACCCACCCCGTCGCGCCCGATCCCGATGCCGTCCCCGACACCGCGTCGGCGCTGCTCAACTTCGACGGCATCTCGTACGCCAAGGGGGCCTCCGCCCTGCGGCAGCTGGTGACCTGGCTCGGCCGCAAGGACTTCCTCGCCGGCATCAACGAGCACTTCTCCCGGCACCGGTTCGGCAACGCCGCCCTCGCCGACTTCATCGACTCCCTCGCCTCCGCCACCGACCGGGACGTGCACGCCTGGGCCGACCGCTGGCTGCGCACCACCGGCGTCGACACCCTCACCCCGGTCCCGGCCGAGGCGGACGGCGGCTGGCGGCTGGAGGTGGCCCGCGCGGGCGAGCGCCCGCACCGCATCGCCGTCGCCGCGTACGACCGCGACGGTGCGGATCCGGCGCGGCTCGTGCTGCGCGAGCGCTTCGAGACGGACGTCCCCGCCGGCGCCGAGGCCGCCGCGACGCGGCCCGGCCCGCGCCCGGACCTGGTGCTCCTCAACGACCAGGACCTGACGTACGCCAAGATCCGCTTCGACGCCGGGTCCTGGGACACCCTCGTCAGCGGCCTGAGCGGTCTGCCCGACCCGCTCGCCCGGGCCCTGGTGTGGAACGCCGCCCGCGACCTGGTGCGCGACGGCGAACTGCCGCCCGCCGCCTACCTGGACGTGGCCCGCGCCCACCTGCCGCACGAGACCGATGTCGCGGTGGTGCAGGGCGTGCTCGGCTTCGCCCGCCACCAGATCGCCGACCGCTACCTGCCGGCCGGGCAGCGGCCCGACGCGCTCGCCGTCCTGGAGTCGCTCACCCGCGAGCTGCTCCGCCACGAGGACCCGGGCATGCGGCTCGCCGCCGCCCGCGAACTGATCACCGCCGTCACCGCCCCCGCCGAACTGCGCGGCTGGCTCACCGCGGGGTCCCTGCCGGACGGGCCGCCGCTCGACCCCGAACTGCGCTGGCAGGTCCTCACCCGGCTCGCCGTCCTGGGCGCCGCCGACCGCGCCGACATCGCCGCCGAACTCGAACGCGACCCCAGCGCCACGGGCCGGGAGGGCGCCGCGCGCTGCCGGGCCGCGCTGCCCGACCCGGAGGCCAAGCAGGAGGCGTGGACGTCGATGTTCGAGGACGACACGCTCTCCAACTACCTGTTCAACGCGACCGCCCAGGGCTTCTGGCAGCCCGAGCAGCTCGACCTGCTCGGCGACTGGGTGCCGCGCTACTACCCGGCCGCCGTCGCCCTCGCCGCCCGCCGGGGCCCCGCGCTGGCCGACGCCGCCGGCCGCTGGGCCTTCCCCGGCGCCGTCGTCGACGTCTCCGTCCTCGAACTCGGCGAGGCCTGCCTCGGTTCCGCCGATCCCGCTCCCACGCCCGCCCTGCGGCGCAGGCTCGCCGACCAGCTCGACGACCTGGCCCGCGCCCTGCGCGTACGGGGCGCGTGACCGCTCACCGCGGTGCGCGCGGGCGCCCGACGGGCACTCACCCCCGCGCACGGCGGTGACGTCGGTCCGAAGAGGGGGACTTCGGACCCGGGGCAGCATCCCCGGACCGGCGGCGTCGTTACGCAGTCCGGACCGCGCGGACGGGTCGTGCGGCGGTGATCGACGCGTTCTCGGAGGGTGCCAGGCCGTGTCACCTCAGCTCGCCGGCGGCAGGGGAGGGCCGCGCCGGCTGCGACCGTTGCTGGGGGTGGTGCTGGACGCGCTCGCGGAGGGTGCCGCGCGGCGCGCGGGCCCGCTGCCCGCGGGCGGACCCGGCGCGGTGTCGGCGCGGGTCGCGGAGGCCCTGGCGGAGGTGCTGCCGGAGCACGGGACGGGGGCGGAGGAGGCCCTGGGGACGCTGGTGCGGCTGGCCGCCGAGGGTGCGGCGGACCCGGCGGAGCCGCTCTGCGCGGCGCACCTGCACTGCCCGCCGCTGGCGGTGGCCGCGGCGGCCGACCTGGCCGCGAGCGCGCTGAACCCGTCGATGGACTCCTGGGACCAGGCCCCGGCCGCGACCGCCCTGGAGGCGGCGGTGACGGCGGCACTGGCGCGGCTCGTGCACCCCGCGGCGGCCGCGCCCGACGCCCTGATCACGACCGGCGGCACCGAGTCCAACCAGCTCGCGCTGCTGCTCGCCCGCGAACGCGCCCCCGGTGTGCGGATCGTGACCGGGGCCAACGTCCACCACAGCGTGCCCCGCGCCGCGTGGCTGCTCGGGCTGCCGGCGCCGGTCGTCCTCGACACCCCCGCCGGGGTGCTCGACCCCGCACGGGCCCGCGCGGCGCTCGCCGCCGTGCCGGGCCCCGCCCTGCTCGTCGCCACGGCCGGGACCACCGACACCGGCGCGCTCGACCCGCTGCCCGAACTGGCGCGTGCCGCGCGGGAGTACGGCGCCGCCCTGCACGTGGACGCGGCCTACGGCGGCGCCCTGCTGTTCAGCGACCGGGAGGCGCCGCGGCTGGCCGGGCTGGCGGAGGCAGGCACCGTCACCCTGGACCTGCACAAGCTCGGCTGGCAGCCGGTCGCCGCGGGCGTGCTCGCCGTGCGCGAGGGGGAGTCGCTGCGTCCGCTCGGGCACCAGGCGGACTACCTCAACGCCGCGGACGACACCGAGGCCGGCTTCCCCGACCTGCTCGGCCGCTCGCTGCGCACCACGCGCCGCCCGGACGTGCTGAAGATCGCGGTGACGCTGCGCGCCCTCGGCAGGCAGGGCCTGGGCCGGCTCGTGGACACCGTGTGCGACCGCGCCCACGAGCTGGCCGACCTGGTGGAACGGCACCCGGACCTCACCCTCTACGCGCGCCCCGCGATCAGCACCGTGCTGCTGCGCCCCACCGGGGCCGGCGACACGGCCGTCGCCGCGATCCGGCGCCGGCTGATGCTCGACGGACGGGCGGTCCTCGGCCGGGCCCGCGCCGGCGGACGGCTGTGGCTCAAGGCGACCCTCCTCAACCCGGCGCTGGCCGCCGGCGACCTCCAGGCACTCCTCGCGCTCGTGTGCGCGACCCACCAGGAAGGCAGCACGTCCGATGACCGTGGCTGAAGACCCTGAGTACCCCGCGTACCCCCAACACAGCGAACACAGCGAACACAGCGAACACAGCGGAGACACCGGGTACCCGGGACACACGGCGTACACCCCGTACACCCCGTGCGCGACCGCCGACCGCGCCGCGGAGACCGCCCCGTACGCCGAGCAGCCGTACGACCTGCTCGGCATCGGCATCGGACCGTTCAACCTCTCCCTGGCCGCCCTCGCCGACGGCGTCCCGTACCTCAGCGCCGCCTTCTACGAGCAGGAGCCCGCCTTCCACTGGCACCCCGGGCTGCTGATCGAGGGCGCCACCCTCCAAGTGCCCTTCCTGGCCGACCTGGTGAGCCTGGCCGACCCCACCAGCCGCTGGAGCTACCTGAACTGGCTGAAGGCACGGGAGAGGCTGTTCCCGTTCTACTTCGCCGAGCGCTTCCAGGTGCACCGCGCCGAGTACGACGCCTACTGCCGCTGGGTCGCCGAGTCGCTGACCGGCACCCACTTCGGCCACCGGGTCGACTCCGTCCGCTGGGACCCGGGCCGCGGCCTGTTCGAGGTCGCCCACACCCGGCTGGGGGCCGACGGAAAGGCGGAGTCGCGGGGCCGCGGCCATGCCCGCAACCTCGTCCTCGGCATCGGTTCCGAGCCGTACGTCCCCGAACCGCTGCGCCCGCTCGCCGAGGCGCCGGTGGTGCCGGTCGTGCACTCCGCGGACTACCTCGCGCAGCGCGACCGGCTGCTGGCCGCCGGCCATGTCACCGTCGTCGGCGCCGGCCAGTCCGGGGCCGAGGTCTTCCTCGACCTGCTGCGCGCCCGTCCCGCCGGGAGCGAGCGGCTGACGTGGATCGCGCGCAGCCCCGCCTTCGCGCCGATGGAGTACAGCAAGCTCGGCCTGGAGCAGTTCACCCCCGACTACGCGCGCTTCTTCCACGGCCTGGCCGAGCCGGTGCGCGACGGCCTGCTGCCCCGGCAGTGGCAGCTGCACCGGGCCGTCGACCACGGCACCATCGCCGCCATCCACGACGAGCTGTACCGCCGCTCCCTCGGCGGCGGCTGGCCGGACGCCGTCCTCACCCCCGGCGTCACCGTGCGCACCGCCGGGCGGATGGGCATGAGCGCCGTCGAACTCCACCTGGAGCACCAGGAGCAGGGCACCCGCACCCGGATGGTCACCAACGCCGTGGTGCTCGCCACCGGCTACCGCGAACGCCCCGCCGACGGGCTGCTCGCGGCCCTGGACCCGTACATCCGCCACGACGCGGCGGGCCGGCCGCGGATCGACGAGCAGCACCGGATCGTGCTGGACCCGGTGGTCGGCGGATCGGTGTACGTGCAGAACGCCGACCGCCACGCGCACGGTGTCGGCGCCCCCGACCTGGGCCTGGCCGCGTGGCGCTCGGCCGTCATCCTCAACTCCGTGACGGGCAAGGAGCCCTATCCGCTCCCCGCCCGCACGGCCTTCACGACGTACGGCCTGACCTCCACCACGGCGCCGGTCAGCGAGATCCCTTCCGCACGGCCCGCAGGTATTCGCGGTTCATAGCGGCGATCGACGGCAGCGGGATGCCCTTGGGGCAGGCCGTGGCGCACTCACCGGTGTTGGTGCAGCCGCCGAAGCCCTGGTCGTCCATGGCGGCGACCATGTTCAGCACCCGGGTCTCCCGCTCCGGTCCGCCCTGCGGCAGCACATTGAGGTGGTTGACCTTCGCGGAGGTGAACAGCATCGCCGAGCCGTTGGGGCAGGCCGCCACGCACGCCCCGCAGCCGATGCACTCCGCGTGCTCGAAGGCCACGTCCGCCGTCGCCTTGGGGACGGCCGTGGCGTGCGCCTCGGGCGCGCTGCCGGTCGGCACCGAGATGTACCCGCCGGCCTGGATCACCCGGTCGAAGGCCGAGCGGTCCACGACCAGGTCCTTGACCACCGGGAAGGCGGCGGCCCGCCACGGTTCGACGTCGACGGTGTCGCCGTCCTGGAAGTGCCGCATGTGCAGCTGGCAGGTCGTGGTCCGCTCCGGGCCGTGCGCCTGCCCGTTGATGACCATGCCGCAGGCGCCGCAGATGCCCTCGCGGCAGTCGTGGTCGAAGGCGACGGGCTCGTCGCCGGCGAGGATCAGCTCCTCGTTGAGGACGTCGAGCATCTCCAGGAACGACATGTCGGGACTGATGTCCTCGACGCGGTAGGTGACCATGGCGCCGTCCTCCTGCGAGGACCGCTGGCGCCAGATGCGCAGGGTGAGGTTCACGCGTAGCTCCGCTGGGTGGGGTGTACGTACTCGAAGGCGAGCGCCTCCTTGTGGAGCACCGGCGTGCCGCCGTCGCCGGGGTGCTCCCAGGCGGCGGCGTACGAGAAGTTCTCGTCGTCGCGCAGCGCCTCGCCGTCGGGGGTCTGGCTCTCCTCGCGGAAGTGGCCGCCGCAGGACTCGGCGCGGTGCAGCGCGTCCAGGCACATCAGCTCGGCCAGCTCCAGGAAGTCCGCGACCCGGTTGGCCTTCTCCAGCGACTGGTTGAACTCCTCGCCGCTGCCGGGCACCTTGATGCGGCGCCAGAACTCCTCGCGCAGCGCGGGGATGCGCTCCAGTGCCTTGTGCAGCCCGGCCTCGGTGCGGGCCATGCCGCACTCGTCCCACAGCAGCTCGCCGAGCTCGCGGTGGAAGGAGTCCGGGGTCCGGTCGCCGTCCACGGACAGCAGCAGGTTCAGCCGGTCCTCGACGTCCGCGACGGCCTCGGTGACCGCCGGGTGGTCCGGGGCGACCGCGTCGTGCGGGCCGCGCGCCAGGTAGTCGTTGATCGTGGACGGCAGCACGAAGTAGCCGTCGGCCAGGCCCTGCATCAGGGCGCTGGCGCCGAGCCGGTTGGCGCCGTGGTCGGAGAAGTTGGCCTCGCCGATCGCGAACAGGCCCGGGACCGTGGTCTGCAGGTCGTAGTCGACCCACAGGCCGCCCATCGTGTAGTGCACGGCGGGGTAGATCCGCATCGGCCGGGTGTACGGGTCCTCGGCGGTGATCCGCTCGTACATCTCGAAGAGGTTGCCGTACTTCGCCTCCACCTCGGCGCGGCCCAGCCGGGCGATCGCGTCGGCGAAGTCCAGGTAGACGCCCTGGCCGCCGGGGCCGACGCCGCGGCCCTCGTCGCAGACGTTCTTGGCGGCGCGGGAGGCGATGTCGCGGGGCACCAGGTTGCCGAAGGAGGGGTAGATCCGCTCCAGGTAGTAGTCCCGCTCGTCCTCGGGGATCTCGTGCGGCGGGCGGTCGTCGCCCTTGGCCTTGGGCACCCAGATGCGGCCGTCGTTGCGCAGCGACTCGCTCATCAGCGTCAGCTTCGACTGGTGGTCGCCGGAGCGCGGGATGCAGGTCGGGTGGATCTGCGTGAAGCAGGGGTTGGCGAAGTACGCGCCCCGGCGGTGCGCCCGCCAGATCGCGGTCGCGTTGGAGCCCTTGGCGTTGGTCGACAGGTAGAAGACGTTGCCGTAGCCGCCGCTCGCCAGCACCACCGCGTCGCCGAGGTGCACCGAGATCTCACCGCTGACCAGGTCGCGGGCGACGATGCCGCGGGCCCGGCCGTCCACCACGATCAGGTCCAGCATCTCGGTGCGGGCGTGCAGTTCCACGTTCCCCGCATCGATCTGCCGGGACAGCGCCTGGTAGGCGCCGAGCAGCAGCTGCTGGCCCGTCTGGCCCCGGGCGTAGAAGGTCCGGGAGACCTGCACGCCGCCGAAGGAGCGGGTGTCCAGCAGACCGCCGTACTCGCGGGCGAAGGGCACGCCCTGGGCCACGCACTGGTCGATGATCTGCAGCGACACCTCGGCGAGGCGGTGCACATTGGACTCGCGGGCCCGGAAGTCGCCGCCCTTGACGGTGTCGTAGAACAGCCGGTGCACGCTGTCGCCGTCGTTGCGGTAGTTCTTCGCCGCGTTGATGCCGCCCTGGGCGGCGATGGAGTGCGCCCGGCGCGGTGAGTCCTGGTAGCAGAACTGCACGACGTGGTAGCCCTGTTCGGCCAGCGTGGCCCCGGCGGAGCCGCCCGCCAGGCCCGTGCCGACGACGATGACCTTGTGCTTGCGGCGGTTGGCCGGGTTGACGAGCTTCGCCTCGAACTTGCGGCGGCTCCAGCGCTCCTCGATGGGCGCGGCAGGCGCCTTGGTGTCGGCGAGCGGGTCGCCCTCGCGGTACAGCATGGTCAGTCCACCAATCCGGTCATCACGGAGACGGGTACGAGGACGAATCCCGCGGTCAGCACCAGGGCCAGCACGTTCGCGGTGGCCTTCAGGGCCCGGTCGCTGCGCTTGGTGACCGCCCCGAGGGTCTGCGCCGCGCTCCAGAAGCCGTGCCGGACGTGCAGGCCGAGGGCGAGCATCGCCGTGATGTAGACGACGTCCACCCACCACAGCCGGAAGTCGGCCACCACGTTCTCGTAGGGGTGCTCCGCCTGGCCGCGAGGGTTCACGGTCAGCGTCGTCAGGTCGAGGATGTGCCACACGATGAACAGGCCGAGGATCACCCCGCCCCAGCGCATCGTGCGCGTCGCGTAGCTCGCGCGCGCCCTGGTGTGCGCGTACTTCGCCGGGCGCGCCTTGATGTCGCGCCTGCTGAGCTGGTAGGCGGCCACGCCGTGCAGGACGACCGCGGCCACCAGGGCCGTCCGCTGGATGTACAGGTACCAGCCGTTGTGCAGGGCCGGCTCGCCGATGGTCCGCAGCCATGCCGCGTACCCGTTGAAGTCCGTCGGGCCGAAGAAGATCTTCAGATTGCCCACCATGTGCGCGACCAGGAACAGCAGCATGATCACGCCGGTCGCGGCCATGACCGCCTTCTTGCCCACGGTCGAGCCCCACAGCGCCCGCACCGCGGACGGACGCACCGCTCTCGTCGCCAAAGCCATGCGGCTGACGCTAGATCCCCTCGTATTGAAAGGTCCAAGACGTGTTCGGGCTCGTTTCGATAGGTCGGCCCTATCGTCGATTACCGTGGGCGGCGTGCAGCTGCAACAACTCGTGTACTTCCTCGCCGTCACCGACACGCGGCACTTCACCCGGGCCGCCGAGCGCGTCCACGTGGCCCAGCCCTCGCTGTCGCAGCAGATCAAGGCCCTGGAGCGGGAGCTCGGCGCGGAGCTGTTCAGCCGCGCCCGGGGCAACATCGCCCTCACCGACGCGGGGGAGGCGCTGCTGCCGATCGCCCGGCGCATCGTCGCGGACACCGAGGCCGCCACACAGGAGGTGCAGGAACTGGTGCAGCTGCGCCGCGGGCGGGTGCGCCTCGGCGCCACACCGAGCCTGTGCACCGGCCTGCTCCCCGACCTGCTGCGCGACTTCCACACCCGCTACCCGGGCATCCGGCTGCTCGTGGAGGAGGGCGGCTCCCGCGACCTGGTGCGGGAGCTGGCCTCCGGCAGCCTGGACCTGGCGCTGATCGTGCTGCCCCTGCAGAGCCACGACCCCGCGCTGGACGCCACCCCGCTGCTCCACGAGGACCTGGTCGTGGTCACCGCGGCCGACGCGCCGCCGCCCTGGCCGGGGCCCCGCGTCGACGTGGCCGATCTGCGCGACCAGCCGCTGGTGATGTTTCGCCGCGGCTACGACCTGCGGGAACTGACCGTCGGGGCATGCCGGGCGGCCGGCTTCGAGCCCCGCTTCGCCATCGAGGGCGGCGAGATGGACGCCGTCCTCGGCTTCGTCGAGGCGGGGCTCGGCCACGCCGTCGTGCCCAGCATGGTGGCCGGGCGCCGCCCGCGGCTGCGGACGACGCCCTTCACACCACCGGGGCTGCACCGCACCGTCGCCCTCGCCCACCGCAAGGACGCCGAACCCCCGCGCGCCGCCCGCGAACTGCGCCGGGTGCTGCTGGAGCACGTACGGGACAGGGACTGCGCGACCCGGCGCGACGCGCGGGAGTGACGGATCAGAACACCGGCACGCCGTCGCGGGTCAGCCGCCAGTCCACGCCGGCGAACCGCGCCGGGTCGATGGTGCCGGTCGCCTGCACGTAGGTGATGATCGTGTTGCGAATCTCCTCGGAGTTCGCCCACACCTGGGGAGCGGAGGCGACACCGGGGAAGTTGCCGCCGCCGTTGGCGCGGTAGTTGTTCACGGCGAACACAAAGCGCGCGGACTCGTCGATCGGCGCACCGCCGAACCGCACGTTCGAGACGCGCGAGCCGGCCGGCCTGGCGATGTCGATGTCGTAGCTGACACCACTGACCACGTCGTAGTTGTAGTCCGGGGTGTTGTCGGCATTGGTCAGCTTTGCGACGTCGACCGGGGCGCCGGCCGGGGTCCGCACGAAGTAGTTCGCGGAGAACTCCAGGTACGCCTTGATCTGCGCGCCCGTCAGGACGCGGGCCTCCAGCGTGTTCTCGTACACGTACAGGCCGGCCACGTCGCGCAGGGTCACCCGGCCCGCCGGGATGGCGGCCGTGCGCGAGAAGCACGCGGCCTGCGACAGCACCGGCAGCGCCGCCCACTCGGTGCCCGCGAGTGCGGCCTTGACCGTCTCGGCCTGCACATGGTTGATGAAGTCGATGATCGGGGTGTCCTTGTACGGGGACTCGGCCGCCGTCATCGCCGCGGCGGAGTCGCCGACCACCTGGTTCACGTACTCGACGACCTTCGCGTGCTCGTCGCGCAGCAGCCCGACGATCTCCGGGTCCTCCTCGACCGTGTTGGAGTTGAGCACGGACGCGCCGACCGTGACCACCTCCCAGGCGCCGTTCACCAGCTCCATGTCGAAGTCGAAGACGGTCAGCCGCTGGCCCCACTTCGACGGCTCGGACAGCACCACGCCCTGACCGGTCTGCTTGTTCGCCACCACGTACTCGGGGATCTCGTTGTGCGCGTGGCCCACGAGGATCGCGTCGATGCCCGGCACCTGCTCGGCCACCAGCGCCGCGGCGTTCTCCACGTACGGCAGCTGGTCACCCCAGGAGGAGGTGCCCGAGGTGCCGCTGTGCGCCGAGACGACCACCACGTCCGCGCCCATCGCGCGCAGCCGCGGCACGTACTTCGCCGCCTGCTCCTCCAGGCCCGGGAACGTCATCCTGCCCTGGACGTTGCCCTTGTCCCAGATCGCGATGCCCGGGTTGGTCAGCCCGAGGACCGCCACCGTCACGTCCGGCGCGCCCTGCACCCGCATGCGGTGCAGGGAGTACGGCGCGAAGGCGGGCTGCCCGGTCTTCGCGTCCAGGGCGTTCGCGCCCAGGAGCGGGAACTTGCACTGGTCCTCGAACTCGCGCAGCAGCGGGATGCCGTAGTTGAACTCGTGGTTGCCGAGGGCCGCCGCGTCGTAGTCCATGGCGTTCATGGCCTGGGCCATGGGGTGCTTGGGGCCGTGCTTGGCGGTGATCGGGTCGACCCGGGCGTAGTAGTACGACAGCTGGGTGCCCTGGATGGTGTCGCCCGCGTCGATCAGCAGCACGTTGCGGCGGCCCTTGGCGGCCCGCTGCTGCTTGACCAGCGTGGAGATCTTGGCGAGGCCGACGTCGTTGTGCGGCTTGTCGTCGAACTCGGCGTCGGTGAAGTAGTCCCAGTTGAAGACGTTGCCGTGCAGGTCCGTGGTGCCGAGGACACTGAACGAGTAGCGCTCGGGCTCCTCCGGCTTGTGGCTCCTGGCCTGGGCGGGAGCCGCCGTGGCCAGCACGCCTGCCGCACCGGTCAGCGCGATGCCCGCCCCGGTGGCGGCGGAACGGTTCAGGAAGTCCCTGCGGTTGAGCGGCATACGTCGGCTCCCGTTTGTTGACGGAACGATGGGCGATTCTTTGCGGTAACGCGCGTAGATTCTGGCCCAGTCACTACACCCCGCAACACCCCCGCCACGTTGCGATCAGATGACTCGTCAGCGACGTCCCGCCCTGGAACAGTGGGACGCATGACGAACGAAGCGGCCAGGACGTACCCGACCCCCGAGGTCCCGCACGTGGGCGTCCGCGGCGAGGCGACCCTCGAGGCCGAACCCGAACTCGCCCGGATCGCCGTCACCGTCAGCGCCCGCGGCACCGACCGCCGTGCCACCCTGGACGACCTCGGCGCCCGCAACACGGCGGTGCTCGACCTCGTCAAGGGCTACGGCGAGGCGGTCGACAAGCTGGAGACCGGCGCCTTCGTGATCACCCCGGAGCTGCGCGAACGCCGGCGCGGGGAGCGGATCCGGGCCTACCACGGCAGCGTTCGCATCGGCGTCACCCTCACCGACTTCACCGCCCTGGGCGAACTCGCCACCCGCCTGGCCGACCTCGACCTCACCCGCGTCGACGGCCCCTGGTGGTCGCTGCGCCCCGACTCCCCGGCCTACCGCGCGGCCCGGCAGCAGGCCGTGCGCGACGCCGTGCAGCGCGCCCGCGAGTACGCCGAGGCGCTCGGCGCCCGGCTGCTCGCCCTGGTCGAACTGGCCGACGAGGGCATGCAGCAGACACTGGCCTTCCCGGGCCGCCCGGCGATGCGGGCCGCCGCCTTCGCCGGCGCCCCCGGAAGCGCGGAGGACATGGCCAGGCCCCTCGACATGGAACCGGAGCAACAGAGCGTGTACGCACAGGTCACGGCGCACTTCACCATGACGGCCCCGGACCTGTCGGGCGGGCCCGCGGCGTCCGGCGGCTGAGGGCGCGGGACGGCCGCCGGCGCGGCTCTTGGGGGCATGTGCGCTGTTCGCACGGCATCATCCCGAATGTCGCGGACGTCTGTTCATCGATTGTCGACAAGCGTTAATCATGGCGACGTGGGACAGTCGCCTTCCGCGGGCTCTCTACTGTGAAGTAGGTCATAGGCTCGCCCCATGCGCCGAGCAAAAATCGTCTGCACCCTCGGGCCCGCCACCGACGGCTACGACCAGATCAAGGCTCTGGTCGAGGCCGGAATGGACGTCGCCCGCCTGAACATGAGCCATGGCTGCCTCGCCGATCACGAAGAGCGGTACCAGCGCGTGCGCAAGGCCTCCGACGAGAGCGGCCGCAGTGTCGGGATCCTCGCGGACCTTCAAGGCCCGAAGATCCGACTGGGACGTTTCGCCGAAGGACCCGTACTCCTTGAACGTGGTGACGAGTTCACCATCACCACCGAGGAAGTCCAGGGAGACCAGCTGGTCTGCGGCACGACGTACGCCGGTCTCGCCGGCGACGTCACGCGCGGTGAGCGGATCCTCGTCGACGACGGCCGCGTCACCCTCGAGGTCACCGAGGTCGACGGCCCCCGCGTGCGCACCATGTGCATCGAGGGCGGCCTGATCTCCGACCACAAGGGCCTGAACCTCCCCGGCGTCGCCGTGTCCGTGCCGGCCCTGTCCGAGAAGGACGTGACCGACCTGCGCTGGGCGCTGCGCACCGGGGTCGACCTCGTCGCGCTCTCCTTCGTGCGCAGCGGCCGGGACGCCGAGGAAGTCCTGCGGATCATGCGCGAGGAGGACCGGCGGGTCCCCGTCATCGCCAAGATCGAGAAGCCGCAGGCGGTGGAGAACCTGGAGGAGATCGTCGCCGCCTTCGACGGCATCATGGTTGCCCGCGGCGACCTCGGGGTCGAGATGCCGCTGGAGGCCGTTCCCCTGGTCCAGAAGCGCGCGGTCGCCCTCGCCCGGCGCAACGCCAAGCCGGTGATCGTGGCGACCCAGATGCTGGAGTCGATGATCGAGTCCTCCCGGCCCACCCGCGCCGAGGCCTCCGACGTCGCCAACGCGGTCATGGACGGCGCCGACGCGGTGATGCTGTCCGGCGAGACCAGCGTCGGAAAGCACCCCGTCGAGACGGTGAAGACCATGAGCCGGATCGTCGCCTCCGCCGAGGAGGACATGCTCGCGGGCGGCCTGCCGCCGCTGACCGAGCAGAACAAGCCCCGCACCCAGGGCGGCGCCGTCGCCCGCGCCGCGGCCGAGATCGGCGACTTCCTGGACGCCAAGTACCTGGTGGCGTTCACCCAGTCCGGCGACACCGTCCGCCGGCTGTCCCGGTACCGCTCGCCGATCCCCGTCCTGGCCTTCACCCCCGAGCCGGCGACCCGCTCGCAGCTCAGCCTCACCTGGGGTGTGGAGACCTTCATCGGGCCGGTGGTGCAGACGACCGACGAGATGGTCCGGCAGGTCGACGAGGAACTGCTGCGGATCGGCCGCTGCCAGAAGGGCGACACCGTGGTCATCACGGCCGGCTCGCCCCCCGGCGTGGCGGGCACCACCAACCTCGTGCGCGTGCACCACATCGGGGAGGACGACTACCCCTCCGGTCCCGCGGGCCGCTGAACCCCCGCGGTCCCGCGAAGAACGACAGCGCGTCAGGCGAGGAACCCGCAGGATCGGCTTCCTCGCCTGACGCGCTGTCCGCCTGAACCCGCCGGCGGCGGGCCTCCGCGCCGGCGGGCCGGATCGGATCCGATCCGGCCCGGTCAGTCGGCCTTGCCGGAAGCGGTGGCGCCCTCGGTCTCCGTGGCGGAGGGGGAGGGCGATTCGCCGGGCGTGCCCGTCGCACAGGGGTCCGGCGAGGCGGTGTCCGTGGGCGTGGGGGTCGTGCCGTCCGTGGCGGACGGGGTCGGGCAGGTCGGCGACGACGTGGGGTCCGTCGGCGTGTCCGTCGGGCCCGTCGTCGGGTCGTCCGTGGTCGGGTCGCCGGTCGGTCCGGTGGGCCCCGTCGGCCCGGTCGGCCCCGTGGGACCGCTCGGCCCGCCGGGACCGGTCGGCGAGGTGCCGCCCGTGGGCGTGGGGCTGCCGATCGTGCCGGTCGGCGACACGGTGGGCCGGGGCGAACCGGGGCCCGACGGGTGCGGCGAGGCCGACGGGGACGGCGACCAGGTGGGGAAGTGCGACGGCGTGGACGACGGTGGCACGATCTCCGGCGTGTCGCTGCCCGCGCCACCGATGTCCGGCAGGGAGACGATGCCGCCCTTGCGGAAGTGCGCGTACCAGGCCAGCACGGTGTTCAGGTACGCCTCGGAGTGGTTGTAGCCGAGGATGGCCTGGTGGAGGTTGCTCTCCACCGACATGTCGCGGTTGCCCGCGCACAGGTAACGGCCCGCGGCGAGCGCCGCGTCGAAGATGTTGTTCGGGTTGCTCACCCCGTCGCCGTTGCCGTCGGCGCCCCAGGTCTGCCAGGTCTGCGGGATGAACTGCATCGGGCCGACCGCACGGTCGTGGACGGAGTCGCCGTCCCACACGCCGTTGTCGGTGTCGGTGATGTTCGCGAATCCCTCGCCGTTCAGGACCGGGCCGAGGATCGGCGTGATCGTGGTGCCCTCGGAGTCCACGTTGCCGCCGCGCGCCTGGTTGGACTCCACCTGGCCGATCGCGGCCAGCAGTTCCCAGCGCATGTTGCAGCCCGGGTCGCTTGCGGCGAGCGCCACCTCGGCCCGGCGGTACGCCTCCAGGACCGTCGCCGGCAGCCCCGAACCGTCGGTGCCCACCGTGCCCGTGCCCGTGCCCGTGCCGGTACCGGCACCGGTGCTGGGCGTCACGGACGAACCGGGCGCGGGCGTGTTCAGCGGCGGGAGCGCGGTGTAGTAGTCCGGCGAGCCGCCGTCGATGGGGTCGCCCGGCGGGGGCGTGACGGGAGCACCCGAACTCGTGTTGACGATCTGCGGGAAGCCCGCCGCGGACTGCGAGCCCGTCAGCGCCGCCATGGCCGCGGCGGCCACCGCGGTGCCCAAGACTCCCCTGCGGATCCGCCGTCCGTACCGCGCTCGCATATGAGCTGCCCCTCCCGAAACCGAGTTGTGCGTCTCCCTGCGCGACAACCCTGGTGACCCTACGGCAACTTCCTGAACGGAGCTACCGTCCAAAGCGTCGCATACTGATCTGACAGACATGTTCGGAAAGAGGTTGCATGCCGTTCACGATCAGCCATGCCCTCGCGGTGCTGCCCGGCCTGCGGCAGGACCGCCGCGGCACCCCCCGCGGACGCGGCCCGCTCGTCGCCGCGGCCCTGGTCGCCGGCTCCTTCGCCCCGGACGTGCCCTACTTCGCCGACTCCCTGGTCTCCGGGGTGTACGGCTACGGCACGTTCACGCACGCGCCGCTGGGCCTGGTCACCGCGGACCCGCTCATCGCGGCCGCCCTGGCCGGCGGCTGGGTGCTGCTGCGCGAGCCGGTCGTGGCACTGCTGCCCGGGCGGTGGCGGGACCGCGCCTGGGTACTCACCGGATGCGGCGACCGGCGCCGGCCCACAGTGCGGTCCGCCGCCGCCTTCTGGGTCTCGGCCGCTGCCGGTGCCGTCACCCATGTGGTCTGGGACGCGTTCACCCACCACGACCGCTGGGGCGTCCGCCTGCTGCCGGTCCTGGACCAGCAGGTGCACGGCACACCCCTGCACAAGTACGCGCAGTACGGCACCTCGGCCGTGGCACTGGTGCTGCTGGCCCGGTACGGGATCCGCGCGCTGCGCGCCGTGCCGGAACCGCACACCCCCGAACCGCACACCGCGCCGGACCGGGCCGGAGAGCAGGGCTCCCGGCTGCCGAAGCTGTCCCGGCGGGCCCGCGCCATCGCCCTGGCCGCCCTCGGGACCACCACCGCCGCCGCGGCCGCCGTACGCGCCGGCCAGTGGTACCAGGCCACCGGCGACGCCGCCGGGATCATCCCGTCCGCGCTCTTCGGCGCCGGAGCCGGCCTGGCCCTGGCCGCCACGGTCCACGCCGGTGCGGTGCGCCTGGCACACCGCACCGGGGACCGGACGGCTCAGTGCGCCGCGGACTCCCAGTCCGTGCCCACGCCCACCGACACGTCCAGCGGCGCCCGCAGGGGATAGGCGGCCGCCATCTCGCGGCGCACCAGCTCCTCCACGGCGGCCCGCTCGCCCGGGGCCACCTCCAGCACGATTTCGTCGTGCACCTGGAGCAGCATCCGCGACCGCAGCCCCTCGGCGTCCAGCGCCGCGGCCACCTTGAGCATCGCGATCTTGACGATGTCGGCGGCCGAGCCCTGGATCGGCGCGTTCAGCGCCATGCGCTCGGCCATCTCCCGACGCTGCCGGTTGTCGCTGGTGAGGTCCGGCAGATAGCGGCGGCGGCCCATCAGCGTCTCGGTGTAACCCGTCACCCGGGCCTCCTCCACCACGCGCTGCAGATAGTCCCGCACCCCGCCGAAGCGCTCGAAGTAGGTGTCCATCAGACCGCGCGCCTCGGCCGCCTCGATGCCCAGCTGCCCCGACAGGCCGAACGCCGACAGCCCGTACGCCAGCCCGTACGACATCGCCTTGATCTTCCGCCGCATCTCGGCGTCCACCTGCTCCGGCGGCACCGAGAAGACGTACGAGCCGACGGTGGTGTGCAGGTCCTCGCCCGAGTCGAACGCCGCGATCAGGCCCGCGTCCTCCGACAGATGGGCCATCACCCGCAGTTCGATCTGGCTGTAGTCGGCGGTCAGCAGCGACTCGTAGCCCTCGCCCACCACGAAGCCCCGGCGGATCGCCCGGCCCTCGTCGGTGCGCACCGGCACGTTCTGCAGGTTGGGATCGGTCGACGACAACCGGCCGGTCGCCGCCACCGTCTGGCTGAACGTGGTGTGGATCCGCCCGTCGGGCGCCACCGTCTTGATCAGGCCCTCCACCGTCACGCGCAGCTTCGCCTGCTCACGGTGGCGCAGCATGATGACCGGCAACTCGTGCTCGGTCTGCGCCGCCAGCCAGGCCAGCGCGTCCGCATCGGTGGTCCAACCCGTCTTGGTCTTCTTCGTCTTGGGCAGCCCCAGCTCGCCGAAGAGCACCTCCTGCAGCTGCTTGGGCGAGCCGAGGTTGAACTCGTGGCCGACCGCGGCGTGCGCCTCCTTCACCGCCAGCTGCACCTCGCCGGCGAACCGCTGCTCCAGGCGCTCCAGATGCTCGCGGTCCGCGGCGATGCCCGCCCGCTCCATCCGCGCCAGCAGCGCGGACGTCGGCAGTTCGACCTCCCGCAGCAGACGCAGCGCGCCGTCCTGCTCCAGCCGGCCCATGAACGCCTCGCCCAGGTCCAGCACGGCGCGCGCCTGCACCATCAGCGCGTCCGCCTCGGCCTCGTCGTCGGCGCCGAAGGCCAGCTGGCCGTCCTCGCCGCCGGCCGGGGACAGCTCACGGCCCAGGTACTCCACCGAGAGCGTGTCCAGCGCGAACGAGCGGCGGCCGGGCTTCACCAGGTACGCGGCCAGCGCCGTGCACATCGTGATGCCCTCCACGCCCCAGCCGTGCTCGGCGAGGACCCGCGCCAGGCCCTTCGCGTCGTGCACCACCTTCGGCCGCTGCGGGTCGGCCAGCCACGCCGCGAACGCCCGCTCGTCCTTCTCGTCCAGGGCGGACGGGTCGAACCAGGCGGCCTGCCCGCCCGCGTCCGCCAGCGCGACCTCCGAGACGCTGCCCGCGCCCAGCGCCCAGGCGTCGACCGTGGCCAGGCCCAGCGGCCCGCCGGCGTGCTCCTCCAGCCAGCCCGCCAGCTCGCCCGTGCCCAGTACCCGGCCGTCCACGGCGACACCGCCGGCGATCTCCTGCTCCTCCTCCTGCGCCCCGGGGTCGGCCGCGAACAGCCGCTCCCGGAAGTTCGGGTGGCGGAACTCCAGGGCGTCCAGCACCACGTTGAGGCCCTCGCGGTCGTACGGCAGGCGCTCCAGCCCCTCCGGGCCGCAGGGCAGCGCCACGTCCCGGACCAGCTCGGTCAGCCGCCGGTTGAGCTTCACCGACTCCAGGTGGGCCCGCAGGTTCTCACCGGCCTTGCCCTTCACCTCGCCCGCGCGCTCCGCCAGTTCCGCGAACGAACCGAACTGCGTGATCCACTTGGCGGCGGTCTTCTCGCCCACGCCCGGGATGCCCGGCAGGTTGTCCGACGGGTCGCCGCGCAGCGCCGCGAAGTCCGGGTACTGCGCCGGCGTCAGCCCGTACTTCTCCTCCACCTTCGCCGGCGTGAAGCGCGTCAGCTCCGAGACGCCCTTGGTCGGGTAGAGGACCGTGACATGGTCCGAGACCAGCTGGAAGGAGTCCCGGTCACCGGTGACGATCAGCACCTCGTAGCCCAGCGCCTCCGCCTGGGTGGCGAGCGTGGCGATCACGTCGTCCGCCTCGAAGCCCTCCATGGCGAAGCGCCGCACGCTCATCGAGTCCAGCAGCTCGCCGATCAGCTCCACCTGGCTGCGGAACTCGTCCGGAGTGGCGGACCGGGTGGCCTTGTACTCGGGGAACTCCTCCAGCCGCCACGTGTGCCGCGAGACGTCGAAGGCCACCGCGAGATGCGTCGGCTGCTCGTCACGGAGCGTGTTGGCCAGCATCGACGCGAAGCCGTACACCGCGTTCGTCGGCTGACCGGTGGTCGTGTTGAAGTTCTCCACCGGCAGCGCGTAGAACGCCCGGTACGCCAGCGAATGCCCGTCCAGCAGGAGCAACCGGGGCCGCCCGCCCCCCTCGGGTGCGGTGCCGGTCGCTGCGCTCGTCTTCTCTGCCTTTGCTGCCACGCAACCGATCCTCCCACGCCCGACTGACACTGCCGGTCCTCCGCCCTGTCGTGGCAGGATCGGAACCATGGCAGGCAAAGCACCAGCAGGCGACCCCGTTCAAGACGCACCCGAGGTCAGCGCCCCGCAGCACGCCGCTGCCGGGCTCCCGGCCGTGGGCCATTCGCTGCGGATGGCGCAGCAGCAGATGGGCATGCGGCGCACCGCTCTCACCCTCCTCAAGGTCAACCAGAAGGACGGGTTCGACTGTCCCGGCTGCGCCTGGCCGGAGCCCGGGCACCGGCACACCGCCGAGTTCTGCGAGAACGGCGCCAAGGCCGTCGCGGAGGAGGCCACCCTGCGCCGGGTCACCCCGGACTTCTTCGCCGAGCACTCCGTCGCCGACCTCTCCGGCCGCAGCGGCTACTGGCTCGGCCAGCAGGGCCGGCTGACCCAGCCCATGTACCTGCCCGACGGCGCCGAGCACTACGAGCCCGTCCCGTGGGAGCGGGCCTTCGAGATCGTCGCCGGCGAACTGACCGCACTGAGCGGCCCCGACGAGGCCGTCTTCTACACCTCCGGCCGCACCAGCAACGAGGCCGCCTTCCTCTACCAGCTCTTTGCCCGCGAGTTCGGCACCAACAACCTGCCGGACTGCTCCAACATGTGCCACGAGTCCTCGGGCTCCGCCCTGGTGGAGACCATAGGCATCGGCAAGGGCAGCGTCCTGCTGGAGGACCTCTACCGCGCCGACCTGATCATCGTCGCCGGGCAGAACCCGGGCACCAACCACCCCCGCATGCTCTCCGCCCTGGAGAAGGCCAAGGCCGGCGGCACCCGCATCGTCACGGTCAACCCGCTGCCCGAGGCGGGACTGCAGCGCTTCAAGAACCCGCAGACCCCCAAGGGGCTCGCCGGCGGCGGCACCGCCCTGGCCGACCTCTTCCTGCAGATCCGCCTCGGCGGCGACCAGGCGCTCTTCCGCGCCCTCAACAAGGCCCTGCTGGAGGCCGAGGAGCAGGCGCCCGGCACCGTCCTGGACCGCGCCTTCATCGACGAGCACACCCACGCCTTCGAGGAGTTCGCGCGCGCCGCCCGTGCCACCGACGCCGCCGAGGTCGCCCGCGCCACCGGCCTGCCGCAGTCCGACATCGACGCACTGCTCGCCATGGTGCTCGGCGCCAAGAGCGTCATCGTCTGCTGGGCCATGGGCCTGACCCAGCACAAGCACTCCGTGCCCACCATCAAGGAGGTCGTCAACTTCCTCCTCCTGCGCGGCAACATCGGCCGCCCCGGCGCCGGCGTGTGCCCCGTGCGCGGCCACAGCAACGTCCAGGGCGACCGCACCATGGGCATCTACGAGAAGCCCGCCCCCGCCTTCCTGGACGCCCTGGAGAAGGAATTCGGCTTCGCCCCGCCCCGCGAGCACGGCCTGGACACCGTCGACTCCATCCGCGCCCTGCGCGACGGGCGGGCCAAGGTCTTCTTCGCCATGGGCGGCAACTTCGTCGCCGCCTCACCCGACACGGACGTCACGGAAGCCGCCATGCGCCGCGCCCGCCTCACCGTCCACGTCTCCACCAAGCTCAACCGCTCCCACGTCGTCACCGGCGCCCGCGCCCTGATCCTGCCCACCCTCGGCCGCACCGAGAAGGACCTCCAGGCCGGCGGCGAGCAGTTCGTCACCGTCGAGGACTCCATGGGCATGGTCCACGCCTCCCGCGGCGGCCTGCGGCCCGCCGGCCCCCACCTGCTGTCCGAGCCCGCGATCATCTGCCGCCTGGCCCGCGCCGTCCTCCCGCACTCCGCCGTCGACTGGCGGGGCCTGGAGAGCGACTACGACCGCATCCGCGACCACATAGCGCGCGTGATCCCTGGCTTCGACGACTTCAACGCCAAGGTGCGCCGCCCCGGCGGCTTCACCCTGCCCCACGCCCCCCGCGACTCCCGCAGCTTCCCCACCGCCACCGGACGCGCCAACTTCTCCGCCGACCCGCTGGAGTACCCGCACGTCCCCGAAGGCCGGCTGCTGCTGCAGACCCTGCGCTCGCACGACCAGTACAACACCACCATCTACGGCCTCGACGACCGCTACCGCGGCATCAAGGGCGGCCGCCGCGTCGTCCTGGTGCACCCCGAGGACGCCGCCGCCCACGGCCTGGCCGACGGCGCCTACGCCGACCTCGTCGGCGAGTGGACCGACGGCAGCGAACGCCGCGCCGAGGGCTTCCGCGTCGTGCACTACCCCACGACCCGCGGCTGCGCCGCCGCCTACTACCCCGAGACCAACGTCCTGGTGCCGCTGGACCACACCGCCGACACCAGCAACACGCCCGCGTCCAAGTCGGTCGTGATCCGGCTGGAGGCGGCCACCCCGCCCGGCACCCCGCACTGACCGTCGGGTAGAAAACGGCCCAGTACACCGAACGACGACGATCGGAGCCACCGCCCATGTCCGAGCAGACCGCCACGAGCCTTCTCCCGCCCGAGGTCATCGAGCAGTACGCCGACCTCGGCGTCGACCTGGTGGCGCTCTTCTCCGCCGGCAGCCTGGGGAACCGCATGGGCATCGAGATCGTCGAGGCCTCCGCGGACCGCGTCGTCGGCACCATGCCCGTGGAGGGCAACACCCAGCCCTACGGCCTGCTCCACGGCGGCGCCTCCGCCGTCCTGGCCGAGACCATCGGCTCCGTCGGCGCCATGCTGCACGGCGGCCCCGGCAAGGTCGCCGTCGGCGTCGACCTCAACTGCACCCACCACCGCGGGCTGCGCTCCGGCGTCGTCACCGGCGTCGCCACCCCCGTGCACCGGGGCCGGTCCTCCGCCACCTACGAGATCGTCATCAGCGACGAGCAGGACCGCCGCGTCTGCTCGGCCCGCCTGACCTGCGCGCTGCGCCCGGCGGCGGCGCCCGCCCCCGGCACCACCCCCGCCTGACACGCGCCCGCAACGCGGAACCGCCCCCGGAACACTCCGGGGGCGGCTCTCCGTGCACCAAGGGGCAGGCCGTCCGCTACGCGGCGCCCTCACCCAGGTACGCCGCCCGCACCCGCGGGTCGGACAGCAGACGCGACGCCTCGTCCTCCATGACGACCGCGCCGGTCTCCAGGACGTAACCGCGGTCGGCCAGCTGCAGCGCCTGCGCGGCGTTCTGCTCCACCAGCAGCACCGTGGTGCCCTGGTCGTTGATCTCCTTGATGATCTCGAAGATCTGCTGGACGATCAGCGGCGCCAGACCCATCGACGGCTCGTCCAGCAGCAGCAGGTTCGGCCGCCCCATCAGAGCGCGGCCGATCGCCAGCATCTGCTGCTCACCGCCGGACAGCGTGCCCGCCAGCTGCGAACGCCGCTCCGCCAGGCGCGGGAAGAGCGTCAGCACCCGGTCCAGGTCGTCCTTGGGCACACCCTTGAAGCGGTACGCGCCCATCTCCAGGTTCTCCAGCACCGACATCACCGGGAAGACCCGACGGCCCTCCGGGGAGTGCCCGATGCCGAGCTGCACCACCTTGTGCGACGGAACACCGTCGATACGCTCGCCGCCCAGCCGCACCTCGCCGTGGCGGGGCTGCAGCAGACCGGAAATCGTCCGCAAGGTGGTGGTCTTGCCGGCGCCGTTGGCACCGAGCAGCGCGACGATCTCGCCCTGGCGAACCGTCACATTGATGCCCTTCAGCGCCTGGATCGCGCCGTAGAACACCTGCAGATCGACCAGCTCCAGCATCGCCGGGGCGGCCTCGGCGACGGAAGCTCCCGACGCCTTCTCGAAGTTGGCGGCCTCGGTCATCGGCCCTCCTCCTCGGACTCGCGCGGTGCGGGGACCTCCGGGGTCGCGGTCGCGGCATCGCCGTCGGCCTCGGCGGCCTCGACGAGTTCCGCGACGGCCTCCACGGCCTCCTCGTCGGCCGACCCCAGGTACGCCTCGATCACCGCGGGATCGCGCTGTACATCCTCGGGCAGCCCCTCGGCGATCACCTTGCCGAAGTTGAGCACCATGACGCGGTCGGCGACCGACATCACGAGCTTCATGTCGTGCTCGATCAGCAGCACACTGATGCCCAGGTCCTGGTTGATCCGGCGGATCAGCTGCTCCAGCTCCAGCTTCTCCGTCGGGTTCGTCCCGGCGGCCGGCTCGTCCAGCAGCAGCACCTTGGGATCGGTCGCCAGGGCGCGCGCGATCTCCAGGCGCCGCTGGTCGCCGTAGGACAGGCTCGCGGCCAGCTCGTTGTGCTTGCCCGCCAGACCCACGTACGCCAGCAGCTCCTGGGCCCGCCGGTCGCTGGCCCGCTCGTCCCGCCGCGCCCACGGCATGCCCAGCATGATCGAGATCGCTCCCGACTTCTGCCGCGACTCCGCCGCGATCTTGACGTTCTCCAGCGCCGTCAAAGCGCCGAACAGCCGGATGTTCTGGTACGTCCGCGCCACTCCGTAGCGGTTCACCAGGTACGGCTTGGCACCGAGCAGCTTGCGCTGCGCGCCGCCCTCCTCGTGGAAGGCGATCGTGCCCTCCTGCGGGACGTACACGCCCGTCAGGGAGTTGAACAGCGAGGTCTTGCCTGCGCCGTTCGGGCCGATCACCGCGAGGATCTCCCCGCGGCGCATCGTCAGGTTCACCTCGGACAGGCTGGTGAGACCACCGAACCGCAGCGTGACACCGCGGGCCTCCAGCACTGCGTCACCGGTCCGCGCGGGCTGCGCGCCCGCTTCCGTCACCGCGCTCACTTCTCCACGCCTCCCGTCGGCTCGCTCATGGCGTCGGCGTCGCCGATGCCCGCCTCCGCCATGTGCAGCTCGCGCTGCCTGCGGCGGGAGGGGATCACACCCTGCGGACGGAAGATCATCATGATGACGAGCAGCGCGCCCAGGTAGATGAAGCGGTCCTGCTCCGGCACGTAGTCCCGCAGCGCGTTGGGCAGCCACACCAGCAGTGCGGCACCGAAGAGCACACCTGCGATCGAACCCATGCCGCCGAAGACCACATAGGCCAGCGCCAGCACCGACAGCACAATGGTGAAGTTCTCCGGGTTGATGAAGCCGACCTTGCTGGAGTAGACCACGCCCGCCAGACCCGAGGTCGACGCGCCGATCGCGAACGCCAGCAGCTTGTACCGCACGGTGTTGATACCCGTCGCGGAGGCGGCCACCTCGTCCTCCCGGATCGCCGTCCAGGTGCGGCCGATCCGCGAGTGCTCCAGCCGGTTGTACAGGAAGATCAGCACCACCAGGAAGAACAGCAGCAGGTACCAGTACGGCAGCGGGTCCAGCGTCCAGTCGTAGTTGATCGGACCGATGTGGATCGAAGGGTGCGGAATACCGATCACACCGCGCGAACCGTTCGTGAAACCGTCCGAGTTCTTCGCGACCAGGTACACGATCTCGTGGAAGCCCAGGGTCACGATCGCCAGGTAGTCGCCCCGCAGGCGCAGCGTCGGCGCACCGAGCAGCACACCCGCGATCAGGCACGTGACGATGGCGAACGGGATCGACTCCAGCGCGCCCACCGTGAACGGCGGCTTCACCGGCATGTGGCCGGTCCAGAAGGCGCAGGAGTACGCGCCGATCGCGTAGAAGGCGATGAAGCCCAGGTCCAACAGGCCGGCCCAGCCGACCACCACGTTCAGACCCACCGCGATGATCATGAAGATCCCCATCTGCGTGACGAGGACCTCCTGCCAGAACAGGCTCGTGTTGGCGGGAATCACGATCGCCAGCACCAGGACCAGCACCAGGCCGCCCAGCCGCAGCCAGACATTGCCGCGGAACATCGCCCGCGCCGGCTCCAGCGACCGGGTGACCCCCTGCGCCCGCTGCCGGGCGGCATCGCGCACCGGGGCACCAAACTCCACCAGCGCCCACAGCGCCACCATGACGGCCAGGCAGATCCACAGCCGCGCCGACTCGAAGGCGCCGGTGAACGCCGACAGCTTCTCCGCCGGATTGCCGTCCTCACCCGTCATCAGCGCCAGGATGAAGCCCAGCGCCAGCATGCCCAGCAGCCGCACCCAGCGCGGCTCCTGGTACCAGGCCCGGCGGCGCAGCTTCGCCACGTCCACCGAGAAGGTCCCGGCATCGCTCATGCCACTCATGCCGACCTCCCCAGACGCTCGCCCATGATGCCCGTCGGACGGAACATCAGCACCAGGATCAGGACCACGAACGCGGTCACGTCGATCCACTGGGTGCCGAACACCGGCGAGCTCAGGTTCTCCACGATGCCCAGCAGCAGACCGCCCAGCATCGCTCCTCGGATGTTGCCGATACCGCCCAGCACTGCGGCAGCGAACGCCTTGATGCCCGGCAGGAAGCCCACCGTGAACCAGACCTGGCCCGAGATGCCGAAGCCGTACAGGAAGCCCGCCGCACCACCGAGCAGACCGCCGATGATGAAGGTACGGGAGATGATCTTGTCGATGTCGACGCCCATCAGACCGGCCGTCTCCGCGTCCTGGGCGACGGCACGGATACCGGCACCCATCTTGGTACGGTTGACCACCAGGTCGAGGCCGATCATCATCGCCACCGCGGAGCCGATGATGATCAGCTGAGTGATCTTCACCGGAGTGCCGAAGACGCTGAAGACCTCACCATTGGTGTACAGCTCCGGCATCGGCACAGGGTTGCGGCCCCACAGCTTGCCCGCCAGGTTGTACAGGAAGAACGACGCACCGATGGCACTGATCAGGAAGACCAGCTTCGGGGCATTTCGCTTGCGCAGCGGCTTGTACGCCGCCTTCTCCAGTCCGAACGCCGTCAGCGCACCGACCAGAGCGCCGGCGATCATGCCGACGATCACCCAGACCACGGACGTGAAACCGTGCGGGCTCTGCGGAGCGAGCTCGGAGAGCACGACGAGCGAACCGAAGCCGCCCATCATGAAGACCTCGCTGTGGGCGAAGTTGATGAGCTGGAGCACGCCGTAGACCAACGTGTACCCGATGGCGATGACGGCGTACATCGACCCCGTCGTCAGCCCTGGGATGAAGTAATCCCAGAAGTTGTGAATGAGATTCATCGTGCGTGGGAGTCCTTGCTGAAGCCGGTGAAGGGCGGCGAAATCGCGTCCGACACGGCGATGGGGGGCGCAGGGCGACGGCCGGAGCCGCGTCCCACGCCCCCCACCTCAGGTGCCGGAAGCCGGATCAGCCGTTGCTGAGGGTGGCCACGTCACCCAGGTAACCGATCTTGCCGCCGGCCACCTGGTACAGGTACACGTTCTTGGTCTTGAGCTCGCCCTTGTCGTCGAAGGCGAAGTCCTTGGTCAGACCCTTGTAGTCCACGACCTTGAGCGCCGCGAGCAGCTTGTCGCGGGTGACGTCCTTACCCAGCTTCTTCATCTCGGAGATGATCAGGTTCGCGATGTCGTACG
The DNA here is from genome assembly GCF_044751205.1 of Streptomyces sp. NPDC088732. Taxonomy (NCBI): domain Bacteria; kingdom Bacillati; phylum Actinomycetota; class Actinomycetes; order Kitasatosporales; family Streptomycetaceae; genus Streptomyces; species Streptomyces sp. NPDC088732. The sequence goes on from NZ_JBIVLI010000006.1 coordinate 239,318, forward strand.
ACTCGGCCGAGTAGGTGCCCGGAGGCGTGTTGAACTTCTTGGTGTACGCGTCGGTGAACGCCTTGGTGCTCTCGTTCTTCGTCGCGTCGGTGCACGGGCAGGTCAGGTACCAGTTCTCCGACGCCGCGCCCGCCAGCTCCACGAACTTCGCGTCGTTGGAACCGTCACCGGAGACACCGATGCCCTTGAAGCCGCCGTCGGCCAGCTTCTTCGCGAACGGAGCCAGGTCCGCGTAGTAACCCGCGTAGATCAGCGCGTCGGCCTTGGAGTTGACGACCGTCGTCGCGGCGGCCGTGTAGTCCGGGGTCTTCGCCGGCACCGAGTCCGTCTGGACCGTGATGCCCGCGGCCTTCAGGCTGTCGATGGCGACCTTCGCCAGACCCACGCCGTACTCGCTCTTGTCGTCGATGACGAAGACCTTCTTGGCCTTCACCTTCTTCGACAGGTACTCGGCCATGCCGGCGCCCTGCTCGTTGTCGTTCGGCGCACCGCGCAGGAACGACGTGAACCCCTGGTTCGTCAGGTCCGGGTTGGTCGCAGAAGGCGTCACCGCGGCAAGCGTCGCCTGCGCGTACAGACCGCCCGCGGCCTTCGTCGGACCGGAGAACGCCGGGCCGACCACGGCGACGACACTGGTGTCACCGATCAGCTTCTGGGCAGCGGCAGGCGACTGGTCCGGAAGACCCTGGTCGTCACCGTCCACGACCTTCAGCGTGAAGGGCAGGTCGCCCTTGGCGTTGGCCTCGTCCACGGCCAGCTTCAGACCGTTGTCCTCATTGATGCCCAGTGCGCTGTTGTCACCCGACAACGGACCCTGGAAGCCGATGGAGAACGTCGGCTTGCCACCGTTGCTGCTGTCGTCCTTGCCGCCACCGCACGCGGTGAGCGCAAGGGCGCCAACTGCCACCGGAAGAGCAAGCTTGACGAGCTTTTTGTTGAGCACTACGACCCCCTGGATCCGCCCAAGTGATTACAGTCGGCGGGCCGTAGGCCCCCCGCATTGCGACCGCGTGGGAGCCACGCGGGTTGGCGGGAATGTAATCCGCTGATCAGGCACTCAGATAGGCCGATGGAAGAGATGTGATCGTACAGTGACCTCGGTCATGTGCCGGAAACAGAACGGTCCTTACCGGTAACCGGACGAGTCCAGGGGAAGAAGTGCGGATGAATGCCCGAAATGGCGTCACTCCACCGCAAGGCGCCCGACACCTGCTCGCCGTCGCCGCGACAGCCGCCCTCGCCGGCGCCCTGACCACCGCCCTTGTCGCCACCGCCCTCTGGCCCGCCACCCCCCGGACCACGCCCCAACGCCCCCTGCGCCAACTCGAGATCGCCCTCGACGCACCCGCCGTCCACCCCGGGAATCTCGAATTCCGCGCCATTGCGCTGCGCTGCGGAATCGCCGTCATCGTCGGCACCCACGCCGAACACCCCGCCAAAGGACGCCTCTGCCGCATCAGAATCGACGTCACCGTCGACGACTCCGTCAGCGCCCGCCTCGACAACGACATCCAACGCCTCGTGCTCGCCGACGGAACCCGCCACTCCGTCGACTGGGAGGCCATGCAGATCAAACGCCAGCCGCTCACCCTCGACATCGGCGCCCACGACAGCGCCCAGTACGACCTCTGGTTCGACATCCCCAAGGACGCCGCCGTCGACCGGCTCGCCGTCACCAACGACAAAGGGATGCCCACCAAGGACATCCCTCTGCCACACCTCGACTGGCCGGACCACTCCGCCTGACGGCAGGCACCGACCGCGGCCCGACGGCTACTTGACCGCGCCGTCCACCTCGTCCAGCACCGCCTGGGCCACCGCCTGCATCGTCATCCGGCGGTCCATCGACGTCTTCTGGATCCACCGGAACGCCGCCGGCTCGCTCAGCCCGTACTTCGTCTGCAGCACGCTCTTCGCCCGGTCCACCAGCTTCCGGGTCTCCAGCCGCAGACTCAGGTCCGCGACCTCCGCCTCCAGCGCCCGCAACTCCGTGAACCGCGACACCGCCATCTCGATGGCCGGCACCACGTCGCTCTTGCTGAACGGCTTCACCAGGTACGCCATCGCCCCGGCGTCCCGGGCCCGCTCCACCAGCTCCCGCTGCGAGAACGCCGTCAGCATCAGCACCGGCGCGATCTTGTTCTTGGCGATCCGCTCCGCCGCCGAGATCCCGTCGAGCACCGGCATCTTCACGTCCAGGATCACCAGATCCGGACGGAGCTCCTCGGCGAGACTCACGGCCGTCTCGCCGTCCCCCGCCTCCCCGACCACGGAGTAGCCCTCCTCCTCGAGCATCTCCTTGAGGTCGAGCCTGATCAGAGCCTCGTCCTCGGCGATCACCACGCGGGTGGTGTGCGGCGGTACGTGCGTGTGCTCGTCAACGGGCTCGGGCTCGGCGGCGCTCACGGGACTCCTCGTTCCAAGGCAGGTGCTGGGTATAGAGCCTACCTAGCTGCGGTATGTTTGAGGTGCGGAGGGTCTAGACTGTCCTTCGTTTCGAAAGGCCCCGGTAGCCCAACTGGCAGCAGGCGATGGATTCAAAACCCATACAGTGTCGGTTCGAATCCGACCCGGGGCACTCTGCCTTCAATTCCAAGGTTCGCCAACCATTGGCGATCTTCACTGGTTGGGGTGAACAAGGCTTCGAATGAGGCCCCGGCGAGCGCCTTCCGGCGCATCGTCGGACGCGTGTACGACCTCGCAGCACGCCGCCGAGCCGTCGCGCTCGTCTCCCAGGGGCACAGCCTCAATGCCGTGAGCCGGATGACCGGCATGTCCCGCTCCGCCATCCGCGACTGGTGCGTCCGCATCGAACCCCCTGCGGCCTGGTCCGGGCTGCACCGGCCGCGCCTCGGGCCCGGCCTACGCGTACCTGCTCGGCCTCTACCTCGGCGACGGCTGCATCAGCCGCCAGCCCCGGGGCGGGTACGCCCTGCGCATCGCCTGCGGTGACGCCTGGCCCGGACTGATCGACGCCTGCGAGGAAGCGGTCCGGGCCGTGCGCCCCGGCAACTCCGTCTGCCGCGTCCGCACTCCGGGCTGCACCATGGTGACGTCCTACAGCAGCCACTGGTCCTGCCTCTTCCCGCAGCACGGCCCGGGCAGGAAGCACGAACGGCCCATCGCGCTGGAACCGTGGCAGCAGGAGGTCGTCGACGAGCACCCCTGGGACTTCGTCCGCGGGCTCATCCATTCCGACGGCAGCCGGGTCGTCAACCGCACCACGCGCACGGTGGCCGGCCAACCCAAGCGCTACGCGTACCCGCGCTACTTCTTCACCAACGTCTCCGCCGACATCCGGCGTCTGTGCACCGACACCCTCGACGCGCTGGGTGTCGCCTGGAGGCAGGCGAACGCCTGCAACATCTCCGTCGCCCGCAAGGAGTCCGTCGCGCTCATGGACCGCTTCATCGGTCCGAAGTATTGAGCCGCGCCTTCGTGTGCCGCGTGGCCATGGCCGTCGCCGGGTCCTCCGGCCAGGGGTGCTTCGGGTAGCGCCCGCGCAGTTCCGCGCGGACCGCGCGGTAGCCATCGCGCCAGAAGGAGGCGAGGTCGGAGGTGACGGCGGCGGGGCGGCCCGCGGGGGACAGCAGGTGCACGACCAGGGGCACGCGGCCGTCGGCGATGCGCGGGGTGGCGGTCCAGCCGAAGAGTTCCTGGAGCTTGGCGGCGAGGACGGGCCGGTCGCCGTCGTAGGAGACGCGTACGCGCGACCCGGAGGGGATCTCGACGCGCTCCGGGGCGAGTTCGCCGAGCCGGGCCGCCTCCCCGCCCGCCCAGGGCAGCAGACGGGACAGGGCGGCGCCGGCGTCGGTGCGGGCGAGGTCGGCGCGGCGGCGGGCGCGCGCGAGTTCGGGGGCGAGCCATTCCTCGGCCCGGTCCAGGAGGGCGGCGTCGGAGACGTCGGGCCAGGGGTCGCCGAGTTCGCGGTGGAGGAAGGCGAGGCGCTGCCGGAGGGCGGTGGCGTCGCGTGACCAGGTGAGCAGGCCGGGGCCTTCGCGGCGCAGGCCGTCGAGGAGGGCGGCGTGCAGGAGCGCGGGGTCGGGGGCGGTCAGCGGCCGGGTGCCGAGTTCGATGGCGCCGAGGCGGACGGTGTGCTGGGCGGCGATGTCGCCGTCGGTCCAGGAGACGTCGTCCCGGGCGGTGAGCAGGGGGGCGGCGGCGGTGCGGGCGGTGTCCTCGTCGATGGCGGTGGCGAGGCGGACGCGCGCTGTGGGGGCGCCGGCGGGGCGGTCGGCGACGGCGACGGCGAGCCAGCCGGGGGTGCCGAGGCGGGTGCCGGCGGCGAGCTCGGCGGCGGTGCCGGAGGCCATGAGGTAGCTGCCGGCGGCGCGGCGGCGGGCGACGCGTTCGGGGAAGGCGAGGGCGGTGACGAGGCCGGCGGCGGTGTCGTCGGTGAGGGCGGTTTGGGGGTGGTCGGGTGCGGCGGCGGCGAGGCGGCGGGTTTCGGCGCGCCAGCGCGCGGTGTAGGCGTCGTGGGCGCGGCGTGCGGTGCGCCAGGCGGTGGTGAGGTCGTCGCCGTAGTCGCGCGGGGGTTCTTCGGCGATGAGGGCGACGATGTCGGCGGCGCGCCGGGTGCCGGTGCGGGGGGCGCCGTCGAGGAGGGCGCGGGCGAGGCGGGGGTGGAGGCCGACGCGGGCCATGCGGGCGCCGTGGTCGGTGGGCAGGCCGTCGGGGCGGGTGGCGCCGATGGCGGCGAGGACGTCGCGTGCGGCTGTCAGGGCGCCTGCGGGGGGCGGGTCGAGGAGGGCGAGCCCGGTGGCGTCGGGGGCGCCCCAGACGGCGGCCTGGAGGGCGAACGGGGTGAGGTCGGCGATGGCGATCTCGGGGGAGGGGTAGCGGGGGCGGCCGGTGTCGTCGGCCGGGTTCCAGCAGCGGTAGGCGTGGCCGGGTGCTTCGCGGCCGGCGCGGCCGAGGCGCTGGGCGGCGGTGGCGTGGGAGGCGCGGACGGTGGTGAGGGAGCCGAGGCCGCGGGCGTGGTCGGTGCGGGGTTCGCGGGCGAGTCCCGAGTCGACGACGACGCGGACGCCGGGGACGGTGAGGCTGGATTCGGCGACGGAGGTGCTGAGGACGACGCGCCGGCGGGTGCCGTCGCCGCCGTGGAGGACGTCCTCCTGTACGGCGGCGGGGGCTTGGCCGTGGAGCTGGAGCACGTCGGTGCCGTGGCCGGGGAGGTCGCCGAGGAGTGCGGCGACGCGGGCGATCTCGCCGGTGCCGGGCAGGAAGCACAGGATGTCGCCGTGGTGGTCGCGCAGGGCGGTTCGCACGGTGGCGGCGATGTGGTCGAGGAGGGCGGGGTCGACGCGCATGCCGTGCGGGGGGCGGGTGCCGCGCGGGGGCGGTGCGTGGGTGACGCCGACGGGGTGGGTGCGGGCCTCGGCGCGGACGACGGGGGCGTCGTGGAGGAGCCGGGACCAGGCGTCGGCGTCGGTGGTGGCGGAGGCGGCGACGAGCTGCAGGTCGGGGCGGAGGGTGGCGCGGACGTCGAGCAGGAAGGCCATGGCGGTGTCGGCGTCGAGGTGCCGTTCGTGGCATTCGTCGAGCAGGACGGTGTGGGTGCCGGGCAGTTCCTGGTCGCGTTGGAGGCGTTGCAGCAGGACGCCGGTGGTGACGACTTCCACGCGGGTGGCGGGGGAGACCTTGCGTTCGCCGCGGACGGTGAATCCGACGTGCTGCCCGGCTTCCTCGCCGAGCAGCCAGGCCATGCGGCGGGCGGCGGCCTTGGCGGCCATGCGGCGGGGTTCGGCGACGGTGACGTGGCGCGGGGGTCCGTCACCGGTGAGGCCGGTGAGGCCGGTGAGGCCGGCGAGGGCGAGCGGTACGAGGGTGGTCTTGCCGGTGCCGGGGGGTGCGGCGAGAACGGCGCAGCCGTGGGTGCCGAGTGCGTCGCGCAGCGCGGGCAGGGCGGCGCGTACGGGGAGGGCGGCGAGGGCGTCCCGGCGGGGGCCGGGGGGCGCGGGGGTCATGCGGTGGTGCACACGAAGATCGCCGTGCCGGGGATGAGCCGGCCGCGCAGGGGTGACCAGCCGCCCCATTCCTCGGTGTTCCAGGCGGGCCACTCGGGTTCGACGAGGTCGGTGAGGACGAAGCCGGCGGCGGTCAGTTCGCGGACGCGGTCGCCGAGGGTGCGGTGGTGCTCGACGTAGACGGCGTGTCCGTGGTCGTCCTGTTCGACGTAGGGGGTGCGGTCGAAGTAGGAGGCGGTGGCGGTGAGGCCCTCGGGGCCGGGTTCGTCGGGGAAGGCCCAGCGGACGGGGTGGGTCACGGAGAAGATCCACCGGCCGCCGGGGCGCAGGACGCGCCGTACCTCGCGCATGACGTGGGCGCTGTCGGCGATGAAGGGGAGCGCGCCGTACGCGGAGCAGGCGAGGTCGAAGGAGGCGTCGGCGAAGGGCAGGGCGCCGGCGTCGGCCTGGACGAGGGGGAACCGGGGGGCTGTGCTTCCCGGGCTTCCCGTGGCGTGCTGGTCGATGCGGCGGGCGTGCTGGAGCTGGCGGTGGGAGAGGTCGAGGGCGACGGGGCGGGCGCCCTGGGCGGCGAGCCAGCGGGAGCACTGGGCGGCGCCGGCGCCGATCTCGAGGACGGCGGTGCCGGCGAGTCGTTCGGCGGGCCCGAGAATCCGGGCGTCCTCCTCGTTCAGCCCCTCGGGGCCCCAGACGAATTCGGCGTCGCCGAGGAACTCGCCGTGGTCGGTCTGGTACTCGTCGGCGTTGCGGTCCCACCAGCCGCGGTTGGCGCGGCTGCTCTCCGTGGTGCCCGCGGTACGGCGGGTGGCCTCGGCTTCTTCGGGCAAGGGCTGGGGGGGCGGTGCTTGGATCATCGCTGTGGTCGTCGTACCCTCTGTGGTGACCTGTGGCTGTGGTGGTGCCGCAGCACGTGCTTGCGTCAGTGCCCGGTACGGGGTGTTCCGCCCGTGGTGTGCTCTTCGCGCATTGACCGTGCCCGGCTGCCCCCGTATGCTACAAGTTGCGCTGCGAGCCTGCGCGCCTCGGACGGAGCAGGCTGCGCTCACATCTGTTGTAAACCTCTCGGCCTTGTGGGCTGTCCGGAATCGGCAGGAGCGAAACGGGCTTACGGCGTAGCAGTACCTACGACTTCATGTCCGTACCGGAGCCCTTTTCCTAATGACGAGCAGCACCGAGGCCCCTCGTACCACCCCGCAGGTGGCGGTCAACGACATCGGTTCCGAGGAAGCCTTCCTCGCCGCGATCGACGAGACGATCAAGTACTTCAACGACGGCGACATCGTCGACGGCGTCATCGTGAAGGTCGACCGGGACGAGGTCCTGCTCGACATCGGTTACAAGACCGAGGGCGTCATCCCCTCGCGTGAGCTTTCGATCAAGCACGACGTCGACCCCAACGAGGTCGTCGCCGTGGGCGACGAGATCGAGGCCCTGGTCCTCCAGAAGGAGGACAAGGAGGGTCGTCTGATCCTGTCCAAGAAGCGCGCCCAGTACGAGCGCGCCTGGGGCACGATCGAGAAGATCAAGGAAGAGGACGGCATCGTCACCGGTACCGTCATCGAGGTCGTCAAGGGTGGTCTCATCCTCGACATCGGCCTCCGGGGCTTCCTCCCCGCGTCGCTGGTCGAGATGCGCCGTGTCCGCGACCTCCAGCCGTACGTCGGCAAGGAGCTCGAGGCCAAGATCATCGAGCTGGACAAGAACCGCAACAACGTGGTCCTGTCCCGCCGTGCCTGGCTGGAGCAGACCCAGAGCGAGGTCCGCCAGACCTTCCTCACCACCCTGCAGAAGGGCCAGGTGCGCTCCGGCGTCGTCTCCTCCATCGTCAACTTCGGTGCCTTCGTGGACCTGGGTGGCGTGGACGGCCTCGTGCACGTCTCCGAGCTGTCCTGGAAGCACATCGACCACCCCTCCGAGGTCGTCGAGGTCGGCCAGGAGGTCACGGTCGAGGTCCTGGACGTCGACATGGACCGCGAGCGTGTCTCCCTGTCGCTGAAGGCGACCCAGGAAGACCCGTGGCAGCAGTTCGCCCGTACGCACCAGATCGGCCAGGTCGTCCCCGGCAAGGTCACCAAGCTGGTGCCGTTCGGTGCGTTCGTCCGCGTGGACGAGGGCATCGAGGGTCTGGTCCACATCTCCGAGCTGGCCGAGCGCCACGTGGAGATCCCGGAGCAGGTCGTCCAGGTCAACGACGAGATCTTCGTCAAGGTCATCGACATCGACCTCGAGCGCCGTCGCATCAGCCTCTCGCTGAAGCAGGCCAACGAGTCCTTCGGTGCCGACCCGGCCTCGGTCGAGTTCGACCCGACCCTGTACGGCATGGCCGCGTCCTACGACGACCAGGGCAACTACATCTACCCCGAGGGCTTCGACCCCGAGGCCAACGACTGGCTCGAGGGCTACGAGACCCAGCGCGAGGCGTGGGAGCACCAGTACGCCGAGGCGCAGTCCCGCTTCGAGCAGCACCAGGCGCAGGTCATCAAGTCCCGCGAGGCCGACGCCGAGGCTGCGGCCGAGGCCGGCCAGGCCGCTCCGGCGGCCGGCCCCGCCGGTGGCTCGTACTCCTCGGAGTCCGGTGACACCTCGGGCGCGCTCGCGTCGGACGAGGCGCTTGCCGCGCTCCGCGAGAAGCTGGCCGGCGGCCAGAGCTGATCGCAGGGGCTCCGGCCCCGGGTACATCGGAACGGCCCGCTCCCCTCTGGGGGAGCGGGCCGTTCCGCGTTCCGGGGCGCGGCCGTGGGAATGCGGGGGGTTCGCCCTTCGTTGGACCAGAAGTTGATCAGAACGAAAGAAGGGTGCACGGTGCTGGATCCCCAGGGGCTGTACGCATACGAGCCGGGCGGGGCAGAGGCCGTCGACGAGGCGTTCGGCGAGACCGGGCCCGTGCTGCTGTACCACTTCGACGGGTACATCGACGCCGGGGAGACCGGTGCGCAGGTCGTCGAGGAGCTGCTGGAGCGCCAGGAGCACCGGGTGGTGGCGCGTTTCGACGCCGACCGGCTGGTGGACTACCGGGCGCGGCGTCCGCTGATGACCTTCAAGCGCGATCACTGGACGGCCTACGACACCCCGGAGATCGCGCTGCGGCTGGTGCGCGACAGCACCGGTGCCCCTTTCCTGCTGCTGTCGGGCCAGGAGCCGGACGTGGAGTGGGAGCGGTTCGCGGCTGCGGTCGTGCAGATCGTGGAGCGGCTGGGGGTGCGGCTGGCGTTCAACTTCCACGGCATCCCGATGGGTGTCCCGCACACCCGGCCGGTGGGGCTGACGCCGCACGGCAACCGGCTGGACCTGATGCCGGGTCACCGCAGCTGGTTCGACGAGGCGCAGGTGCCGGGCAGCGCGGAGTCGCTGATCGAGCTGCGGCTCGCGGAGTCCGGCCGTGACGTGCTGGGCATCGCCGCGCATGTGCCGCACTACCTGGCGCGTTCCGGGTACCCGGACTCGGCGCTGGCGGTGGTCGAGACGCTGACGGCGGCGACGGGGCTGGTGCTGCCGCAGGTGGCGCACGCCCTGCGGACCGAGTCGCACACCGTCCGGGCGGAGATCGACCGCCAGGTCGAGGAGGGCGACGCGGAGTTGGTGTCGGTCGTGCGCGGGCTGGAGAACCAGTACGACGCGCTGGCCGGCGGCCAGACGCGGGACAACCTGATCGCCGAGCCGGTGGACCTGCCGTCGGCGGACGATCTGGCGGCGGAGTTCGAGCGCTTCCTGGCCGACCGCGAGGACGACGGCGCCTGACCGCTGGTCGGCGGCCCGGGCGCTGCCCGGACCCGGCTCGTGCGCGGCGGGGGGCGGCGGTAGTCTCGCGCCATGGTCACTGTGGGGCTGACGGGCGGGATCGGGGCGGGCAAGAGCGAGGTGTCGCGGCTGCTGTCCTCGTACGGGGCGGTGCTGATCGACGCCGATCGCATCGCGCGCGAGGTCGTGGAGCCGGGAACGCCCGGTCTGGCGGCGGTCGTCGCCGAATTCGGCGAGGGTGTGCTGACCGAGGACGGCAGCCTGGACCGTCCCGGCCTCGGTGCCGTCGTCTTCTCCGACCCCGAGCGGCTGCGGGCGCTCAACGCGATCGTGCATCCCCTGGTCCGGGAGCGGTCGGCCGCGCTGGAGGCGAGTGCCGGGCCCGAGGACGTCGTGGTCAACGACGTGCCCCTGCTGGCGGAGAACAAGCTGGCCCCGCTGTACGACGTGGTCGTGGTCGTGGACGCGGCCCCCGGCACGCAGGTGGACCGGCTGGTGCGGCTGCGCGGGATGACCGAGGACGAGGCGCGGGCGCGGATGGCGGCCCAGGCGGACCGTGAGGAGCGTCTGGCGATCGCCGATGTGGTGATCGACAACGACGGCCCGCTGGAGGCGCTGGAGCCTCAGGTCCGGCGGCTGTGGGCGCAGTTGCGTCACCAACCTCAAAACATCGTCAAAAGCTGATCCGGCACCCCCTCCGGCGGCGTCCGAGGAGCAGTAGCTTCGCTGCACTCATGGACGGAAGGGGACGGGGATGGAAGGCGTTTCGGCCGTGCTCACGGTGATTGCCGTGGTGCTGGTCCTGGTGGGGCTCAAGAGCGGGTTCCGCGTGATCAAGCAGTACGAGCGGGGTGTGGTCTACCGCCTCGGGCGGGTTCGGGAGAAGCCCAAGCAGCCGGGGCCGCGCATGCTCGTGCCGCTCGTCGACCGGATGACCAAGGTCAACATGCAGGTGGTCACCATGCCGGTGCCCTCGCAGGAGGGCATCACCCGGGACAACGTGTCGGTGCGGGTGGACGCGGTGCTCTACTTCCGGGTCGTGGACCCGGTCAAGGCGACGGTGCACGTGCAGAACTACCAGTTCGCCATGTTGCAGGTCGCGCAGACCTCGCTGCGATCGGTGATCGGCAAGAGCGAGCTGGACGACCTGCTGTCGGGCCGCGAGGCGATCCACGAGGGCCTGGAACTGCTGCTGGCCACCCCCGCCGTCGAATGGGGCATCCACATCGACCGGGTGGAGATCAAGGACGTGGCCCTGCCCGAGTCGATGAAGCGGTCCATGGCCCGGCAGGCCGAGGCCGACCGGGAGCGGCGGGCCCGCATCATCACCGCCGACGGTGAACTCCAGGCCTCGGAGAAGCTCGCCCAGGCGGCGCAGGCGATGGACCGGACGCCCGCCGCGATGCAGCTGCGGCTGCTGCAGACCGTCGTGGAGGTGGCGGCGGAGAAGAACTCCACGCTGGTCATGCCCTTCCCGGTGGAGATGCTGCGGTTCTTCGAGCGCGCGTCGGGTGCCGACCAGCAGCGGCCGCAGGAGACTGCCGTGCCCGCGGCACCGGACACGCCCGCCGCACCGGCCGGCGAGGCCGGCGGGGTCGCCCCGGCGGCGCTGGAGGTGCCGCAGCAACCGGTGGAGCCCGCGGCGCTGGAGAAGGGACACCCGCTCGCGGAGGAGGCGTGAGCCCACCCGCGCGCGGTCGTGCCGGATCCTGGGGGGAATGCATATGCGAGTGGTGATGTTGGGTAGTTGTGAGCCATTGAATGCCCGGGGAAGGAGGCGGCTGTGCCCGAGCAGAGCCCCGAGAACCACGTGATCGACTTCCGCGCGGCGGAGAAGCTCCTGGAGGCGCGGGACGCGCGCGGGGCGGTCAAGCTGCTGGACTCGGTCATCGCCGTGCACCCGGAGAACACCGCCGCCCGTCTGCTGCGGGCGCGGGCGTTCTTCCTGGCCGCGCAGCTGCGGCCGGCCGAGCTGGAGTTCCAGGTGGTCCTGGAGCGCGAGCCGGACAACGCGTTCGCGCACTTCGCGCTCGGTCGCACCCTGGAGCGGGCGGGCCGCGACGGGGAGGCACGACGGCATTTCCGGCTCGCCGCGGCCCTCGACCCCAAGCCGGACTATCTGCAGGCAGCCCGGTTCCCCGACTCCGCCTGAGCGGAGCGGGGGACCGCCGCCGGGCTCGGTTTCCGGGGTTCCGGGGGTCCGGGCGTCCGGGGTTCCGGCACGGCCACCGGAGGCGAGGTCAGCCGGTGGCGTCCGCCTCGATAGCGGAGATCAGTGCGGCCAGGGCCCCGGCGACCCGGTCGAGTCCGGCGTGGGGGGCGCCCCCGGGCTCGTCCATGTAGACGTCCCGCCGGATCTCGACCATCAGCGCGGAGACCCCGGGCGTTGCCCGGTAGTGCTTCAACGGCACATAGGTGCCGGAGAACGGCGAGTCCAGCCCCACCTCACCGCAGCCGGAGAAGGCCGCGCGCGCCGCGGCCGTCAGCCACGCCGGGGTGTGGAAGGCGTCGGTGCCCAGGCACACCGCGGGCCGGGGGCCGTCGCCGTGCAGCTCGTAGGGCAGTGGTGCGCTCGGGTAGGAGTGCACGTCGATGACGACGGCCCGGCCCGCGGCCTCCAGCCGGTCCTGCACGGCGGCGGTCATCGCCGCGGCGTAGGGGTGGAACCAGGTGTCCAGCAGCGCCTGTTCGTGCGCGGCGTCGTCCTCGCGCAGCGGCGCCAGTCGGGAGGTGCGGGTGTAGACGGCGCCCATGCCGACGGCGCGCATCTCCTCGCGTTCGTCCGGGAACCGCTCGGGATCGACGACCAGCCGGGACAGGTGGTTGACGAAGCGCCAGGCACCGGTCCCGGCGGCGGCCCGCCCGGCCAGAAGGGCGGTGTGGGAGTCCGTCATGCGGTCGAGTTCCGCCGCCAGTTGGGCGTCGTCGAGCAGGATGCGCTCGCGGACCGGCGCGGGCACCGCGCGTGCGCCGTGCGGCACATGCAGCAGCACCGGCGAACCGGGCGCCCCCTCCTCGACGCCGAAGGAAGCCTCCTCGTCCCCCTCGTGCGTGTCCATGCTGTCGTGCCCCTCCTGCCGTACCGGCCCTGCCCGTCGCGCGTCCGTCAGAACAGCGGCTCGGGCAGGACGCCCTCCCTCGCCAGCAGCGAACGCTTGATGTCCAGCATCCGCAGGCCGCCGCCGAAGCCCCCGATCCCGCCGTCGCTCTCCAGCACGCGATGGCAGGGCACGACGACCGGCAGTGGGTTGGAGCCCATGGCCACTCCGACCGCACGGGCCGCGCCGGGCTCCCCGACCCGGGTGGCCAGGTCCTGGTAGCCGACGACGCTGCCGAACGGCACGCCCCCCGCCAGTTCGCGCAGCACGGTGCGGTGGAAGCCGGCGCTCAGCGACCAGTCCAGTTCGAGGGTGAACGCCCGCAGGGTGCCCCCGAAGTAGGCCTCGACCTGCTCCACGGCCTCGCGCAGCCGGTCGCCCGCCGGCCCGCCGGGCAGGTGCTCGGGCGTGGCGCCGAGCCGGGACGCGAGCCGTTCCAGAGCGGCGGCCGTGGTCGCCTCGTCCGCCCGGAAGACGACGTGGACCAGGCCCTTCTCGGTGGCGGCCAGCAGCAGCGGCCCGACGGCGGTGTCCGCCACCGTCCAGGCCACCGTGCGGGTCGGGGTCTCGGGATTCGTCACGTCCACCAGCCTAGGCGGGGGCACCGACAACGGGCCGCGGACCGTTGCCGGCGCCCCGTTGCCGGCGCACCGGAGCCGGCAACTCCGCGCCGCGCGGCCACTCGCGAGGGTGGCGGTTCTCGACAGGTGTGTTACAGCAGGTAGTCGAGTGGCCACGGTGGGGGATGGGGCTCGCATGACGCGAAACGACTACTCCGCGGCCCTCCGCAAACTCGCCCGCGAGCAGGACCGGGTGGCCACCGTCGCCCAACTCGCGGAAGCCGGCGTGCCGCAGCGCCTGGTGCGTGAGCGCTGCCGCCCCGGCGGCAGGTGGCAGCGGCCGCTGCCCCGGGTCGCGGTGCTGCACTCCGGTCCGCTCAGCTCCGCCCAGCGGTGCCGGGCGGCCCTGGCGTTCGCGGGGCACCCGCTGACCCGGGCCATGATCACCGGGGCGGCGGCGCTGCGGCTGCACGGTGTCGCCGCCGCGGCGTTCCCGCCGGGGCTGCCGGTGGTCGACGTCCTCGTGCCCAGCGACCGGCGCATCCGCACCCACACCTGGGTGCGGGTCCATCACGCCCGGGCGCTGCCGGCGCCCGATCTGGTGGACGGCGTGCCCCTGGCCCCGGTGGTGCGGGCAGCCGCCGACGGCCTGCGGGAGTCCATCGACCCCGAGTGGGCCCGCGACGTCGTGCAGGAACTGGTCGTGGTGATGGGCGTCCCGGCCGGCATAGTCGCGGCCGAACTGGGTGCGGCGGTGCTGGGCCGCCGTCCGGCCGTGGCCGCGCTCCTGGAGTCCCTCGCGGCGGAGACCCGCGCGCCCGCCCCCGCCGTGGGTCCGCTGGCGCGCGCCCTGGTGGCCAGGTCCGGCCTGCGGCAGCCGCTGTGGCGCCCCACGCTCCACCTGGACGGGGCCTTCCTCGGCTCCCCGGACGCCTATTGGGCACGCGACGGGCTCGTGCTCGACCTCGGTCCCGGCGGCGGGCGCGCCCGGTGGGAGGCGCTGGGCCTGCGGGTGCTGCGGGTGGCCCCGGCCGCTCTCGCGCGCGCCCCGGGAGAGGTGGTCGCCGCCCTGCGGGCCGCGCTGGAGGGCGGTCCGTACGGGCCGCTGGAGCGGATCACGGCGCTTCCGGGGGCGATCTGAGGCGGGTGGGGTGACCGGCGGGTTTCCGCGCGATGAAGTCCGCGCGACGTGGCCGCGCGGACACCGTCCGTGACCTACCGTGAGTGCCGCGCGGACCGAAGACGGGGGCCGGCCGGCAAGGGGGAGGGTGCCGTGGGCGGCACGTACGGAACGGTCGACGGGTTCACCTACGGGTGGGCGACTCCGCTGGCGGGCTACCTGATGGCCTGCCTGGGCGCGGGTCTCGGGCTGCGCTGCATCACGCGCGCCCTGGCGATGCACCCCTCGCGGCGGGCCGGCTGGCTCGCGCTCGGCGCGGCGGCCATCGGCTCGGGCATCTGGACCATGCACTTCATCGCGATGATGGGCTTCACCATCGGCGGGGTGCCCATCTCCTACGACCTGGTGACGACGCTCGCGAGCCTGCTGGTCGCCGTGCTCGTCGTCGGCGTCGGGGTCTTCGCCGTCGGCTACCTGGGCCGCTCGGTACCGGCGCTCCTGGCAGGCGGCGTCGTCATGGGCCTCGGAATCGCCGGCATGCACTACCTGGGCATGCGGGGCCTGCGGCTCCACGCCGCACTGGAGTACTCGACGCCGACGGTGGCCCTGGCCGTCGGCGTCGCGGTGGTCGCCGCGACGGTCGCCCTGTGGTGCGCGGTGACGATCCGCGGCCTGTACGGGGGGCTCGTCGCGAGCCTGATCCTGGGCCTCGCCATGACCTGCATGCACTACATCGGCATGGCGTCGGTGACCGTGCACCTGCTGAACGGCCCCCGGGAGGCGGGCGGGGCGGGTCCCGCCGCGCTCGCCCCGGTGCTGATCGGGCCGGTGGTGTTCCTCCTCCTGGCGGGTGTGGTCGTGGCGCTGGACCCGCCCACCCCCGATCCCTACGTCCCCGGCCGGCCCACGGTCGCGCAGCCCGGCCGCCCGGCCCCCGCCTCACGCGCCGCCCGTGCCTCCCGGGTGCGCGAGCGCCCGGGTGAACGCCATTGAGCGCTGCCCGACGCCACTGCAGCGGTCGGAGACGGCCTCCATGGTGCCGCCCGCCGCGGCCGCGCACCCGCGGTCGCGGTCGGCGGACCACATCGACAGCCCGCCCAGTCCCTTCCTCCGTGCGAACGCGGACAGTTGGGCGGCGTCCTGGAGGGTGAAGACCTCGCCCTCGATGTCATTGACGCCGATCATCGGGGTCACCTCCAGCGTCCGCCAGGCGTCGGCGTCCGACAGGCCCAGCAGCGACTTGACGCGCGCCTGGGCGGCGGTGGCGGCGCGGATCGCGTAGGCGCCCATGTCGCCGGTGTACGCGGGCCCGTAGTCCATCGCCATGATGTTGACGGCGCCGACGTCCACACCCTCGCGCGCGGCGGCGGCCACCACCGCGTCGGCTCCGTCCGCGAGGCCCGAGGGCATGGCGGGCAGCGTGAACGAGACCGTGAGGGGGCGGCCGGCGGCCTTGGCCCGCCGCTGCAACCGGGCGACGGCGCGCGCCCGGCGCGTGGTGGCGGAGGTGTCGGCCAGGGCGGCGCCCTCGATGTCGAAGTCCACCCGGGTCAGGTCGTACCGGTCGATCACCGAGGCGTAGGCGGCGGCCAGTTCGCCGGTGCTGCCGCAGGCGCTCGCCAGTTCCGTGCCGTCCGCACCGCCGAAGGACACCCGCAGGGTGCCGCCCGCGGCGCGCAGGGCGGCAAGGCGGGCGGCCAGGGGGCCGTGGTCGATCCCGTCGCGGCCGTCCCAGGCGGGCGCGCATCCGCCGCGCGCGGTGACGAAGCCGAGCGTGAATCCGTCCACGCCGCTGTGCCGGACGGCGGCCGCCATGTTGTAGACCGAGGTCTGCGACGCGTCCACGTACGGCAGGAACGTCACGTGCGCCGCCTTGAGCGGTGCCGTCGAGCCGCCGGCCCCGCCGGGCGCCGTACCCCTGAGGAGGTGGGCGGTCCCCGCGGCCGCGCAGGCCGCCGCGAGGCCGGCGATCAGAACGGTCGTACGGCGCTTCATGCCGGAGAGGCTATCGGCGCCGGTTCATTCCGTCGGGGCTTTTCGTCGGCATGTGCGAAATCCCCGCATTTCCCTTTCTCTGATCACCCGTGAGTGATTCTGATAATCGATCGGCGGAAATTGTCGGTGGAATGTCCGGCGCGGTGGTCCCCCGCGCCGGAGGCGTGCCACGGCCCGCTCCGCGACCGGCGCGGACCCGGTTGTCAGTGGGGGGTCGTACCGTGGACCCATGCGGCCCGTATCAGACATCGAACGCAGTGTGGCGCCCTTCGAGGTCGTCAGCCCCTTCCAGCCCAGCGGCGACCAGCCGACGGCCATCGACGACCTCGAGCGGCGCATCCGCGCCGGCGAGAACGACGTCGTCCTGCTCGGCGCCACCGGTACCGGAAAGTCGGCCACCACCGCCTGGATGATCGAGCGGCTGCAGCGTCCGACCCTGGTCATGGCGCCCAACAAGACCCTCGCCGCGCAGCTCGCCAACGAATTCCGCGAACTGCTGCCGAACAATGCGGTCGAGTACTTCGTGTCGTACTACGACTACTACCAGCCCGAGGCGTACGTCCCGCAGACGGACACGTACATCGAGAAGGACTCCTCCATCAACGAGGAGGTCGAGCGGCTGCGCCACTCGGCCACCAACTCCCTGCTGACCCGCAGGGACGTGATCGTGGTCGCCTCCGTGTCCTGCATCTACGGCCTCGGCACGCCCCAGGAGTACATCGACCGCATGGTCCGCCTCCGGGTCGGCCAGGAGATCGACCGCGACGCGCTGCTGCGCAAGTTCGTCGACATCCAGTACGCGCGCAACGACGTGGCGTTCACCCGAGGCACCTTCCGCGTGCGCGGCGACACCATCGAGATCTTCCCGGTCTACGAGGAGCTCGCCGTCCGCATCGAGATGTTCGGCGACGAGATCGAGGCCCTGTACACGCTGCACCCGCTCACCGGCGAGATCATCACCGAGGACGAGCAGATGTACGTCTTCCCCGCCACCCACTACGTCGCCGGCCCCGAGCGCATGGAGCGCGCGATCGCCGGCATCGAGAAGGAACTCGGCGAGCAGCTGGCGGTCATGGAGAAGCAGGGCAAGCTGCTGGAGGCCCAGCGGCTGCGGATGCGCACCACGTACGACATCGAGATGATGCGGCAGATCGGCACCTGCTCCGGCATCGAGAACTACTCGCGGCACATCGACGGCCGCGAGACGGGCTCGGCGCCCGACACCCTCATCGACTACTTCCCCGAGGACTTCCTGCTCGTCATCGACGAGTCGCACGTCACCGTGCCGCAGATCGGCGCCATGTACGAGGGCGACGCCTCCCGCAAGCGCACCCTGGTCGACCACGGCTTCCGGCTGCCCTCCGCGCTCGACAACCGCCCGCTGAAGTGGGAGGAGTTCCTGGGGCGCGTCGGCCAGACCGTCTACCTGTCGGCCACCCCCGGCCCGTACGAGCTGTCCCGCGGCGACGGAACCGTCGAGCAGATCATCCGCCCGACGGGTCTGGTCGACCCCGAGGTGATCGTCAAGCCCACCAAGGGGCAGATCGACGACCTGGTGCACGAGATCCGGGTGCGCGCCGAGCGTGACGAGCGCGTCCTGGTCACCACCCTCACCAAGAAGATGTCCGAGGACCTCACCGACTACATGCTGGAACTCGGCATCCAGGTGCGGTATCTGCACAGCGACATCGACACCCTGCGCCGCGTGGAGCTCCTGCGCGAGCTGCGCGCGGGCGAGTACGACGTCCTGGTCGGCATCAACCTGCTCCGCGAGGGCCTGGACCTGCCCGAGGTCTCGCTGGTGGCGATCCTCGACGCGGACAAGGAGGGCTTCCTGCGGTCGGGCACCTCGCTGATCCAGACCATCGGCCGCGCGGCCCGCAATGTCTCCGGCCAGGTGCACATGTACGCCGACAAGATCACCCCGGCCATGGAGAAGGCCATCGACGAGACCAACCGGCGCCGGGCCAAGCAGATCGCGTACAACGAGGAGCGGGGCATCGACCCGCAGCCGCTGCGCAAGAAGATCGCCGGCATCATGGACTCCTTCGCCCGCGAGGACGCCGACACCGAGGAGCTGCTGGGCTCCGGCCGCCAGCGCTCGCGCGGCAAGGCGCCCGTTCCGGGGCTGTCCGGCAAGGCCGGCGGCAAGCGCGCCGACAAGAGCCTGCCGGCCGCCGAACTGGCGGAGCTCATCGGCGAGCTGACCGACCAGATGCACACGGCCGCCGCGGACCTGCAGTTCGAGGTCGCGGCCCGACTGCGCGACGAGGTGGGCGAGTTGAAGAAGGAGCTGCGGCAGATGCGGGAGGCCGGTGTGGCCTGACGCCTTTTCCCCCTCGCGCACCGCGGTTGCCGAACCGCGGTGCGCCGGGCGCGCGTCTACCCATAGGGTGCGGAGCAACCGCACGTCGGCACACTGGGTGAGAGGGGACTGCGCGTGACGGTCAACATGACCAAGGGTCAGAAGATCAGCCTGCAGAAGACGGACGGGGGGACCCTCACGTCGGTGCGCATGGGGCTCGGCTGGCAGGCGGCCCCGCGCCGCGGCCTGTTCGGCTCCCGCACCCGGGAGATCGACCTCGACGCCTCCGCCGTGCTCTTCGCCGACAAGCAGCCCGTGGACGTGGTGTTCTTCCGGCACCTCGTCAGCGACGACGGCTCGGTCCGGCACACCGGCGACAACCTGGTCGGCGGCGCCGGCCAGGGAGGCGACGACGAGTCCATCCTGGTCGACCTGGCGCGGGTGCCCGTGCACGTCGACCAGATCGTCTTCACGGTCAACTCCTTCACCGGGCAGACCTTCCAGGAGGTGCAGAACGCTTTCTGCCGGCTGGTCGACGAGACCAACGGGCAGGAGCTGGCCCGCTACACCCTCACCGGGGGCGGCGCCTACACCGCGCAGATCATGGCGAAGGTGCAGCGCAGCGGCGCGGCCTGGTCGATGACCGCCATCGGCACCCCGGCCAACGGCCGCACCTTCCAGGACCTCATCCCGGCGATCCTCCCGGCGCTCTAGCCGGGCGGAGCACAGCAGGCACAAGGGGGGCGCGGGCATGACCGCCGAACTGGTCCACGGACAGAACCATCCGCTCCCCGGCACCCGGGTCGAGATCCGGGTGTCGGCGGGCACGGCGGTGGTGCCCGGCGCCACCCTGGGCGACGGGCAGGGCCGGGTGAGCGGGCCCGAAAGCGTCGCCCTGCCCGGCTCCGGCGCCCTGCCGGGCATCGCGATACCCCCCGGCCCGGGCGCCGAGCACCGGCTCACCGCCGACCTGGACGCGGTCCCGGCCGCCGTGGAGCGGGTGCACATCCTGCTCGCGCTGCCCGCCTTGCCGGGCGCGCCGACCCGGTTCGGGGCCTGCGCCGCGCCCCACCTCGCCCTCGTCGTCCCCGGCGGCGCCGAGATCGCGAGCTTCACCGTCACCGGGCTGGGCAGCGAGTCCGCCATCGTCGCCCTGGAGCTGTACCGCCGCCAGGGCACCTGGAAAGTGCGCGCTCTCGGCCAGGGCTACGCGGGCGGGCTCCCCGAACTCCTCCGCGACCAGGGGCTCACCGCGGCCGACGCGGACCGTCTGACCGCCGCCCTGGCCGCGCCGGCCGACGTGCCTGCCGCCGCGTCCGTCCCGCCGCGGCCCCAGGACCGCGTCCCGCCCAGGGACCGGCCCCGGCCGGACGGCCCCGCCGCGGCGAACCCGACGCCGCCGCCGCCTCCTTCCGCCGCCACGACGCCCCCCGCACCCGTCGCGGGCGACGCCGCCGGCTGGACGATGGAGGAGCGCCTGTACAACCAGGTCTGGGGCATGTTCGAGGACCTGGCCCGCGCGATCGCCGCCTACCGCAGCGCCGTCGACTTCGCCGAGACCCGGCTCGACCAGGAGCTCGACGCCGTCCTCGCCGATCCGCGCACCCGCGTCGGCCCCGCCGCCGAGGCCGCCCGCGACCAGGCCCGCGCCCGCCAGGCCGAACTGGTCGACCGGGCCCGCGCGGTCCTGGACGGCGACCTGGCCCAGCTGGCCGCGGAACGCGACGTGGTCGAGCCCGCGCTCCCGCCGTCCTTCGCGGGCTGGGAGAGCCCGGTGTGGCACGGCTGGACGACGCCCACCGAGCCCCCCATCGCGGTCCGGCTCGGCGACCTGCATCTGCCCGAGCGGCCCGAGCTGCGCATCCCCATGCTGGTGCGGCTCCCCCTGGAGCGGGGTCTGTGGGTCGACAGCGCGCAGGAGCGCCGTACGGCCGTGGACGTGGCCGTCGCCCTTGCCGCGCGCCTGCTCGCCTCCCATCCGGTGGGTGAGTTCGCCGTCCATGTGGTGGACCCGGCCGGATCGGCCGCCCGGGCGCTGGCTCCCTTCACCGAGTCCGGCGCGCTGCGCGAACCGCCCGCCACGGGAGCCGCCGGGGTGGCGGCGCTGCTCGCCCGGCTGACGCAGCGCGTCGACCTGGTGCAGATGGCACTGGACGCGGGCGGCCCGGTGCGCCTGCCGGCCGGCCTCGACCCGGCCCGGCAGCTGCTGGTCGTCAACGACTTCCCGTACGGCTTCGACGACCGGACCCTCACCCAGCTGCGCTACCTGGCCGACGAGGGGCCCCGCGTCGGCGTCCACCTCCTGCTGGTCGCCGATCGTGAGGACGCCCGGGAGTACGGCCCCGTCCTGGATCCCCTGTGGCGCTCCCTGCTGCGGCTGACCGCGGTGCCCGACGACCACCTGGCCGACCCCTGGGTCGGCCACGCCTGGACGTACGAACCCCCGCTGGCCCCGCCCGGCAGCCAGGTGGTGCCGAGGGTCCTGCGCCAGGTCGCGGCGGCCCGGCGGACCTACGACCGGGGCCGCCGCTGAGCGGCCTGCCGGTCAGCGGCAGGGCCCCATCGCACCCACCTGATTGACCATCACTTTACCGTCTTTACCTTTCCTTGGGATTTCATGTACTGTTCTTTACGCGGAGGGGAGTACTCCTGACGCGGTGCACCCGTCAGCACGGGAAAGAACAGCCCCGGGGCACCGGCCCGAGCGCGAGGTGCCCGGGTGGAAGAGACCTCCGGCAGCGATCACGCTGACAATTGCCAGCCCATCTGCCGGAGGCATCGCATGGATGTGTCCTTGACCCTCTGGGTGCTGACCATCGCCGGTCTCAGCGCCCTCATCGCCATCGACTTCTTCATCGGGCGCAAGCCCCATGACGTGTCGATCAAGGAGGCGGGGATCTGGACCGTCGTCTGGATCACCCTGGCCGCGCTCTTCGGCCTCGGCCTCCTGCTCTTCGCCGGGGGGCAGCCCGCGGGCGAGTTCTTCGCCGGTTTCATCACCGAGAAGTCGCTGAGCGTCGACAACCTCTTCGTCTTCGTCCTGATCATGGCGAAGTTCTCGGTGCCCACCCAGTACCAGCAGCGCGTCCTGCTCATCGGCGTGCTGATCGCGCTGGTGCTGCGCGCGGGCTTCATCGCCGCCGGCGCGGCGATCATCGCCAACTTCGCCTGGATCTTCTACCTCTTCGGCGCCTTCCTGATCTGGACCGCCTGGAAGCTGATCCAGGAGGCCCGCGCCGGGGAAGAGGACGAGGAGTTCGAGGAGAACCGGCTGCTCAAGGCCGCCGAGCGCCGCTTCGGTGTCGCCGACCGCTACCACGGCACCAAGCTGTTCATCCAGAAGAACGGCAAGCGGATCATGACCCCGATGCTCGTGGTCATGCTGGCGATCGGTACCACCGACGTCCTGTTCGCGCTGGACTCCATCCCCGCGATCTTCGGCCTCACCCAGGACCCGTACATCGTCTTCACCGCGAACGCGTTCGCGCTGATGGGCCTTCGGCAGCTGTACTTCCTCATCGGCGGCCTGCTGAGGAAGCTGGTGCACCTGTCCTACGGCCTGTCGGTCATCCTCGGCTTCATCGGCGTCAAGCTGGTGCTGCACGCGCTGCACGAGTCCGGTGTGCACGTGCCCGAGATCAGCATCCCGTTCTCCCTCGGCTTCATCGTGCTCGTCCTCGCCGTCACCACCGTGACGAGCCTGAGGGCGTCGCGGAAGCAGGCCGAGTCGCAGGAGAGCGTCCGCAGCGACGAGGAACGGCACGTCGACGCCTGACCCGTCGGTTCAGCCCGTGCGGGGTCCGCGGCCGGCGGCCGCGGACCCCGCCGCCGTCTCCGCGGCCTGCTGGTCCACCCGCGTCGTCGCGGCCGTACGGCGCGGGTCCGGCAGCGCCGCGAAGCAGGCCGTGCTGAGCAGTGCGACCGCCGCGACGTAGACCGCCACCGCCCAGGGCGCGCCACCCCCGTCGCCCGCCAGCCGGGTCGCGGCGATGGGGGTGAGGGCGCCGCCCAGGATCCCGCCGAGGTTGTAGCCGAGCGAGGCGCCGGTGCAGCGCACCTGGGTCGGGTACAGCTCGGGCAGATACGCCCCCAGCACCGCGAAGACCGCGATGAACGCCAGCAGCTGCGCGGCGGAGCCCAGGACGAGAGCCGCAGGCGAGCCGGTGCCCAGCAGCCAGGCGTACGGGAAGATCACCACCCCCATCGCGGCCGTCCCGGCGAGCGCCAGGGGACGCCGCCCGAGGCGGTCGCCGAGCAGCCCCGCCCAGGGCGTTGCCGCGCCCTTGACCACGACGGCCGCCAGGACGCAGCCGAGCACCACGGTGCGGTCCATGCCGAGCCGTTCGGTGGCGTACGCCAGCGACCAGGTCGTCACGGTGTAGAAGACGGCGTAGCCGCAGGCCATCGCGCCGGCCGTGAGCAGCAGCAGCCGCCAGTGGCCCCGCAGCAGTTCCACCAGCGGCACCCGGGACAGCTCGCCCTGCTCGGCGGCCCGCTCGAACTGCGGGGTCTCGGGCAGCGCGGCACGCAGCGCCAGCCCGGCCAGTGCCAGCGCCCCCGCCGCCCAGAACGGCACGCGCCACCCCCAGGAGCGGAACGCGGTGTCGCTCAGCCCGGCCGACAGCGCCAGCACGATCCCGTTCGCCAGCACGAAGCCCACCGCGGGACCGGTCTGCGGCAGGCTCGCCCACAGCCCGCGCCGCCGTTCGGGGGCGTGCTCCGCGGCCAGCAGCACCGCCCCGCCCCACTCGCCGCCCAGCCCGAGCCCCTGCAGGAAGCGCAGCGCCACCAGGATCACCGGCGCGGCCGCCCCGATCGCGTCATAGGAGGGCACCAGGCCCACGGCGGTCGTCGAGGCCCCGGTCAGCAGCAGGGAGCCCATCAGCACCGGACGCCGCCCGAGGCGGTCGCCGATGTGGCCGAAGAGCACCGAGCCCAGCGGCCGGGCGACGAAGCCCACGGCGAAGGTGCCGAACGCGGCGAGCGTCCCGGCGACGGGGGAGAAGGCGGGGAAGAACAGCGGGCCCAGGACGAGGGCGGCCGCCGTGCCGTAGGCGAAGAAGTCGTAGAACTCGATCGCGGTCCCGGCCGCCGAGGCCGCCGCGATCCGGGTCATGGGAACAGGGGTGCCGGAGGCAGTAGTGCGCACGCCGGTCCAACGACCGGGGTGTGCGGGGGTGGCGCCGCCGATGCGGTGGCACCACCCCCGCGAACCGCGTTCACCAGCCGCGTTCGCGCCATTCGGCGAGGTGCGGCCGCTCGTCGCCGAGCGTGGTGTCCCGGCCGTGCCCGGGGTAGACCCAGGTCTCGTCGGGGAGGGTGTCGAAGAGCTTGGCCTTGACGCCCTCGAAGAGGCTCGTGAAGTGGTCGGGGTTGCGGTGGGTGTTGCCGACGCCGCCCGGGAACAGGCAGTCGCCGGTGAAGACGTGCGGGTGGCCGTGCGGGTCGTCGTAGATCAGGACGATGCTGCCGGGGGTGTGGCCCACCAGGTGGCGGGCGGTGAGCGTGACCCGGCCGACGCTGATCGTGTCGCCGTCCTCGACGGGGACGTCGGTGCGGACCGGGATGCCCTCCGCGTCGTGCCGGCCCGCGTAGGTACGGGCGCCGGTCGCGTCCACGACGGCCTGCAGGGCCTGCCAGTGGTCGCCGTGCCGGTGCGTGGTGACGACGGACGCGAGCCCGTCGTCGCCGGCCACCTCGATCAGCGTGTGCGCGTCGGCGGCCGCGTCGATGAGCAACTGCTCGTCCGTGGCGCGGCAGCGCAGCACGTACGCGTTGTTGTCCATCGGGCCGACCGCGACCTTGGTGATGATGAGGTCCTTGAGTTCGTGCACGTCGGGCGCGCCGCCCACCCTGACCTCGCCGCTGTACGTCATGGCCTCAGCCTAGTGGCGGCAGCACGGGCAGGGGCACGTCCGGCTGAACGTCGAGGTCCTTGCCGTCGGAGCGGCCGGTGATCCAGCCCAGCAGGGCGTGCCGGGCCCCGCTGACCGTCAGTTCGGGCTCCGGAGCGGCGCCGATCACCCACTTCTCGCCGCTGTCGGTGTCGTGCAGGCGCACGGCGGCGACGCCCTCGTGGCCGGACAGGTCGTCGATGACGGCGGCCAGCTCGCGGACCGAGAAGGGCACGGGGAGGTGCTCGCAGGTGTAGCCGATGCCGAGGTCGACGTGGTGGAAGTAGATCTCCATCAGGCGCGCGTAGGGGATCTCGGCGGCGGCGATGACGTGGCCGGAGCGCATGACCACCTGGGACGCCCAGCACTGCGGCGGGATCTCCTCGATCGCGGTCGCGAGCCGGGCGGCGGACCCGCGCAGGTCGTCCAGCTGCTCGGCGAGCGGGCGGCCGGCGCCGGTCTCGATGTCGCGGTCGCGGCTCTCCCCGCTGGCGTACTGGGGGACCTCCTGGCCGGTGCGGGCCCAGATGAGCAGGTTGACCAGCGAGTCGGCGTTGCGGGCCAGGTGGGTCAGGACGTGGCCGCGGGTCCAGCCGGGGAGGCGGGACGGCTCGGCGACGCTCGTGGGCGCGAGCACGGAGACGGCGTCGATCAGCCGTTCGGTGGCTTGGCGCAGCTCGGCCGCATCGTGCTCGGGGTCGGGTCGTTGGACAGACACGGGGCCTCCTTGTCGCACAGAGGTGCAGGACGGGTGCGGGTGATCCACATCGTGCCGAAGACGCTAGCGGAGGACACTCGATCGGGTGAAGGTGCCGCACTGCGGCCGTAAATCGAATGTGCGTGCTATAGGCTCGTTCTCGTCGCAAGCGGAAGAAATCCCGTCGGCGCCCCGTTTAGGCTGTCTGGGGGCGTTGGAGCTTGCCCCTTGTCTGTTCTATGAAAGGTACGCACTGGCGTGGCCGATCGACTTACCGTCCGTGGCGCTCGCGAGCACAACCTGAAGAACGTGTCGCTCGACCTCCCACGGGACTCGCTCATCGTCTTCACCGGCCTGTCCGGTTCGGGGAAGTCGTCCCTGGCGTTCGACACGATCTTCGCCGAGGGACAGCGCCGCTACGTGGAGTCGCTCTCCTCCTACGCCCGGCAGTTCCTGGGGCAGATGGACAAGCCGGACGTCGACTTCATCGAGGGCCTGTCGCCGGCCGTCTCGATCGACCAGAAGTCGACCTCCCGCAACCCGCGCTCGACCGTCGGCACCATCACCGAGGTCTACGACTACCTGCGCCTGCTCTTCGCCCGCATCGGCAAGCCGCACTGCCCCGAGTGCGGCCGCCCGATCTCGCGGCAGTCGCCGCAGGCGATCGTCGACCGGGTGCTCGAACTGGAGGAGGGCTCCCGCTTCCAGGTGCTCTCGCCCCTCGTCCGCGAGCGCAAGGGCGAGTTCGCCGACCTCTTCGCGGACCTGCAGACCAAGGGCTACAGCCGGGCCCGGGTCGACGGCGCCACGGTGCAGCTGGCCGAGCCGCCCAAGCTGAAGAAGCAGGAGAAGCACACCATCGAGGTGGTCGTCGACCGCCTCACCGTCAAGGACAGCGCCAAGCGCCGGCTGACCGACTCGGTCGAGACCGCGCTCGGGCTGTCCGGCGGCATGGTCATCCTGGACTTCGTCGACCTCCCCGAGGACGACCCGCAGCGCGAGCGGATGTTCTCCGAGCACCTCTACTGCCCGTACGACGACCTGTCCTTCGAGGAGATGGAGCCGCGCTCCTTCTCCTTCAACTCGCCCTTCGGCGCCTGCCCGGAGTGCACCGGCATCGGCACCCGCATGGAGGTCGACCCGGAGCTGGTCGTCCCCGACGAGGACAAGTCCCTCGACGAGGGCGCCATCGCCCCCTGGTCGCTCGGCCACACGCGGGACTACTTCCAGCGCCTGATCGGCGCACTCGCCGACGAACTCGGCTTCCGGACCGACATCCCGTGGGCCGGGCTGCCCCAGCGGGCGAAGAAGGCCCTGCTCAACGGGCACCGGACGCAGATCGAGGTGCGCTACCGCAACCGCTACGGGCGGGAGCGCTCGTACACCACCGCCTTCGAAGGGGCGATCCCCTTCGTGCGGCGCCGCCATGCGGAGTCCGAGAGCGACTCCAGCCGCGAGCGCTTCGAGGGCTACATGCGCGAGGTGCCCTGCCCGACCTGCCAGGGCACGCGGCTCAAGCCGATCGTGCTGGCCGTCACGGTGCAGGACAAGTCGATCGCCGACGTCTCCGCGATGTCGATCAGCGACTGCGCGGAGTTCCTGCGCGGGATGAAGCTGAGCGCGCGCGAGAAGACCATCGCCGAGCGCGTGCTGAAGGAGGTCAACGAGCGACTGCGCTTCCTGGTCGACGTCGGCCTGGACTACCTCTCGCTCAACCGTGCCGCGGGCACCCTGTCCGGTGGCGAGGCCCAGCGCATCCGGCTGGCCACGCAGATCGGCTCCGGGCTGGTCGGCGTGCTCTATGTGCTCGACGAGCCGTCGATCGGCCTGCACCAGCGGGACAACCACCGGCTCATCGAGACCCTGGTGCGGCTGCGCGACCTCGGCAACACCCTGATCGTGGTCGAGCACGACGAGGACACCATCAAGACCTCCGACTGGGTGGTCGACATCGGCCCCGGCGCCGGTGAGCACGGCGGCAAGGTCGTGCACAGCGGCTCCCTGGCGGAGCTGCTGAGCAACGAGGAGTCGCTGACCGGCCAGTATCTGGCCGGCAAGCGCCAGATCCCGATCCCGCCCATGCGGCGGCCGCTGGAGACCGGCCGGCAGCTGACGGTGCGCGGCGCCAGGGAGAACAACCTGCGGGACATCGACGTGTCCTTCCCGCTGGGCGTCTTCACCGCGGTCACCGGTGTCTCCGGCTCCGGGAAGTCCACCCTCGTCAACGACATCCTCTACACCCACCTGGCGCGCGAACTGAACGGCGCCCGGGGCGTCCCGGGCCGGCACACCCGGGTCGACGGCGACGATCTCGTCGACAAGGTGGTCCATGTCGACCAGTCGCCGATCGGCCGCACGCCGCGCTCCAACCCGGCGACGTACACCGGTGTCTTCGACCACGTCCGCCGGCTCTTCGCGGAGACGATGGAGGCGAAGGTGCGCGGTTATCTGCCGGGCCGCTTCTCCTTCAACGTCAAGGGCGGGCGCTGCGAGAACTGCTCCGGCGACGGCACGATCAAGATCGAGATGAACTTCCTCCCGGACGTCTACGTCCCGTGCGAGGTCTGCCACGGTGCCCGGTACAACCGGGAGACCCTGGAGGTCCACTACAAGGGCAAGTCCATCGCCGAGGTCCTGGACATGCCGATCTCCGAGGCGCTGGACTTCTTCGAGGCGGTGCCGACCATCGCGCGGCACCTGCGGACCCTCACCGAGGTCGGCCTGGGGTACGTGCGGCTCGGCCAGTCGGCGACCACGCTCTCCGGTGGCGAGGCGCAGCGCGTCAAGCTCGCCTCGGAACTGCAGAAGCGCTCCACCGGCCGCACGGTCTACGTCCTGGACGAGCCGACCACCGGTCTGCACTTCGAGGACATCAGCAAGCTGATCAAGGTGCTGTCCGGACTGGTCGAGAAGGGCAACACCGTGATCGTCATCGAGCACAACCTCGATGTGATCAAGACCGCGGACTGGGTCATCGACATGGGCCCCGAAGGTGGCAGCGGCGGCGGACTGGTGATCGCGGAGGGCACGCCCGAGCAGGTGGCGGGGGTGGGGGCGAGCCACACCGGCAAGTTCCTGCGGGACATCCTGGGCTCGGAGCGGATCTCCGACGCCCCGCCGGTGCCGGCCGCCCGCAAGCGGACCAGCACCCGGAAGAAAGCGGCGGCCAAGGCCTGACAGGCTGCGCAGAGCTTCGGCACGTAAGGTCAGATCCGTCCAAGGTCGACTTTTCCCCACGTGCCGAAGCGGAGCGCTGCCATGGCTGACACCACCGGATTTCCTCCCTGCCGCCGAACCGTCCTGAGGGGCGCCGCTGTCGCCGGCGTCGCGGGACTGGGCCTCACCGCCTGCGGCGGCGGCTCCGAGGACGGCGCCGACTCCACCGGGCCGACCAGCCCCGTGGACCTCGGCGCGGCCTCCGAGGTGCCCGTCGGCGGCGCGAAGCTGTACACCGACGCCAAAGTCGTCGTAGCCCAGCCCACCAAGGGCGTCTACAAGGCCTACAGCGCCGTGTGCACGCATCAGGGCTGCCTCTGCAACAAGCTGAGCGGCACCACCCTCTCCTGCCCCTGCCACGGCAGCGGTTTCAACGCCGCCACCGGCGCCGTCGAACACGGTCCCGCCGCCCGGCCGCTGCCGTCCGTCGGCATCCGGGTCGAGGCGGGCAAGCTGGTGGCCGGCCCGTCGGCCTGAGGCGACAGGATTGTCACCGCCAGTCAGTAGGGTGGGGGCATGGCCGACCCCTCCAGCTACCGCCCCCGGCCGGGAGAGATCCCGGAGTCCCCAGGGGTGTACAAGTTCCGGGACCAGCACGGCCGGGTGATCTACGTCGGGAAGGCGAAGAGCCTGCGTCAGCGGCTCTCCTCGTACTTCCAGGACGTCGCGAACCTGCACCAGCGCACCCGCACGATGGTCACCACCGCCGCCTCCGTGGAATGGACGGTGGTGACCACCGAGGTCGAGGCGCTGCAGCTGGAGTACTCCTGGATCAAGGAGTTCGACCCGCGCTTCAACGTCAAGTACCGGGACGACAAGAGCTATCCGTCGCTCGCGGTGACCATGAACGAGGAATTCCCCCGCGTCCAGGTCATGCGCGGTCCCAAGCGCAAGGGGGTGCGCTACTTCGGCCCCTACGCGCACGCCTGGGCGATCCGCGAGACCGTCGACCTGCTGCTGCGGGTCTTCCCCGTGCGCACCTGCTCCTCCGGGGTGTTCAAGCGCTCCGCGCAGATCGGCCGCCCCTGCCTGCTCGGTTACATCGGCAAGTGCTCCGCGCCCTGCGTCGGCCGGGTCACCCCCGAGGAGCACCGCCAACTCGCGGAGGAGTTCTGCGACTTCATGGCGGGCCGCACCGGCACGTATCTGCGCCGCCTGGAGCAGCAGATGAAGGACGCCGCGGTCGCGATGGAGTACGAGAAGGCCGCCCGGCTGCGGGACGACATAGAGGCGCTGCGGCGCGCCATGGAGAAGAACGCGGTCGTCCTGGCCGACGCGACGGACGCCGATCTGATCGCCGTCGCCGAGGACGAGCTGGAGGCCGCGGTCCAGATCTTCCACGTCCGTGACGGCCGGGTCCGCGGCCAGCGCGGCTGGGTCACCGACCGGGTCGAGGAGATCGGCACCCCCGAGCTCGTCGAGCACGCCCTGCAGCAGCTGTACGGCGAGGAGCGGGGCGACTCGGTGCCCAAGGAGGTGCTGGTCCCCGCCCTGCCCGAGCCGTACGAGCCGGTCCAGCAGTGGCTCAGCGAGCGCCGCGGCTCCCAGGTCAGCCTGCGCATCC
The DNA here is from genome assembly GCF_044751205.1 of Streptomyces sp. NPDC088732. Taxonomy (NCBI): domain Bacteria; kingdom Bacillati; phylum Actinomycetota; class Actinomycetes; order Kitasatosporales; family Streptomycetaceae; genus Streptomyces; species Streptomyces sp. NPDC088732. The sequence goes on from NZ_JBIVLI010000006.1 coordinate 269,471, forward strand.
CGCAGCGCGGCGACAAGAAGGACCTGATGGCCACGGTGCAGCGCAACGCGCTGCAGGCGCTCGCGCTGCACAAGACCCGGCGTGCCTCCGACCTGACCACCCGCTCCCGCGCCCTGGAGGAGATCGCCGAGGCGCTCGGTCTGGACACGGCGCCGCTGCGCATCGAGTGCTTCGACATCTCCCACCTCCAGGGCGACGACGTCGTCGCCTCGATGGTGGTCTTCGAGGACGGTCTGGCCCGCAAGAGCGAGTACCGGCGCTTCCAGATCAAGAGCTTCGCCGGGCAGGACGACGTCCGCTCCATGCACGAGGTGGTCTCCCGGCGCTTCCGCCGCTACCTGCTGGAGAAGCAGCGGACCGGCGAGTGGGTTGACGGGAACGGCGACGGGGCGGGCGCGGAGGACGGCGCCGGCCCCGAGGTCGCGGGCGGCCCCATCGACCCGGAGACCGGCAGGCCCCGCAAGTTCGCCTACCCGCCCCAGCTGGTCGTCGTCGACGGCGGGGCGCCGCAGGTCGCGGCGGCCCGGCGGGCCCTGGAGGAACTGGGCGTGGAGGAGGTCGCCGTCTGCGGCCTCGCCAAGCGGCTGGAGGAGGTCTGGCTGCCCGGCGAGGACGACCCGGTCATCCTGCCGCGCACCAGCGAGGGCCTGTACCTGCTCCAGCGCGTCCGTGACGAGGCGCACCGCTTCGCCATCGCCTACCAGCGCAGCAAGCGCTCCAAGTCGATGAAGGCCGGTGCCCTGGACTCCGTCCCGGGCCTGGGCGAGAGCCGGCGGCAGGCGCTGCTGAAGCACTTCGGCTCGCTCAAGCGGCTGCGCGCGGCGACCGTCGAGCAGATCTGCGAGGTGCCCGGTGTGGGCCGGCGCACCGCGGAGTCCGTGCTCGCGGCCCTGGCCGGGGCCGCCCCGGCCGGACCGGCCGTGAACACGGCCACAGGAGAGATCATTGAGGAAGAAGAGGGGACGGCCGGTCCGGTGACCGTCCCCACCGAACGGGGGAAGGGATCATGATCGAGAACGACGGAGGCGGAACACAGGTGACGACGGGCGGAGCGGGAGAAGCCGCGGAGGCGATCCCCGAACTCGTGATCATCTCGGGCATGTCCGGCGCGGGCCGCAGCCACGCCGCCAAGTGCCTGGAGGACCTCGGCTGGTTCGTGGTGGACAACCTGCCGCCGGCGCTCATCCCCACCATGGTGGACCTCGGCGCCCGCTCCCAGGGCAATGTGGCCCGGATCGCCGTCGTCGTGGACGTCCGCGGCCGGCGCTTCTTCGACAATCTGCGCGACTCGCTGGCGGACCTGGACGCCAAGGGCGTCAAGCGCCGGGTGCTCTTCCTGGAGGCCTCCGACGACACGCTGGTGCGCCGCTTCGAGTCCGTCCGCCGTCCGCACCCGCTGCAGGGCGACGGCCGGATCGTGGACGGCATCGCCAAGGAGCGCGAGCTGCTGAGCGAGCTGCGCGGCGACGCGGACCTGGTGATCGACACCTCCAGCCTCAACGTCCACGAACTGCGCGCCAAGATGGACGCCCAGTTCGCCGGTGAGGAGGAGCCGGAGCTGCGGGCCACGGTCATGTCCTTCGGCTTCAAGTACGGGCTGCCCGTCGACGCCGACCTCGTCGCCGACTGCCGCTTCCTGCCCAACCCGCACTGGGTCCCGGAGCTGCGCCCCTTCACCGGGCTCAACGACGAGGTCGCGACCTACGTCTTCAACCAGCCCGGCGCCAAGGAGTTCCTGGACCGCTACGCGGAGTTGCTGCACATCGTCAACGCCGGGTACCGGCGCGAGGGCAAGCGCTACGTGACGATCGCCGTCGGCTGCACCGGCGGAAAGCACCGGAGCGTGGCCATGTCGGAGCGGCTCGCCGCCCGGCTGTCCGCGGACGGCGTGGAGACGGTGGTCGTCCACCGGGACATGGGGCGCGAGTGAGGACGACGACTCGGCGCTTGCGCCGGTCGGCACAACGCAGCGGTGCGGCGCCGAAGGTCGTGGCGCTCGGTGGCGGCCACGGACTCGCCGCCTCGCTGTCGGCGCTGCGGCGGATCACCCAGGACCTGACCGCCGTCGTCACCGTCGCGGACGACGGCGGCTCCAGCGGCCGGCTGCGGCAGGAGATGGGCGTGCTGCCCCCCGGCGACCTGCGCAAGGCGCTCGCGGCGCTGTGCGGTGACGACGACTGGGGCAGGACCTGGTCGAAGGTCGTCCAGCACCGCTTCGTCAGCCAGGGCGACCTGCACGGCCACGCGGTCGGCAATCTGCTGATCGTGGCGCTGTGGGAGCAGCTCGGCGACCCGGTCGCCGCCCTGGAGTGGGTGGGCCGGCTGCTCGGGGCGCACGGCAGGGTGCTGCCGATGTCCGGCGTGCCGCTGGAGCTCACGGCGACCGTGCGCGGGCACGACCCGCAGAAGCCGGACGCCATCTCCACGGTGCACGGGCAGGCGACCGTCGCGCTCACCCCCGGTGAGGTGCAGGAGGTCCAGCTGGTCCCGAACGACCCGCCGGCCGTCCCCGAGGCGGTGCAGTCCGTGCTGGACGCCGACTGGGTGGTGCTGGGGCCCGGTTCCTGGTTCTCGTCGGTGATACCCCACCTCCTGGTGCCGGATCTGGTCTCCGCGCTGATGGAGACCCGCGCCCGGAAGGTGCTGGCGCTGAACCTCGCCCCGCAGCCAGGAGAGACCGAGGGCTTTTCTCCGCAGCGTCACTTGGAGGTTTTGGCCCGACACGCCCCTAAACTCACCATCGACGTGGTGCTGGCTGACGAGGCCGCCGTACCCGACCGCGAAAGCCTGACAGAAGCAGCCGAGCGGTTGTCCGGAACGGTGGAGCTGGCCCGGGTCGCCGCGCCCGACGGGCCGCGGCACGACCCGGAGTTGCTGGCGGCCGCGTTCGACCGGATTTTTCGTATGCATGGAAGGATCGGCCCATGGCGATGACGCCAGCGGTGAAGGACGAGATCTCCCGGCTCCCCGTCACCCGGACCTGCTGCCGCAAGGCCGAGGTCTCGGCGATCCTCAGGTTCGCGGGGGGACTCCACCTGGTCAGCGGCCGCATCGTGATCGAGGCGGAGCTGGACACCGGGATCGCGGCCCGCAGGCTGCGCAAGGACATCCTGGAGATCTTCGGGCACTCCTCCGACCTCGTCGTCATGGCGCCCGGCGGGCTGCGCCGCGGCAGCCGGTTCGTCGTGCGGGTGGTCGCCGGCGGCGACCAGCTGGCCCGGCAGACCGGTCTCGTCGACGGCCGGGGCCGCCCCATCCGCGGACTGCCCCCGCAGGTGGTCTCCGGCGCGACGTGCGACGCCGAGGCGGCCTGGCGAGGAGCTTTCCTCGCCCACGGGTCGCTCACCGAACCGGGCCGTTCCTCCTCGCTGGAGGTCACCTGCCCCGGCCCCGAGGCGGCCCTGGCGCTGGTCGGCGCCGCCCGCCGGCTGCAGATCGGGGCGAAGGCCCGCGAGGTGCGCAACGTCGACCGCGTGGTCGTCCGTGACGGTGACGCCATCGGCGCGCTGTTGACGCGGCTGGGCGCGCACGAGTCCGTGCTCGCCTGGGAGGAGCGCCGCATGCGGCGCGAGGTGCGCGCCACGGCCAACCGGCTCGCCAACTTCGACGACGCGAACCTGCGCCGCTCCGCCCGCGCGGCCGTCGCGGCGGGCGCCCGGGTCCAGCGCGCCCTGGAGATCCTCGGCGAGGAGGTGCCCGAGCACCTCGCGGCGGCCGGCCGGCTGCGGATGGACCACAAGCAGGCGTCGCTGGAGGAGCTGGGCTCGCTGGCGGAGCCGCCGCTCACCAAGGACGCGGTCGCGGGCCGCATCCGCCGGCTGCTGGCGATGGCCGACAAGCGCGCCTCCGACATCGGCATCCCCGGCACGGAGTCCAACCTGACCGAGGAAATGGTCGGCTGAGACCGGCCGTCCGGGGGGCGTCGGCCGCGCCGGGCCCGGTTACCCGTCCGTAGTGCGGGCACCGGCGGTGCCGATGTCACCGCTGGGTTCCCGCCGGGGTAGGGTCGTCCTTGGTCGGGGACATCCCATACGTCGCAGCCGGAGCGAAATGGCATCCGGCACATCAGCGAGGAGATCGGTTCGTGACGATCCGCGTAGGCATCAACGGCTTTGGTCGCATCGGTCGTAACTTCTTCCGTGCCGCCCTGGAGCAGGGTGCGGACATCGAGATCGTGGCTGTCAACGACCTGGGCGACACCGCCACCACGGCGCACCTGCTCAAGTACGACACGATCCTGGGCCGCCTGAAGGCCGAGGTCACCCACACCGCCGACTCCATCACGGTGAACGGCCACACCATCAAGGTGCTGTCGGAGCGCAACCCCTCCGACATCCCGTGGGGCGAGCTGGGCGTCGACATCGTGATCGAGTCGACCGGCATCTTCACCAAGGCCGCGGACGCCAAGAAGCACATCGAGGGTGGTGCCAAGAAGGTCATCATCTCGGCGCCGGCGTCCGACGAGGACATCACGATCGTGATGGGCGTCAACAACGACAAGTACGACGCCGCGAAGCACCACATCATCTCCAACGCCTCCTGCACCACCAACTGCGTGGCGCCGATGGCGAAGGTCCTGGACGAGAACTTCGGCATCGTCAAGGGCATGATGACCACGGTGCACGCGTACACCAACGACCAGCGCATCCTTGACTTCCCGCACAAGGACCTGCGCCGCGCCCGTGCCGCCGCCGAGAACATCATCCCGACCTCGACGGGTGCCGCGAAGGCCACCGCCCTGGTCCTCCCGCAGCTCAAGGGCAAGCTGGACGGCATCGCCATGCGCGTCCCGGTCCCGACGGGCTCCGTGACCGACCTGGTCATCGAGCTCGAGCGCGAGGTCACCAAGGACGAGGTCAACGCCGCCTTCCAGAAGGCCGCCGAGGGCCAGCTCAAGGGCATCCTGGAGTACACCGAGGACCCGATCGTGTCCTCGGACATCGTCAACTGGCCGGCCTCCTGCACCTTCGACTCCTCCCTGACGATGGCTCAGGGCAAGCAGGTCAAGGTCATCGGCTGGTACGACAACGAGTGGGGCTACTCCAACCGCCTCGTCGACCTGACCGTGTTCGTCGGCGGCCAGCTCTGACAAGGGCTCTTCAGCCCGCCATGCGATGAGGACAGGGTCCGAACGACGCAATGTCGTCCGGGCCCTGTCCCATGACCTTTCCACGACTGCCCCAGGGCGCGAGCGCCGTGCCGCCACGCCGGCAGGGGCCGAGGCAGGAGAGTCCTCACCATGAAGACGATCGACGAACTCATCGACGAGGGGGTCGGCGGCAAGCGGGTCTTCGTCCGCGCCGACCTCAACGTGCCGCTGTCCGGCGACACGATCACCGACGACGGCCGTATCCGCGCCGTCGTGCCGACCATCGCCAAGCTGGCCGAGGCCGGCGCCAAGGTGATCGTCGCCTCGCACCTGGGCCGCCCCAAGGGCGCGCCCGACCCGCAGTTCTCGCTGGCGCCCGTCGCCGGCCGGCTCGGTGAACTCCTCGGCACGAAGGTCGCCTTCGCGACCGACACCGTCGGGGAGAGCGCCCACGACGTGGTCGGCGCCCTGGCCGACGGCGGCGTCGCGCTGCTGGAGAACCTGCGCTTCAACCCGGGCGAGACCAGCAAGGACGACGCCGAGCGCGGCGCCTTCGCCGACCAGTTGGCCGCCCTCGCCGAGCTCTACGTCGGCGACGGCTTCGGCGCCGTGCACCGCAAGCACGCCTCCGTCTACGACCTGCCGGCCCGGCTGCCGCACGCGGCCGGTCTGCTGATCGCCACCGAGGTCGGCGTGCTGAAGAAGCTCACCGAGGACGTGGCCCGCCCGTACGCGGTGGTCCTCGGCGGTGCCAAGGTCTCCGACAAGCTGGGCGTGATCGACCACCTGCTGGACCGCGCCGACCGCATCCTGATCGGCGGCGGCATGCTCTTCACCTTCCTCAAGGCCCAGGGCCACGAGGTCGGCAAGAGCCTGGTGCAGGAGGACCAGCTCCAGACCGTCGCGGAGTACCTGGAGCGTGCGAAGGCCAAGGGCGTGGAGTTCGTGCTCCCCCTGGACATCGTGGGCGCGCCGTCCTTCCCCGACCTGAAGAACCCGGTCGCCGGCAACCCCGTGACCGTGACCGTCGACGCCTTCCCCGGCGACCTGATGGGCCTGGACATCGGTCCGGAGACCCGCAAGCTCTTCGCCTCGAAGCTCGCCGACACGGCCACCGTCTTCTGGAACGGTCCGATGGGCGTCTTCGAGCACCCCGACTACGCCGAGGGCACCCGCGCGGTCGCCCAGGCGCTGCTCGACAGCCCCGCGTTCACCGTCGTCGGCGGCGGCGACTCCGCCGCGGCCGTCCGCATCCTGGGCTTCGACGAGAACGCTTTCGGCCACATTTCGACCGGTGGCGGCGCGAGCCTCGAGTACCTCGAGGGCAAGACGCTCCCCGGCCTCGCCGCACTGGAGGACTGACCGATGACCCCGCGCACGCCGATCATGGCGGGCAACTGGAAGATGAACCTCAACCACCTCGAGGCCATCGCGCACGTCCAGAAGCTCGCCTTCGCGCTCAACGAGAAGGACTACGACGCCGTCGAGGCCGTCGTGCTGCCGCCCTTCACCGACCTGCGGTCCGTGCAGACCCTGGTCGACGGCGACAAGCTCAAGATCAAGTACGGTGCGCAGGACCTCTCCGCGCACGAGTCCGGCGCGTACACCGGTGAGATCTCCGGCTCGATGCTGGCCAAGCTGAAGTGCTCGTACGTGGTCATCGGCCACTCCGAGCGCCGGCAGTACCACGGCGAGGACGAGGAGATCGTCAACGCCAAGGTCAAGGCGGCCTTCCGCCATGAGCTGACCCCGATCGTGTGCGTCGGCGAGGGCCTGGACGTTCGCAAGGCCGGCAACCAGGTGGCCTTCACCCTTGCCCAGCTCGACGGCGCCCTGAAGGACGTCCCGGCCGAGCAGGCGAAGACCCTGGTCATCGCCTACGAGCCGGTGTGGGCCATCGGCACCGGCGAGGTGGCCACCCCCGAGGACGCCCAGGAGGTCTGCGGGGCGATCCGCGGCCGGCTGGCCGAGCTGTACGGCCAGGAGGTGGCCGACGCGGTCCGCATCCAGTACGGCGGCTCGGTGAAGAGCGGCAACGTCGCGGCGATCATGGCGCAGCCCGACGTGGACGGCGCCCTGGTGGGCGGCGCGTCGCTCGACGCGGAGGAGTTCGTCAAGATCGTCCGCTTCCGCGACCAGTAACGCGATCACGCGTTTCTGCGGGCAGTAGGCTGTCGGGCCCTGCCCGAAGTACTCTGTCGGGGGCCGGAGGGCTGCATGCCAGCCGACCGGCCCCCGCCTCGTCCTAGGTCACCGAGAGAGTTGGTCCAGCTGTGGTCATCGGGTTCTCCATCGCCCTCATCATCTTCAGCCTGCTGCTGTTGCTGCTCGTGCTGATGCACAAGGGCAAGGGCGGCGGCCTGTCCGACATGTTCGGCGGCGGCATGCAGTCGTCGGTCGGCGGTTCCTCGGTGGCCGAGCGCAACCTCGACCGGATCACAGTTGTGATCGGTCTGCTGTGGTTTGCGTGCATTGTCACCCTTGGTCTTCTGCTCAAGTTCCAGAAGTGACCGACTCCCGCGTATCCGGGGAGAACTGACGCCTTGTCGCCGACGCGACTTATCATGGAAGCGCGTCTTGGGATACGGTGCCCTCTCCCCGCCGCGGCGGGGTGAACCGGTCTCCGTAAACTGGGCGACCTCGCAGCACGATCACGCAGGGAGTTACGACCGTGGCAAGTGGCAACGCGATCCGTGGCAGTCGGGTCGGGGCGGGGCCTATGGGAGAGGCCGAGCGGGGCGAGTCCGCGCCGCGGCTGCGCATCTCCTTCTGGTGCTCCAACGGGCACGAGACCCAGCCGAGTTTCGCGAGCGACGCGCAGATCCCGGACACCTGGGACTGCCCGCGCTGCGGCTTCCCGGCCGGGCAGGACGAGGAGAACCCGCCGGCTCCGCCGCGCACCGAGCCGTACAAGACGCACCTTGCCTATGTGCGGGAACGCCGCAGCGCGGCCGACGGCGAGGCGATCCTCGCCGAGGCGCTCGCCAAGCTCCGGGGCGAGATCTGAGCGGTTCCCGCCGCACGTCCGGCAGGACATTCACCACGGGCCCGGCCCGCGATCAGGAGAACCTCCTTTCGCGGTCCGGGCCGTCGCGTTCGGTCGACACTGGGTAACGGGAACGTATACTCGCGGTTGTGGCTCTGGTGATCGGCATCGATGCGGGCGGAACGCGGACCCGGGCGTATCTCGCCGACGCGGCTTCCGAGGGGCGGGTTCTCGGCGAGGGCGAGGGCGGCCCCGGCAATGCGATGAGCGTCGAACGGGTGGCGCTCACCCAGCACCTCGCGGACGCGCTCAGGAGCGCGGTCCCGGACGACCGCAAGGGCGAGGTCGCGGCCGTCGTCGGCGGCTTCGCCGGCGCCGCCCTGGACACCGGTCCCGAGGTCGGGCGCCGGCTCGCCGCGTCCTGTCTGCGGGCCGCGCTGGACAGCACGGGGATCGGCGCGCTGGACGTGACCGTGTGCGGCGACATCGAGGTCGCCTTCGCCTCCGCCCCCGGGGTCCCCTCCGACGGCCTGGCGCTGGTCGCCGGCACCGGCGCGGTCGCCGCCCGGATCGAGAAGCGCCGCCAGAGCCTGCTGGCGGACGGCAACGGCTGGCTCATCGGCGACGAGGGCAGCGGATTCTGGCTCGGCCGCGAGGTGATGCGCGCCGCGGTGCGCGCCCTGGACGGCCGGGGCCCCTGGACGACGCTCGTCGAGGCCGTCCTGTGCCACTACCTGGACTCCCCGGGCGGCCCGTACCTGGCCCAGGAGCGCCCCAGCGACCACGAGTGCCATGTGCTGCGCAACCGCCTGGTGCCGCATGTCTACGCCGAGCCGCCGGTCCGTCTGGCCCGGCTGAGCCCGCTGGCGGTCGCCGCCGACCGCGACGGCGACGAGGTGGCCGGCAACCTGCTGGACGACGCCGCCGACGAGCTCGCGGCGACCGTCGCCGCCCTCGATCCGCAGGCCGGCGAGCCGCTGGTCGTCACCGGCGGCCTGCTGGGCCCCTCGGGACCGCTGCTGGGAAGGGTGTCGGCGCGCGCGGAGGAGATGGACCTGCACGTCCTGCCGGTGCAGGACGGCGGCGCGGGCGCCTTGGCGCTGGCCCGCATGCAGGTGCAGGGGGATTGACGTGGACTAGACCTCTCGTCCATCGTTGCCGTGGACATCCACTGGATCACCGGACTCAGGGGGAACCGGCCATGGCCGACGACGTGACGACGAGTGCTGCCCGGTTCGCCGAGGAGGCCCGTGCCGCCATCGACCGGGTGATCGGGGCCAACCGGGACTCGGTGGCGGCGGCGGCCCGGCTGATCGCCGACTGCGTGGCCGCCGACGGCATCCTCCAGGCCTTCGGCACCGGGCACTCGCAGGCCACCGCGCTGGAGATCTCCGGCCGGGCCGGCGGACTCATCCCCACCAACCGCATCGCGCTGAACGACCTCGTGCTGCGCGGCGGCGACGACCGCTCGGTGCTCACCGACCCCCTGCTGGAGCGCTCCCCGGGCCTGGCCAAGCGGTTGTACGAGCTGACCGCGCCGCGGCCGGGCGACCTGTTCGTGATCATCTCCAACTCCGGGGTCAACAACTCGATCGTGGACATGGCCCTGCACGTCAAGGCCCAGGGCCACCCCCTGATCGCGATCACCTCGCTGGAACACACCCGCGCCGTGCCCGCGCTGCACCCCAGCGGCAAGCGGCTGGCCGACCTCGCCGACGCGGTCCTCGACAACGGCGCCCCCTACGGTGACGCGCTGCTGCCGCTGCCCGGCGGCGGGGCGCTGTGCGGGGTCTCCACCATCACCTCCGCGATGCTCGTCCAGATGACGGTGGCCGAGGCGGTGGGCCTGCTCACCGCGGAGGGCCACGAGGCGCCGGTGTACGTCTCGGCGAACGTGCCGGGCGGCTTCGAGCGCAACCTCGTCCTGGAGCAGCACTACGGGGAGCGACTGCACCGCGCCGGGGCCTGATCCCCTCCGACCTGCCCTGGTTCGCGCCCATCCGCCTTCCGACCTGCGGGGACGGTGCGTTGTCAGTGGGTCCCGCTACGGTCTGTGACAGTTGATCGCAGACGAGTGGGGGGATCCGCATGACGGCCGTGACCATGGGCGCGGGGGAGCGCGCGCCCGCCTGGCGGGGCGGGTTCGGGCGGTTGTGGACGGCCGCGGCCGTCTCGCGCTTCGGCGACGGGCTGCGCGGCGCGGCCCTGCCGCTGCTCGCGGTCGGGCTCACCGACTCGCCGCTGCTGGTGTCCCTCGTCACCGCGGCCGGGTTCCTGCCCTGGCTGTTCTTCGGCCTGCTGGGCGGTGCCGTCGCCGACCGCGTGGACCAGCGGCGGGCCATGTGGGCGGTGGACGCGCTGCGCGCAGTGCTCGTGGCGGCCTTCGCGGTGGCCGTCGGGCTGGGCGCGGCGAGCATCGGGCTGCTGCTCGTCCTGGCCTTCGCGCTGACCACGCTGCAGACGCTCTTCGACAATGCCGCGACCGCCCTGCTGCCCTCCGTGGTCCCCGGGGAGGCGCTGGGGCGCGCCAACGCCCGGCTGATGACCGGCCAGACGGTGGCGGGCACCTTCCTCGGCGCCCCGCTGGTGCCCGTGCTGCTCGGCCTGGCGGCCGCCCTGCCGTTCGCCGTGGACGCCGTGACCTACGCCGCCGCGGCGGTCCTGGTCGCCTCGCTGCGGCGGCCCGCGCCCGTCCGCCCGGCGCGCGCCGCGGGAGCCACACTGCGGCAGGACATCGCCGAGGGGATACGGGTCCTGCGGCGGGACCGGGTCCTGCGGGCGGTGTGCGCGGCCAACACCGTCGCCAACACCGGCGTCGGGGCCGTCATCGCCACCCTGGTGCTCCTGGTCACCGGCCCGCTGCACGCCGGGCACGCAGGCTACGTCGCCGTCCTCCTCGCGTACGGCGCGGGCAGCGTGGCCGGGGGAGCGCTCGCCGGACGATGGTCCGCGCTGCTCGGCGGGCGCGGCCGGGCGCTGATACCCGGGCTCGCCGTCCAGGCCGGCTGCCTGGTCGTGCTCGGCACAGTGCGCTCGCTCCCGGTCGCCGTCACCGTCATGGCGGTGTTCGGCGCACTGGGAATGATCTGGAACGTCAACGAGACGACGCTCGTCCAGCGACGCACCCCCGAGGCCCTGTTGGGCCGGGTGAGCGCCGCCATGCGGACCCTGGCCGTGGCCGGGGCGCCGTTGGGCGCCCTGATGGGCGGCGCCGCCACCGAGGCGTGGGGTCCGGGCACCGCGCCGCTGCTGGCCGCCGTGCTGTTCGGGTGCGCGTTGGCCATGCTGACACCGGTCGTCACCGCGCCGGACACCGGGGGTGAATCTCCTCCGACGCCGGGATCAACTAGTTTGGACCTGCAGCATGGAGGACGAGGAGAAGTGGACTGATGTCCGGAACCAACACGCAGGGCCGTACCCGTCTCGACCAGCGACCGGAGTGGCAGGCGCTCGCCAGGCACCGTGAGGAGCTGGGCTCGGCCCACCTGCGGGAGCTGTTCGCCGCCGACCCCGACCGCGCCGAGCGCTACACCCTCCAGGTGGGCGACCTCTATCTGGACTACTCCAAGAACCTGGTGACCGACGAGACGCTGAGCCTGCTGCGCGAACTGGCGGCCGCCTCGGGCGTCACCGAGCTGCGGGACGCGATGTTCCGCGGCGAGCGCATCAACGTGACCGAGAACCGCGCGGTGCTCCACACGGCGCTGCGGGCCCCGGAGTCGTCCGTGGTGGAGGTCGACGGGGAGGACGTCGTCCCCGCCGTCCACCAGGTGCTCAGGAAGATGGCTGACTTCGCCGGCGCCGTGCGCTCCGGCAAGTGGGTCGGGTCGACCGGACGCCGCATCAAGAACGTGGTGAACATCGGCATCGGCGGTTCCGACCTCGGTCCCGCCATGGCCTACGAGGCCCTGCGGGCCTACAGCGACCGCTCGCTGACCTTCCGTTTCGTCTCCAACGTGGACGGCTCGGACCTGCACGAGGCCGTGCGCGACCTGGACCCGGCGGAGACGCTGTTCATCGTCGCGTCCAAGACCTTCACCACCATCGAGACCATCACCAACGCCACCTCCGCGCGCGAGTGGCTGCTGGACGGCCTCGGCAAGAGCGGCACCCAGGCGGATGCCGAGGACTCGCCGGTCCGGTTCCACTTCGTGGCGCTGTCCACCAACGCGGACGAGGTCTCCAAGTTCGGCATCGACACGGCCAACATGTTCGAGTTCTGGGACTGGGTCGGCGGGCGCTACTCGTACGACTCCGCCATCGGCCTGTCGCTGATGATCGCCATCGGCCCGGACCACTTCCGCGAGATGCTGGCCGGCTTCCACCTGGTCGACGAGCACTTCCGCACCGCCCCGCCGGAGCGGAACGTCCCCATGGTGCTGGGCCTGCTCGGCGTCTGGTACGGCCAGTTCTTCGACGCCCAGTCGCACGCGGTGCTGCCCTACAGCCACTACCTGTCGAAGTTCCCGGCCTACCTCCAGCAGCTGGACATGGAGTCCAACGGCAAGTCCGTGGACCGGGACGGAAACCCCGTCACCTGGCAGACCGGCCCGGTCGTCTGGGGCACGCCCGGCACCAACGGCCAGCACGCCTACTACCAGCTGCTGCACCAGGGCACGAAGTTCATCCCCGCGGACTTCATCGGCTTCGCCCGGCCGCTGGGCGAGCTCGAACCGCGGCTGGCCGGCCAGCACGACCTGCTGATGGCGAACTTCTTCGCCCAGACCCAGGCGCTGGCCTTCGGCAAGACCGGTGACGAGGTCCGTGCCGAGGGCGTGGCCGAGGAGCAGGTGCCGCACCGCACCTTCCGCGGCAACCACCCGACCACCACCATCCTGGCGACCGAGCTGACGCCCTCGGTGCTGGGCCAGCTCGTGGCGCTGTACGAGCAGAAGGTCTTCGTGCAGGGCGCGGTCTGGAACATCGACTCCTTCGACCAGTGGGGTGTCGAACTCGGCAAGGTCCTGGCCAAGCGTCTGGAGCCCGCTCTGACCGAGGGCGCGGACGTCCCGGGCCTCGACGCGTCCACCAAGGGCCTGGTCGCCGACTACCGCGTGCTGCGCGGCCGCTGACACACCAAGAACGCCGGGCGGGACCCTCGGGGAGGGACCCGCCCGGCGTTCGTGTTCCGGACCGTACGGCGACGCCTACAGCGACGCCGGCGGGTAGAGCTGCGGAGGCAGCTTCGCCGCCGCGGTGCGGTCCAGCAGCCACAGCGTGCGCGACCGGCCGCGGGCGCCCGCGGCCGGGGCCTGGATCTCGCCGGACCCCGACAGGGCGACGGCGACGGCACCGGCCTTGTCCTCCCCGGCGGCCAGCAGCCACACCTCGCGGGCGGCGCGGATCGCGGGGAGGGTGAGCGAGACGCGCGTCGGCGGCGGCTTCGGCGAGCCGTGGACGCCGACGACGGTGCGCTCGGTCTCGCGGACCCCCGGGTGCCCGGGGAAGAGCGAGGCCACATGGGTGTCCGGTCCGACGCCCAGCATCAGGACGTCGAAGGACGGCACCCGGGCGTGGTCCTCCGGGCCCGCGGCCCGCGCGAGCTCCTCGGCGTACGCCTCGGCCGCCGCGTCCGCGTCGTTGCCGTACGGGCCGTCCGACACGGGCATGGTGTGCACCCGCGCCGGGTCGACCGGGACGGCGTCGAGCAGGGCCTCCCGGGCCTGGGTGTCGTTGCGGTCCGGGTCGCCCTCGGGCAGGAACCGCTCGTCGCCCCACCACAGGTCCAGCCGCGCCCAGTCGACGGCGTCCCGGGCCGGGGAGCCGGCCAGTGCCGCGAGCAGGGCGTTGCCGTTGCGGCCGCCGGTCAGGACGACCGAGGCGGTGCCCCGGGCGGCCTGGGCGTCGACGACCCGCGTGATCAGCCGGGCCGCCACGGCCTGCGCCATCAGCTCCTTGTCCCGGTGGACCACGACCTGGGGTGCGCTCACTTGGCCGCCGCCTTCTTGCCCGCGGTGGCCTCGCCGGACCCGGCCCCGGCGTCGCCGCCCTTGCCGGCCGCTGCGTCCGCCTCGGCGATGCGCTGCTCCGCCTCGTCGGGGGTCACCGTCTCCTCGTCCTCGGCCAGCCGGTCCACGCCGAACTTGACTGCGGCCGCGTAGGCCTCGTCCGGGTCGAGCCGGCGCAGTTCCTCGGCGATCAGGTCCGAGGTGGCCCGGCGCTGGAGTGCGACGTGCCGGTCGGGCTGGCCGGGGATGGCCAGTTCGGCCAGCGAGCCGCTGGGCCGGTCCAGGCAGACCTCGCCCTCGGAGGTCGCCAGCCGCACCGCGGTGATCCCGGGGCCCTCGGACACCTTGCGGCGGACCGGGACGCCCAGCCGCCGCGCGAGCCACAGCCCGAGCAGTTCCGTGCTCGGGTTGTCGGCCTCGCCCTCGACGACGGCGCCCTTGACCGCGGCCTGCTTCTGGTCCAGCGCCGCGGCGAGCACGCTGCGCCACGGGGTGATGCGGGTCCAGGCCAGGTCCGTGTCGCCGGGGGTGTAGGTCTCGGCCCGCAGCCCGAGGGACGCCACCGGGTCCTCGGTCTGTGCCGCGTCGGTGATCCGGCGCTGGGCGAGCGCGCCCAGCGGGTCCGCCGCGGGGTTCGCCGGAGCCTCGTCCGGCCACCAGACCACGACCGGCGCGTCGGGCAGCAGCAGCGGCAGGACGACGCTCTCGGCGTGGTCGGCGAGTTCGCCGTGCAGCCGCAGCAGCACGGTCTCGCCGATGCCGGTCTCGCCGCCGACCCGCACCTCGGCGTCCAGGCGGGCGCTCTTGCGCTCGCGCGGGGAGCGGCCGGGCCGCTTGATGACCACCAGGATGCGCGAGGGGTGCTCGCGCGAGGCGTCGGAGGCGGACTTGAGCGCGTCGTAGTGGTTGCCCTCGTCCGTCACTATGACCAGGGTCAGCACCATGCCGACGGCCGGACTGCCGGTCGCCCGCCGCGCCTTGACGAGCGCGGAGTTGATCTTGCTGGAGGTGGTCTCCGTGAGGTCGATGTTCATGGCCGGCGCCAGCTCCTGCCGTCTCGTGCGAGCATCTCGTCCGCCGCGTGGGGACCCCAGGTGCCCGCCGTGTACTGCTCGGGCTTGCCGTGCCGGTCCCAGTACTCCTCGATCGGGTCGAGGATGTGCCAGGACTGCTCGACCTCCTGGGTGCGGGGGAAGAGGTTCGCGTCGCCGAGCAGCACATCGAGGATGAGCCGCTCGTACGCCTCCGGGCTGGACTCGGTGAAGGACTCGCCGTAGGCGAAGTCCATCGTCACGTCCCGGATCTCCATCGAGGTGCCCGGCACCTTCGAGCCGAACCGGATGGTGATGCCCTCGTCCGGCTGCACACGGATGACCAGGGCGTTCTGCCCCAGCTCCTCGGTCGCGGTGTTGTCGAACGGCGAGTGCGGGGCGCGCTGGAAGACCACCGCGATCTCCGTCACCCGGCGGCCGAGCCGCTTGCCGGTGCGCAGGTAGAAGGGGACGCCCGCCCAGCGGCGGTTGTCGATCTCCAGCTTGATGGCGGCGTAGGTGTCGGTCTTGGACTTGGGGTCGATGCCCTCCTCCTCCAGGTAGCCGAGCACCTCCTCGCCGCCCTGCCACCCGTGCGCGTACTGGCCGCGCACCGTGTGCTTGCCGAGGTCGGCGGGGAGCTTGACCGCCTGCAGGACCTTGAGCTTCTCCTGCACGAGCGAGCTCGCCTCGAAGGAGGCGGGCTCCTCCATGGCGGTCAGCGCCATCAGCTGGAGCAGGTGGTTCTGGATGACGTCGCGTGCGGCGCCGATGCCGTCGTAGTAGCCCGCGCGACCGCCGATGCCGATGTCCTCGGCCATGGTGATCTGCACGTGGTCGACGTAACTGCGGTTCCACAGCGGCTCGAACATCGTGTTGGCGAAGCGCAGCGCCAGGATGTTCTGGACCGTCTCCTTGCCCAGGTAGTGGTCGATGCGGAAGACGTCCTGGGAGCGGAAGACCTGGTGGACGACGCGGTTGAGCTCCTGCGCGCTGGCCAGGTCGTGCCCGAAGGGCTTCTCGATGACCGCCCGCCGCCACGAGCCCTCGGGGGGCTCGGACAGCCGGTGCTTCTTGAGCTGCTGCACCACGCTCGGGAAGAACTTGGGCGGCACGGAGAGGTAGAAGGCGAAGTTGCCGCCCGTGCCCCGGGCCTTGTCCAGCTCCTCCACGGTGGCGCGGAGCTTCTCGAACGCCTCGTCGTCGCCGAAGTCGCCGGGCACGAAGCGCATGCCTTCGGCGAGCTGCTGCCACACCTCCTCGCGGAAGGGGGTGCGCGCGTGCTCCTTGACGGCGTCGTGCACGACCTGGGCGAAGTCCTCGTCCGCCCAGTCGCGGCGGGCGAAGCCGACGAGCGAGAAGCCCGGCGGCAGCAGCCCGCGGTTGGCGAGGTCGTAGATGGCGGGCATCAGCTTTTTGCGTGACAAATCGCCCGTGACCCCGAAGATCACCAGGCCCGACGGCCCCGCGATACGCGGGAGCCGCCGGTCCACCGGGTCACGCAGCGGGTTGGCGCTGCTCAACGTGGTTACGCCTCCTTCGGCGCCAGGCGCTCGAGCTCCGCCTTGGTCGAGTCCAGCAGCTCGTTCCAGGACGTCTCGAACTTCTCGACGCCCTCGTCCTCCAGCAGCTGGACGACGTCGTCGTACGAGATGCCGAGCGCGCCGATCGCCTCGAGCTCGGCCTTGGCCTGCGCGTACGTGCCGCGGATGGTGTCGCCGGTGATCTCGCCGTGGTCGGCGACGGCGTCCAGCGTGGCCTCCGGCATGGTGTTGACGATGCCGGGCGCGACCAGCTCGGTCACGTACATGGTGTCCGGGTAGGCCGGGTCCTTCACGCCGGTGGAGGCCCACAGCGGGCGCTGCTTGTGCGCGCCGTCGTGCTCCAGGGCGGTCCAGCGGTCGGAGGAGAAGACCTCCTCGTAGGCCTCGTACGCCAGGCGGGCGTTGGCGATGGCGGCCTTGCCCTTGAGGGCCTTGGCCTCGTCGGTGCCGATCTTCTCCAGGCGCTTGTCGATCTCGGTGTCCACGCGGGACACGAAGAAGGACGCCACGGAACGGATCAGGGACAGGTCCAGGCCCGCGGCCTTCGCCTTCTCCAGACCGGTCAGGTAGGCGTCCATGACCTCGCGGTAGCGCTCCAGCGAGAAGATCAGCGTGACGTTGACGCTGATGCCCTTGCCGATCACCTCGGCGATGGCCGGCAGGCCCGCCTTGGTCGCCGGGATCTTGATCAGGGTGTTGGGGCGGTCCACCAGCCAGGCGAGCTGCTTGGCCTCGGCGATGGTCGCGGCGGTGTTGTGGGCCAGCCGCGGGTCGACCTCGATCGACACGCGGCCGTCCTGGCCGCCCGTCGCGTCGTACACCGGGCGCAGCACATCGGCGGCGTCCCGGACGTCGGCGGTGGTGATCATGCGCAGGGCCTCGTCCACCGTCAGCCGGCGGGCGGCGAGGTCGGTCACCTGCGGCTCGTAGCCGTCACCGCCGGCGATCGCCTTCTGGAAGATGGACGGATTGGTGGTCACGCCCACCACGTGGCTCTGGTCCAGGAGCTCGGCCAGGTTGCCGGAGGTGATCCGCTTGCGGGACAGGTCGTCGAGCCAGATCGCCACGCCCTCGTCGGAGAGGCGCCTGAGTGCGTCTGTCATGAGTCTTGCATCTCCTCGATACGTCGTATGCGTCTGTGCGTCAGCGGGTCGCGGCGGCGATCGAGTCGCGCGCGGCGGCGGCGACCGCCTCGGAGGTCAGGCCGAACTCGCGGTAGAGGACCTTGTAATCGGCGCTTGCCCCGAAGTGCTCCAGGGACACAATCCGGCCCGCGTCCCCGACGAAGCGGTACCAGGTCAGGGCGATGCCCGCCTCGACGGCGACCCGCGCCTTGACGTCCGGCAGGAGGACGCTGTCGCGGTAGGCCTGGTCCTGCTCCTCGAACCACTCCACGGACGGCATGGACACGACGCGCGCCTGGATCCCTTCGCTCTGGAGCTGCTCGCGGGCCTCGACGGCCAGCTGCACCTCGGAGCCGGTGGCGATCAGGATGACCTGCGGACGGCCGCCCTCGGCGTCCAGGAGTACGTAGCCGCCCTTCGCCGCGTTCACGTCGGCCGGGTACGTCGGCACGTTCTGCCGGGTGAGCGCCAGGCCGTGCGGGGCGGGCTTGGCCGTGTGGCGGCGCGTGATCTCCGCCCAGACGATCGCGGTCTCGTTGGCGTCGGCCGGCCGGACCACGTTCAGGCCCGGGATGGCGCGCAGCGCGGACAGGTGCTCGACCGGCTGGTGGGTCGGGCCGTCCTCGCCGAGACCGATGGAGTCGTGCGTCCACACGTAGGTGGTCGGCAGCTTCATGAGCGCGGCCAGACGCACGGCCGGGCGCATGTAGTCGGAGAAGACCAGGAAGGTGCCGCCGTAGATACGGGTGTTGCCGTGCAGCGCGATGCCGTTCATCGTCGAGCCCATGGCGTGCTCGCGGATGCCGTAGTGCACCGTGCGGCCGTACGGGTTCGCCTCCGGCAGCGGGTTGTCCGCCGGGAGGAAGGACGACGAGGCGTCGATGGTCGTGTTGTTCGAGCCGGCCAGGTCGGCGGAGCCGCCCCACAGCTCGGGCAGGACGGAGCCGAGCGCCTTGAGCACCTCACCGGAGGCCTTGCGGGTCGCGACGGCCTTGCCCGCGGGGAACTCCGGGATGGCCTCTTCCCAGCCGGCCGGCAGCTCGCCCGCCTGGATGCGGTCGAGGGTCGCGGCCCGCTCGGGGTTGGCCGCGCGCCACTCCTCGAAGCGCTTGGTCCACTCCGCGTGCGCCTCGCGGCCGCGGTCGCCGACCTTGCGGGCGTGCGCCAGGACCTCGGGCGCCACCTCGAAGTGCTGCTCCGGGTCGAAGCCGAGCACCTTCTTGGTCGCGGCGACCTCGGCCTCGCCGAGCGCCGAGCCGTGGGCGGCCTCGGTGTTCTGCGCGTTCGGGGCCGGCCAGGCGATGATCGTGCGGGCGGCGATGATCGACGGGCGGTCGGTGACGGCCTGCGCCGCCTTGAGCGCCGCGTGCAGCTCCTGGACGTCGAAGTCGCCGGAGGGCTGCTGCTCGATGCGCTGCACGTGCCAGCCGTAGGCCTCGTAGCGCTTGAGGACGTCCTCGGAGAAGGCGGTCGCGGTGTCGCCCTCGATGGAGATGTGGTTGTCGTCGTACAGCGCGACCAGGTTGCCGAGCTTCTGGTGGCCGGCCAGCGAGGAGGCCTCCGCGGAGATGCCCTCCTCCAGGTCGCCGTCGGAGACGATGGCCCAGATCGTGTGGTCGAACACCGACTCGCCGGGCGCCGCGTCCGGGTCGAACAGGCCGCGCTCGTAACGGGCGGCCATCGCCATGCCCACCGCGTTGCCGACACCCTGGCCGAGCGGGCCGGTGGTGGTCTCCACGCCGGTGGTGTGGCCGTGCTCCGGGTGGCCGGGGGTGCGCGAGTCCCAGGTGCGGAAGGCCTTCAGGTCGTCAAGTTCCAGTCCGTACCCGGACAGGAACAGCTGCGTGTACAGCGTCAGGGACGTGTGGCCGGGCGAGAGGACGAAGCGGTCCCGGCCCACCCACGAGGCGTCCGCGGGGTCGTGCCGCATCAGCTTCTGGAACAGCAGGTAGGCCGCGGGGGCCAGGCTCATCGCCGTCCCCGGATGGCCGTTGCCGACCTTCTGCACGGCATCCATTGCCAGGACACGCGCGGTGTCGACCGCACGCCCGTCCAGCTCGCTCCACTCCAGCTCGGTGGTCGCCTCGGTGCTCACCTGAGAGGGCTCCTCTCCACATGTCATACGCCGGTGACGAAGTGCACACCGGGCGTTGCCGAGCCTACCCCCGCAAGGGTGTGCGCCTTTTCGAATGTCGGCGCGGTGGGCTCGTCGCCACGGGCAACCGACGCACGGGCAGGCGCATTCCCACCCGGTACCGGCGCTGTCACCAGCGTGCCCCGCCCGGCGTCACTTCGCCTGTTGAAGCGTTCCGCAGCCTGCCGCAGCCCGCTGAACCCCCGTTGAACGCCGGGCACGGCCAGGTGGCCCGGCCCTTGCGCCGGGGAGACGCTCCGGCGTCAACACGTGGCACCCCCGGCGCGGTCGGAGTATCCGCTACGTCTAGAGTGGCGTGGTACGCGCAAGCGGAGCCGCTTGCTGGACTTTTCCTCAGGGGTGTTCGTGACGGCCGTCGAATCCCGGCCCGCCGGAGCCATCGGGTCGATCAACGGTCACCGGCCGTTCGGGGCCCGCGTGATGGCGTTCGTGGCGCTGACCAAGCCGCGCATCATCGAGCTGCTGCTCATCACGACGGTTCCGGTCATGTTCCTCGCGGCCGGTGGCGTACCCGATCTGTGGCTCGTCGCGGCGACGATGATCGGCGGCTACATGTCCGCCGGTGGCGCCAACGCGCTGAACATGTACATCGACCGCGACATCGACGCGCTCATGCACCGAACGGAGCAGCGCCCGCTGGTCACCGGCATGGTCGCGCCCTGGGAGTGCCTGGTCTTCGGCATCGCCCTGTCGGTGGTGTCGACCGCGTGGTTCTGGGTGCTGGTCAACCCGCTGTCGGCCGTGCTGTCGGTGGCGGCCATCCTCTATTACGTCTTCGTCTACACCCTGGGCCTGAAGCGCCGTACCGCGCAGAACATCGTGTGGGGCGGCATCGCCGGCTGCATGCAGGTGCTCATCGGCTGGTCCGCGGTGCGCGACGAACTGGCGTGGGCGCCCTTCGTCCTCTTCCTCGTCCTCTTCTTCTGGACGCCGCCGCACTACTGGCCGCTGTCGATGAAGGTCAAGGACGACTACGCGCGTGTGGGCGTCCCCATGCTGCCGGTGGTCGCGGGCAATGTGGTGGTCGGCCGGCAGATCGTCCTCTACAGCTGGGCGATGGTGCTGGTGTCCCTCACCCTGTGGTGGCCGCTGGGCGCCGCGAGCTGGTTCTACGGGGCGGCCGCCGTGCTGCTCGGGGCCTTCTGGCTCGTCGAGGCGCACGCCCTGTACGGGCGGGCCAAGGCGGGCGTGGCCGGGGCCAAGCTCAAGGAGATGCGGCTGTTCCACTGGTCCATCACCTACGCGACGCTGCTGTTCGTGGCCGTCGCCGTGGACCCCTTCCTCCGCTGATTACCGGCGGGTAGCATTCCTGTCATGGCAGACACCCAGGCAGCAGACACCTCCGTCGCCGACCCGAGGGCGCAGGCCCGCGCCGAGCGCCGGGCCGCCCGGCTGGCCCGGCAGATCGAGCGGTTCGCCACCGGCCACGGCGGTGCCGAGGGCCAGCTCGCGTACATCGGCAAGGCCGGCACCCGGATCGTGCTGGTGGGCGAGGACGGCGGCTGGGGCGATCTCGTCGCCCCCACCTTCGGCATCGCGCGGCGTGCCGTGGAGCTCTCCGGCACCACGCTGCACGAGTCCTTCGACGGCGACCTCGCCGCCAAGGTGCGCACCGGCCGCTACGAGTGGCGGCGCATGGCCGGCATCCAGATCGGCGGCCCCGCCAACACCTGACGCACGGCCCGCCCGTTAGGACCATGGAACGGATCCGGAACGGCGGGCAGTACGAGGAGGCGTGTGCGGTGGACGCGGCAGAACGGGACGAACGGCGGCTGACGGCCCGGCAGGACGCGGCGCGGCTCACCGCCGACGGCGTGCGGGCCGTCGTGGTGAGCTGGGTCGACAACGCGGGCATCAGCCGGGCCAAGACCGTGCCCACCACCCGGCTCGCGCAGGCGGCGCACCGCGGGATCGGCATGTCACCGGTCTTCGACGTCTTCACCTCCGACGACTTCGTCACCACCTCCGAGCACATCGGGGGCCCCGACGGCGACCTGCGGCTCTTCCCCGACCTCGACCGGCTCACCGTGCTGGCCGCGCAACCCGGCTGGGCGTGGGCCCCGGCCGACCGCTACGACCAGCAGGGACGCCCGCACCCCGCCTGCCAGCGGCAGTTCGCCCGGCGCATGGCCGCCCGTGCCGCCGGGCACGGGCTGGAACTGCGGATGGGCTTCGAGACCGAGTGGACCGTCGTCCGTGACGACCACCACATCCCTGCGGACGGCAAGAGGGGTCCACGGACGGGTGACTTCGCGGGCCGCGGTCCCGCGTACGGACTGACCCGGGTCACCGAGCAGTCCGCGTACCTGCTCGCCCTCCACGACGCCCTCGACGCGCAGCGCGTGGAGGTCCTCCAGATCCACCCCGAGTACGCGCCCGGGCAGTTCGAGGTCTCCACCGCGCCCGCCGACCCCGTCCGGGCGGCCGACGACCTCGTCCTGGTCCGCGAGACCGTACGGGCCGTCAGCGCGGCCCACGGACTGCGCGCCTCCTTCGCGCCGACCGTCGTCGCCGGCGAGGTCGGCAACGGCTGCCACCTGCACCTGAGCCTGCGTGAGCACGGGCACAACCTGCACCGCGACCCCACCGGCCGGTACGGTCTCGCCGCGACCGCGGACACCTTCCTCGGCGCCGTCCTGGACGCCCTGCCCGCGCTGTGCGCCATCGGCGCGCCCTCCCCGACGAGCTATCTGCGCCTGGTCCCCTCGCAGTGGGCCGGGGTGCACCGCTGCTGGGGCGTGGAGAACCGCGAGGCCGCGCTGCGCCTCGTACCCGGCGAGCCCGACGACCCCGACGGCGGGCACGCCGAACTCAAGCCGTTCGACGCCGCCGCCAACCCCTATCTGCTCGTGGGCGCAGTCATCGCGGCGGGCCTGCGCGGCGTGCTCGACGGCGGGCCCCCGCTGCCCGAACCGGTGACGGGCGACCCGGCCGCGCGCGGCGACCAGAAGCGGCTGCCGACCTCCCTGAGCGAGGCCGTCGCGCACTTCCTCCGCAACGAGGCGCTGCGCGAGGCGCTCGGCGAGGAACTGTGCGGCGCGATTGTGGCCGTACGGCGGGCCGAGTCCGAGGCACTGGCCGAACTCGGGCCCGACGAACTGGCCGAGGCCACCCGGTGGCGCTGGTGATCGAGCTGCCGCCGCTGGTCGACCAGCACTGCCACGGCATCGTCCGCGGCGACCTCGGCATCGCCTCCTTCGAGACGTATCTCACGGAGTCGGACGCCCCCGCCGCCCCCGGCACCACCTTCTTCGACACCCAGACCGGCTTCGCCGTACGCCGCTGGTGCCCGCCGCTGCTCGGGCTGGAGCCGCACTGCCCGCCCGCCCGCTACCTGGCCCGCCGCCGGGAACTCGGCGCGTACGAGACCGCGCGGCTGCTGCTGCGGGGCACCGGTATCGGGACGTACCTCGTGGACACCGGGCTGCCCGGCGACCTGCTGACGCCCGAGGAACTGGCCGCGGCCGGCGGCGGCGCCAACGCCCACGAGATCGTCCGGCTCGAACGGCTCGCGGAGCACGTGGCCGACGCGAGCGCCGGCGGGGAGACCTATGTCTCCGCTGTCGCGGAGGCCGTCCACGAGGCGGCGCGGACCGCCCTCGGCTTCAAGTCGATCGCCGCCTACCGGCACGGCCTCGCCCTCGCGCCCGAACCCCCGGACACCGCCGACGTGGCACGCGCGGCCACGGCCTGGCTCGGCGCGCGGCACGGACTCGGCAGCCGCCTCACCGACCCCGTCCTGCTGCGGCACCTGCTGTGGACGGCCGTCGCCACCGGCCTGCCCCTGCAACTGCACACCGGCTTCGGCGACCCCGACCTGCGCCTCGACCACGCCGACCCGGCGCTCCTCACGGACTTCGCCCGCGTGACCGCGGGCCTCGGCACGGACCTGGTGCTGCTGCACTGCTACCCGTACCACCGCCAGGCCGCCTACCTCGCGAATGTCTTCCCGCACGTCCACGCCGACGTGGGCCTCGCCCTCACCCACGTCGGCCCGCGGGCGGGCGCGGTGCTCGCGGAGTTCCTGGAGCTGGCGCCCTTCGGCAAGCTCCTCTTCTCGACGGACGCCTACGGCCTCCCCGAGCTCTACGTCGTGGGCGCCGAGGCGTTCCGCGGCGCGGTGCGCGAGGTGCTGGGCGGCTGGATCGCCGACGACGCGTGCTCGCCCGCGGACGCGCGGCGCGTGGCCGCGCTCATCGCGGCGGACAACGCCCGCCGCGTGTATCGGCTGCCCTGACGCGGCTTCGCGCCGGGGCGTGTGCCGGTCGGTGGCGGGGGAGTACCGCGCCCGAGGGTCCAAGCGGCCTGCGCCGCGGACGGGCCCGGCGGGGCTGTCGGTTGCCTTCCGGCAAGCTGTTGTTGCCGACGGGCGCCCGCGGGTGCCCCGCACTGTCCGCCCGCCGGCGTGTGTCGTGCGGCCGTGCCCATCGCCGCGGACAACGCTCGCTTCGGGGCACGGACGGCGCCGGGCACGGTGAGCGGTTCCTCGCGGAGCGACGGCTCCTTGAGCCGGCGCCCTTCGGCGAGCCGCTGTTCCATGCGGACTCCCCGGGGCGCGTTCCGGGGTGGCGACGGTGCCGCGTTCGGTGAGCGGTTGCCGGCGCAGCGGGCCTTCTTGGGGCGGGGACCTTCGGCAGGCTGCTGTGTTCGGCTGAGGCCCGTGCGCCGGGGTGGATTCGGCGGCGCGGGGCGGAACGGTGCCGGGTTCGGTGTGCGGGTGCTCACGCGGCGGGGTGTTCGCGCAGCGGCAGCTCCCGCGGCCGGTGGCCTTCGGCGGGCTGCGCGTGTTGGGTGCCCAGGCATTGCGCGGGGCGGCGCCGTCAACCGGCCGGGGAGTGGACGGCGCCGGGCATGACGCGGAGCGGCCCTCAGGCGGCCGGGGCCGGTTCCGGGGTGGGGAGGGCCGCGGGGGCCGGAACCGTGCCGGGCTCGGTGAGGGGGCGTTCGCGCAGCGAGAGCAGGACGCGCAGGACGGCGATCCACACCAGGGTGGAGCCCAGCATGTGCGCGGCGACCAGGGCCTCGGGGAGCTTGGTGAAGTACTGGACGTAGCCGATGACGCCCTGCGCCAGCAGGACGAGGACCAGGTCGCGGACCCGCGCCCGCGGCCCCGCGGGGGCGTCGACGGCGCGGAGCACGAACCACAGGGCGACGGTGAGCCCGCACACGACCCACGCCAGGTCGGCGTGGAGCTGGGCGATGGTCTCCCACTTCACCTGGACGCGGGGCACGTCGCTGCTGTCGCCGGCGTGCGGGCCGGCCCCCGTCACCAGCGTGCCGACCGCGATGAGCACGGCGGAGGCGGCGACCAGCAGCCAGGTGAGCTGCCGCACGGGCTTGCCGACCAGCGGGCGGGGGTTCGCGTCGCCCTCGCCGGCGCGCTGCCAGGTCAGCAGTGCCACCGCGATGAGCGCGCTGGAGAGCAGGAAGTGCGAGGCGACGGTGTACGGGTTGAGCCCGGTCAGCACCGTGATGCCGCCCAGCACCGCGTTGCCCATGACGACCCAGAACTGCGCCCAGCCCAGCCGGGTCAGCCCGCGCCGCCACGGCTGTGCGGCACGCGCCGCGACGATGGCCCAGCCGACGGCCGCGCACAGCACGTACGTCAGCATCCGGTTGGTGAACTCGATCGCCCCGTGCACGCCCATGGCACTGGTCGCGGTGAGGCTGTCGTCCGTGCACTTGGGCCAGGTCGGGCAGCCGAGCCCCGAGCTGGTCAGCCGGACGGCGCCCCCGGTCACCACGATGACCACGCTCATCACGAGCGCCGCCATGGCGGCCCGCCGGACCGTCGCGGGGGACGGGGTCCAGCGCTGGGCGATGAAGGCCAGCGGGTTCCGCAGGGCTTGTCCTGCTTGGCTGAGATTCGGCACGGCCACCATCGTAGGCGCCCCCTTGTGCAATCCTTCACGAGGGGGACGGCCAGGGGGAGGGGATCGGGCCATGAGCGGGGTCGACCGGCGGAAACTGATCTACGGCGGCACCGCCGCGGCGTTGACGGGCGTCGGCGCGGCCGCGTACACGGCGGCCGGTACGCCCTCCGCCGAAGCCGTGCGGCAGCCGAGGCGCGCGGCCCATCCCGGTGTGGTCGACGTCGTCGCCGACTTCGGCGCGAAGGGCGACGGCACCACCGACGACAGCCGGGCCTTCGCCGCCGCCTACCGCTGGGCGGAGTCCCGCGTGGACGACCACACGGGCCGTACCGTGATCGACGTCCCGCCCGGCAGGTACCTGGTCACCGAACCCGGTGCGCTGCTCGCCGGCGACAACCCCCGCGACCGGGCGAACGGCCTGCGCTTCCGGGGTGCGGGGCTGCGCATCAGCGAGATCGTCTTCGCGCCGGAGAAGGCCGACGGCGCCTTCCTGTGCGTCAACGACGACATGTGGCAGAACATCGCCTTCGAGGGCCTGCGCTTCACCTCGGGCACGCCGGGTGCCTCGTTCTTCTCCTCCTACTCGACCGGTGGCGCGGCCAACTACCGCTTCTCGGACTGCGAGTGGATGGGGGAGTGGGAGTACGGGATCGCCCTCGACGGCACCAACACCAATTCCGAGATGCGCTGGGAGGCGTGCCGTGTCGGCGGCGCCTACCGCAAGGCGTTCCTCTACTCCGGCCTGTCGAAGCGCTCGGCCCGCCCGGAACAGCAGGACCAGTTCCTCAACTACTGGTTCACCGACATGAACGTCACCTACGAGTGGGGCAACTTCCTGGAGTTCCCCTACGGCGGCTCCGTCACCTGCCGGGCCGGGAGCTATGTCGTCACCGGCCGCCGCCCGGTCGCGCACCCCGAGTACGGATTCGAGAGCGCCTTCTTCCGCTTCCCCCGGGCGCAGCACTTCAGCTCGGTCCAGCGCTTCCACGCCGAGGACATCCGCTTCGAGCTGCGCGGCCCGGACACCGTCGTCATCGACTGCGCGTGGTCCGGCGGCACCGTCCACTTCAACGACTGCGACGACACCGCCAACGCCTTCAAGTCCTTCGCCCCCGGTCTGCGCGCCCACCGCTACACGCTCGGCCCGCGCGGACCCCTGGTGCGGTACGACTCCTGCCAGCTCACCGGGGCGCACCGCTTCCGCACCGATGCCTCGGCGCCGCCGCCGGTGTGCGTGCGCTACGACATGTGCCTGCTGGCGAGCCACGGCCCGGACGGCGGCTTCCTGGCCCTCGACGAGGGCCGGGACGGCGGCTTCGCGCGCTTCGTGGACTGCGTCGCACCCGCCTGACTCAAGCGCCCACGGTGCCGTCGACGCCCTCGCGGAGGAAGTCGGCGTGCCCGTTGTGGCGGCCGTACTCCAGCAGGACGTGCACCATCACCATGCGCAGTGACACGTCCTCGCCCCAGCGGGGCTGATGGCCCGTCAGATCCAGGGACGCCGCCTCGCGCTCGATGCGGCGCGAGGCCTCCACCTCGGCCTCCCACGCTCCGAAGGCCTCGGACCGGGTGGAGGCGCTCGCGTCGTACGCCGCCTGGAAGTCGATCCGGTCGGACCACACCATGGGGGCGTCGTGGTCCTCGAAGACCCGCCGGAACCAGGCCCGTTCCACTTCCGCCATGTGCCGGACCAGGCCGAGCAGCGACAGCGTCGACGGCGGCATCGACCGCTGCCGCAGCTCCTCGTCGGTGAGGCCCTCGCACTTCATCGCGAGCGTCGCCCGGTGGTAGTCCAGGAACGCCCGGAGCGTCTCGCGTTCGCTGCCGGTGCTCGGCGGTCCGACGCGGTGGTCAATGGTCATGGACAGGTCCCCCGTTCTGGACGATCGGCGCCGGATCCTACTCCCAGCGGAACCAGCGGGCCGCCGCGCCCAGGCCCAGCACCGCCCACACGGCCAGGATGCCGAGGTCGCCCCAGGGCACGCCCGCGCCGTGCTGGAGGACGTCCCGCAGGCCGTCCGACAGGGCGGAGACCGGCAGGAGTTCGAGCACGGAGCGGACGCCGTCGGGGAACCGGTCGAGCGGCACGACGACCCCGCCGCAGACCAGCAGCAGCAGGAAGACCAGGTTGGCGGCGGCCAGCGTGGCCTCCGCCTTGAGGGTGCCGGCCATGAGCAGGCCGAGCCCGGAGAACGCGGCGGTGCCCAGGACCAGGAGCAGCAGCACGGAGAACGGGTCGCCGTGCGGTGACCAGCCCAGCGCGAAGGCGATGGCCGTCAGCAGCACGACCTGCAGCACCTCGGTGACCAGGACGGACCCGGTCTTGGCGGTCATCAGCGCCCAGCGCGGCAGCGGGGAGGAGGCGAGCCGCTTCAGGACGCCGTAGCGGCGCTCGAAGCCGGTCGCGATCGCCTGCCCCGTGAAGGCGGTCGACATCACCGCCAGGGCCAGGATGCCGGGGGCCAGGAAGTCGACGGCCTTGCCGGCGCCGGTGTCGACCACGTCCACCGTGGAGAACAGGACCAGCAGCAGGGTGGGGATGACGACGGTCAGCAGCAGCTGCTCGCCGTTGCGCAGCAGCATCCGCGTCTCCAGGACGGTCTGCGCGCCGATCATGCGGCCCAGCGGCGCGGAGCCGGGGGCGGGGGTGAAGGTCCCGGTGGCGGTCACGAACGCAGCTCCTTGCCGGTCAGCTCCAGGAAGACGTCCTCCAGGGTGCGCCGCTCGACCGCGAGCCGGTCGGGCATGACGCCGTGCTGGGCGCACCAGGAGGTGACGGTGGCCAGCATCTGCGGGTCGACCTTGCCCTCGATGCGGTAGCTGCCGGGGGTGAGCTCGGCGGCGGCCGAGTCGGCGGGCAGCGCCTTGAGGAGCGAGGCGAGGTCCAGGCCGGGGCGGCCGTTGAAGCGGAGCGTGTTCTCGGCGCCGCCGCGGCACAGCTGCTCGGGGGTGCCGCTCGCTATCACGCGGCCCTGGTCGATGATCGCCACGTCGTCGGCGAGCTGCTCGGCCTCGTCCATGAAGTGCGTGGTCAGGACGACGGTGACGCCGTCGGCGCGCAGTTCCCCGACCAGGTCCCACGTCACGTGGCGGGCCTGCGGGTCCAGCCCGGCGGTGGGCTCGTCGAGGAAGACCAGCTCGGGGCGGCCGACGACCGCCATGGCGAGCGCGAGGCGCTGCTGCTGGCCGCCGGAGAGCCGGCGGTACGCGGTGCGGCCGCAGGACCCCAGGCCCAGGCGCTCGATGAGCAGCGCCGGGTCGACGGGGTTCGCGTGCAGTTTCGCCGTGTGCCGCAGCATCTCCTCGGCGTGGGCGCCCGCGTACACGCCGCCGGACTGGAGCATCACCCCGATCCGCGGGCGCAGCGCGGCGGCCTCCCGTACCGGGTCCAGGCCCAGCACGCGCACGCTGCCGCCGTCCGGACGGCGGTATCCCTCGCAGGTCTCGACCGCGGTGGTCTTCCCGGCGCCGTTCGGGCCGAGCACGGCCGTCACGGTGCCCCGGGCGACGGACAGGTCGAGCCCGTCCACCGCGGTCTTCGCGCCGTACCGCTTGACCAGTCCGGTCACCTCGACCGCGGGGTCCATGTGCATGACGCGCAGTCTACGAACCCCGGCGGGGCGCTCCGGCGGGAGGGCCGCCGCGGGTGCGGGGTGAGGCCGGCGCGGGGTGGCCCCGCGCGTCCTCCTTCGGGTGACCTGGGGTGCTCGCTGCCCTGGTGGGAGGCGTGTGCGCGGGTCTTCCGGGCGCGGCCAGGAAGATCGTTCCCGCAGGTCAGGTTAGGTTTCCCTAAGTGATCGAGCACACCGTTCGCCGGTGGGACGCCGCTTGCCTCTCGCGGATGAATTACGCAACACTGGGCTTGTGAAAAACGCGTCCGAGGCTCAGGAGGAGCAGACGACCGGGGAGCGGAGCACCCGCAACCGGGTCGCCAGGTCCGTCCTGCTCCACGGGCCGTCGACCGCTGCGGACGTGGCGGAACGGCTGGGCCTGACGCAGGCCGCCGTGCGGCGCCATCTGGACGCGCTGGTCGCCGAGGGCATGGTGGAGCCGCGCGAGAAGCGGGTCTACGGCAACCGCGGCCGGGGCCGTCCCGCGAAGGTCTTCGCGCTCACCGACTGCGGACGCGACACCTTCGACCAGGCGTACGACCAGCTCGCCGCGGACGCGATGCGCTGGATCGCCGAGTCCGCCGGCGGCGGGCCGCAGGGAGAGGCCGCGGTGTCGGCCTTCGCCCGTGCCCGGGTCGCCGCGCAGGCCGAACGCTACCGTGCGGTCGTCGAGGCGGCCGACCCCGAGGAGCGCACGCAGGCACTCGCCAGGGCCCTGAGCCAGGACGGGTACGCTGCCACGACGCGCGGCGCGCCCGCCTCCGCCGGTGAGCAGCTCTGTCAGCACCACTGCCCGGTGGCCCACATCGCCGAGCAGTTCCCGCAGCTGTGCGAGGCGGAGGCCGAGGTCTTCTCCCGCCTGCTCGGAACCCATGTACAACGGCTGGCAACCATCGCCCACGGCGACGGTGTGTGCACGACCTTCGTGCCGAAGCCCGGCCCGCAATCCCACAACGCAAGCAACGCCGGGAGGAACCCCGCATGACTGCCCCCCTGGAGACGGCTCACCCTGAACTCGAGGGTCTGGGCACCTACGAGTACGGCTGGGCCGATTCCGACGTCGCCGGTGCCGCGGCCCGCCGCGGGCTGAGCGAAGAGGTCGTACGCGACATCTCGGCGAAGAAGAACGAGCCCGAGTGGATGCTCAAGCTGCGGCTGAAGGGCCTGAAGCTCTTCGGGAAGAAGCCGATGCCCACCTGGGGTTCGGACCTCTCCGACATCGACTTCGACAACATCAAGTACTTCGTGCGGTCCACCGAGAAGCAGGCGGAGTCCTGGGAGGACCTGCCCGAGGACATCAAGAACACCTACGACCGGCTCGGCATCCCCGAGGCGGAGAAGCAGCGCCTGGTCGCCGGTGTCGCCGCGCAGTACGAGTCGGAGGTCGTCTACCACCAGATCCGCGAGGACCTGGAGGAGCAGGGCGTCATCTTCCTGGACACCGACACCGCGCTCAAGGAGCACCCGGAGCTCTTCCAGGAGTACTTCGGCACGGTCATCCCCGCGGGCGACAACAAGTTCGCCTCGCTGAACACGGCCGTGTGGTCCGGCGGTTCCTTCATCTACGTGCCGAAGGGCGTGCACGTCGAGATCCCGCTCCAGGCCTACTTCCGGATCAACACCGAGAACATGGGCCAGTTCGAGCGGACGCTGATCATCGTCGACGAGGACGCCTACGTCCACTACGTCGAGGGCTGCACCGCCCCGATCTACAAGTCGGACTCGCTGCACAGCGCCGTCGTCGAGATCATCGTGAAGAAGGGCGGCCGCTGCCGCTACACGACCATCCAGAACTGGTCGAACAACGTCTACAACCTGGTCACCAAGCGTGCCGTGGCGTACGAGGGCGCGACCATGGAGTGGGTCGACGGCAACATCGGCTCCAAGGTGACCATGAAGTACCCGGCCGTCTACCTGATGGGCGAGCACGCCAAGGGCGAGACGCTGTCCATCGCCTTCGCGGGCGAGGGCCAGCACCAGGACGCCGGCGCCAAGATGGTGCACATGGCGCCGAACACCTCGTCGTCGATCGTCTCCAAGTCCGTGGCGCGCGGCGGCGGCCGCACCTCGTACCGCGGTCTGATCGAGATCGGCGAGGGTGCCCACGGCTCCAAGTCCAACGTGCTGTGCGACGCGCTGCTGGTGGACACCATCTCCCGCTCGGACACCTACCCCTACGTGGACGTCCGCGAGGACGACGTGTCCATGGGCCACGAGGCGACGGTCTCCAAGGTCAGCGAGGACCAGCTCTTCTACCTGATGAGCCGCGGTCTGGAGGAGAACGAGGCGATGGCGACGATCGTCCGCGGTTTCGTGGAGCCGATCGCGCGCGAGCTGCCGATGGAGTACGCGCTGGAGCTCAACCGGCTCATCGAGCTGCAGATGGAGGGCTCGGTCGGCTGACGCCGTCCGCTCCGTCCACCACGAGTCGTTGCCCATGCAGGGCCCGTGAGCGAGCCAAAGGGCGCGCCGGTGCCGAAAGCGACGAGACCAAGCGACCGAGGAACGAGGGAGCGCAGTGTCGAGGAGCGTCGGCACCGGGACGAAGCGCCCGGAGGCGAGCGAACACAATAAGGCAGAAAGAGGCAGTACTACAGCCATGGCTGAAACCATCCCGGCCGCCGGTGCCACCACCGATGGGGCCATCCAGGTCGGCCAGCCCCGGGACGCCCGGGTCAGCGCGCCCGCGTCCTACGACGTGGCCGACTTCCCCGTGCCCAACGGCCGCGAGGAGGAATGGCGGTTCACCCCGCTGGAGCGGCTGCGCGGTCTGCACGACGGCACGGCCGTCGCGACCGGCGGCGGTGTCAGGGTCGAGGTGAGCGCCCCCGCGGGCGTCACCGTGGAGACCGTCGGCCGGGAGGACGCCCGGGTCGGCAAGGCGGGCAAGCCGGTGGACCGGGTCGCCGCGCAGGCGTACAGCTCCTTCGAGAAGGCCGGCGTCGTCTCCATCCCCAAGGACGCGGTGCTCACCGAGCCGGTGCGGATCGCGGTGCACGGCGAGGGCGGTGTGGCCTTCGGCCACCAGGTCGTCGAGGTCGGCGCCTTCGCCGAGGCGGTCGTGGTCATCGACCACACCGGTGACGCCACCGTCGCCGCCAACGTCGAGTACCTGATCGGCGACGGCGCCAAGCTCACCGTCGTCTCCGTCCAGGACTGGGACGACACCGCCGTGCACGCCGCTCAGCACACGGCGCTGATCGGCCGCGACGCGACGTTCAAGTCCGTCGTGGTCACCTTCGGCGGCGACCTGGTGCGGCTGCACCCGCGGGTGGTCTACGGGGCACCGGGCGGCGAGGCGGAGCTGTACGGCGTGTACTTCACCGACCAGGGCCAGCACCAGGAGCACCGCCTCTTCATCGACCACGACACCCCGCACTGCCGCTCCAACGTGGCGTACAAGGGCGCGCTGCAGGGCCAGGACGCGCACGCGGTGTGGATCGGCGACGTGCTCATCCGCGCCGAGGCCGAGGGCACCGACACCTACGAGCTCAACCGCAACCTGGTGC
This sequence comes from Streptomyces sp. NPDC088732, assembly GCF_044751205.1. Taxonomy (NCBI): domain Bacteria; kingdom Bacillati; phylum Actinomycetota; class Actinomycetes; order Kitasatosporales; family Streptomycetaceae; genus Streptomyces; species Streptomyces sp. NPDC088732. Next base: position 302,341 of record NZ_JBIVLI010000006.1, read on the forward strand.
TCACCGACGGCGCCCGGGTCGACTCGGTGCCGAACCTGGAGATCGAGACCGGCGAGATCGTCGGCGCCGGCCACGCGTCGGCGACCGGCCGCTTCGAGGACGAGCAGCTGTTCTACCTGATGGCGCGCGGCATTCCGGCCGACGAGGCCCGCCGGCTGGTCGTGCGCGGCTTCTTCGCCGGGCTGATCCAGCAGATCGGTGTGGCGGACCTGGAGGAGCGCCTGCTGGAGAAGATCGACGCGGAGCTGGAGGCGTCCGTCGTATGACCACCGCTGGAGGCTTCGTCCGCGTCTGCGCGCTGAGCGAGCTGGAGGAGGACACGCCCAGGCGTGTCGAGCTCGACGGCGTCCCGGTGTCGGTCGTGCGCACCGGGGGCGAGGTGTTCGCGATCAACGACATCTGCTCGCACGCGAACGTCTCGCTGTCCGAGGGCGAGGTGGAGGACTGCCAGATCGAGTGCTGGCTGCACGGCTCGTCCTTCGACCTGCGCACCGGCAAGCCGTCCGGGCTGCCCGCGACGCGGCCCGTCCCCGTATACCCCGTACAGATCCAAGGGGACGATGTGCTCGTCTCCGTCACCCAGGAGTCCTGAGGCACCCATGGCAACGCTTGAGATCCACGACCTGCACGTCTCCGTCGAGGCCGAGGGCGGTCCGCGGGAGATCCTCCGCGGCGTCGACCTGACCGTGAAGCAGGGCGAGACGCACGCCATCATGGGCCCCAACGGCTCCGGCAAGTCGACCCTCGCCTACTCGCTGGCCGGGCACCCGAAGTACACCGTCACCGGTGGCACCGTCACCCTCGACGGCGAGGACGTGCTGGCCATGTCCGTCGACCAGCGGGCCCGCGCGGGCGTCTTCCTCGCCATGCAGTACCCGGTCGAGGTGCCCGGTGTCTCGGTCTCCAACTTCCTGCGGACCTCGGCCACGGCCATCCGCGGCGAGGCCCCCAAGCTGCGCACCTGGGTGAAGGAGGTCAAGGAGGCCATGGAGCGCCTGCACATGGACCCCTCCTTCGCCGAGCGCAACGTCAACGAGGGCTTCTCCGGCGGTGAGAAGAAGCGCCACGAGATCCTCCAGCTCGAACTGCTCCAGCCGAAGATCGCGATCCTGGACGAGACCGACTCCGGCCTGGACGTCGACGCGCTGCGCATCGTCTCCGAGGGCGTCAACCGGGTGCGGGAGAGCGGTGCGGTCGGCACCCTGCTGATCACCCACTACACGCGGATCCTGCGCTACATCAAGCCCGATTACGTCCACGTCTTCGCCGCGGGCCGGATCGCCGAGTCCGGTGGTCCCGAGCTCGCGGACAAGCTGGAGGCGGAGGGCTACGAGGCCTACGTGAAGGGAGGCGTATCCGCGTGACACCGCAGCTGCCGGGCCTGCTCGACACCGAGGCCATCCGCAAGGACTTCCCGGTGCTCGACCGGCTCGTCCACGACGGCAAGAAGCTCGTCTACCTGGACAACGCGGCGACCTCCCAGAAGCCGCGCCAGGTCCTGGACGTCCTGAGCGAGTACTACGAGCGCCACAACGCCAACGTCCACCGCGGCGTGCACACGCTCGCCGAGGAGGCCACGGCGCTGTACGAGGGTGCGCGCGACAAGATCGCCGCCTTCATCAACGCGCCCAGCCGCGACGAGGTCATATTCACCAAGAACGCCTCGGAGTCGCTGAACCTGGTCGCCAACATGCTGGGCTGGGCCGACGAGCCCTACCGCGTGGACGCCGACACCGAGATCGTCATCACGGAGATGGAGCACCACTCCAACATCGTGCCGTGGCAGCTGCTCTCGCAGCGCACCGGCGCGAAGCTGAAGTGGTTCGGCCTGACCGACGACGGCCGGCTCGACCTGAGCGACATCGAGCAGGTCATCACGGAGAAGACGAAGATCGTCTCCTTCACGCTGGTCTCCAACATCCTGGGCACGGTCAACCCGGTCGAGGCCCTCGTGCGCCGCGCCCAGCAGGTCGGCGCCCTGGTGCTGATCGACGCCTCGCAGGCCGCGCCGCACATGGTGCTGGACGTGCAGGCGCTCCAGGCCGACTTCGTGGCCTTCACCGGTCACAAGATGCTCGGCCCGACCGGCATCGGTGTGCTGTGGGGCCGCCAGGAGCTGCTGGAGGACCTTCCGCCGTTCCTGGGCGGCGGCGAGATGATCGAGACCGTCTCGATGCACTCGTCGACGTACGCGCCCGCGCCGCACAAGTTCGAGGCGGGCACGCCCCCGATCGCCCAGGCGGTCGGACTCGGCGCGGCCGTGGACTACCTGGCGGCCCTGGGCATGGACAAGGTCGAGGCGCACGAGCACGCGCTGACCGAGTACGCCCTGCGGCGGCTGAAGGAGGTGCCCGAGCTGAAGATCATCGGCCCGGACACCCCGGAGGGCCGCGGCTCCGCGATCTCCTTCACCCTGGGCGACATCCACCCGCACGACGTGGGCCAGGTCCTGGACGAGCTCGGCATCGCCGTGCGCGTCGGCCACCACTGCGCGCGGCCGGTCTGCCTGCGGTACGGAATTCCCGCGACCACGCGAGCGTCGTTCTATCTGTACTCCACCCCGGCCGAGGTCGACGCGCTGGTCGAGGGCCTGGAGCACGTACGGAACTTCTTCGGCTGAGGACGGACGGCGAGCCTGTGAAGCTGGATTCGATGTACCAGGAAGTCATCCTGGACCACTACAAGAACCCGCACGGACGGGGCCTGCGCGACGGCGATGTCGAGGTGCACCACGTCAATCCGACGTGCGGTGACGAGATCACGCTGCGTGTGCGGCTGGACGGCACGTCCATCCAGGACATCAGCTACGAGGGCCAGGGCTGCTCCATCAGCCAGGCCAGCGCCTCCGTGCTCAACGAACTGCTGGTCGGCCGCCAGGTCGACGAGGCGGTCAAGGTCCAGGAGGTCTTCCTGGAACTGATGCAGTCCAAGGGCAAGCTGGAGCCCGACGACGCGATGGAGGACGTCCTGGAGGACGCGGTCGCGTTCGCCGGCGTCTCCAAGTACCCGGCGCGCGTGAAGTGCGCGCTGCTGAGCTGGATGGCGTGGAAGGACGCCACCGCCCAGGCCCTGGGCGATGGCGCGGCGAAGGAGTCCGCATGAGCGACAACGCAGAGGTCATGACCACGACGCCGGCGAGCGAGGAGGAGATCCGCGAGGCCCTCTACGACGTCGTCGACCCCGAGCTGGGCATCGACGTCGTCAACCTCGGGCTGATCTACGGCATCCACATCGACGACACCAATGTCGTCACCCTCGACATGACGCTGACCTCGGCGGCCTGCCCGCTGACCGACGTCATCGAGGACCAGGCCAAGTCGGCCACCGAGGGCATCGTCAACGACCTCAAGATCAACTGGGTCTGGATGCCGCCGTGGGGTCCCGACAAGATCACCGACGACGGCCGCGAGCAGCTGCGCGCGCTCGGCTTCAACGTCTGAGCCGCACGCCCGCGCCCGCAGTCGTATTTTCCTCGGCCCGGGCGCCGGGCCGACGGGACAACATCTCTTCAGGGCCGTGACCGCCTCGCATGTGTACGGGCGTACACATCGATGTGTACGCTCGTACGCATGGCTTACGCATTGCTGGGCGGGGCGATACTCGCCGAAGTGCTCGGGACGACCTCGATGAAGTACAGCGACGGCTTCACCCGGCTGTGGCCCTCGCTCGGCACCGCGGCCGGGTACCTCATCGCCTTCGCGCTGCTCGCGCAGACCCTCAAGACCCTCTCCGTCGGCACGGCCTACGCCATCTGGTCCGGCATCGGCACCGCAGCCATCGCGGGCATCGGCATGGTCTTCCTCGGCGAGGCGGCGACCGCCACCAAGCTGATCGGGGTCGTCCTGGTCATCGCCGGGGTCGTCGTGCTCAACCTGGGCGGCAGCCACTGATGGCCCGGCGCTACGACCCGGAGCGCCGGCAGCGCCTCATCGACGCCGCGATCCGGGTGGTCGGCGAACGCGGCATCGCCGGGCTCAGCCACCGCGCGGTGGCCGCCGAGGCCGATGTGCCGCTCGGCTCGACCACGTACCACTTCGCCACCCTCGACGACCTGCTCGTCGCCGCGCTGCGCCAGTGCAACGAGGCGTTCCTGCGCGAGACGCAGGAGCGCGGGCTGCTCGTGGCGGGCCCGGGCGGCGGCGGTGGCCATGACGACCATGGCGACCGCGACGACCTGGCCGCCGAACTCGCCCGGTTCACCGAGGAGACCGTCACCCGCGACCGCCCGCGGGCCCAGCTGGAGTACGAGCTCTACCTCGCCGCCCTGCGGCACGAGGCGCTGCGGCCCGTCGCCGCCGAGTGGGTCGACCTCATGGCGGACCTGCTGTCGGCCCGTACCGACCCCGTCACCGCCCGTGCGCTGGCCGCGCTCGTCGACGGGATGTGCCTTCAGGCCCTGCTCACCGGCCGGGACGTCGACCGCGAGGAGGCGCGCGCGATCTTCGCACGAGTCATCCGCACAGCGGAGGGCCCTCGCTGACCTATACCGGACGCGACCTGATCCGGCACCGCCCCCTGCGGCATTCGCGTCTTCACGTGATCGATTCTTGTAGAGCGTCGATCGGAGGACAGTATGAAGCAGGCGATGAAGGACATACCGAAGGTGGTGTGGCTGCTCGCGACCGGGATGTTCTTCGTCGCGGCCGTGAGTTTCACCTTCGTCTACCTCTTCGTCTACCTCACGGGCCCCCGCGGGCTCAGCACCTCGCACGCCGGCCTGATCGCCGGCGCCGGAGGCATCGGCATGGTGGCGGGCAACTTCAGCGGCGGCTGGTTCGGCGACCGCTTCGGGCACCGGCGCACGCTGATCACCGGCATGGTGGTGTCCGGTCTCGGCCTCGCCGCACTGCCCGTGATCCCGACCGGCGCCCTCGCGATCGTCTTCCCGCTGGCCCAGTACGGAACCGGCGTCACCCGCGCCTCCAACTCGGCGCTCATCGCCTTCTCCGTTCCCGAGGGCTCCCGCCGCCAGGGCTTCGCGCTGCTGCGCTTCATGGCCAACCTCGGCGTCACCGTCGGCCCCCCGCTCGGCGCGCTGATCGCCACCACCACCTCGTACGGCTGGCTCTTCGTCGCCGACGGCCTCGGCATGCTCGCGTTCGGCGTCTACGCGCACTTCATCCTGCCCGCCAACGGCAACCACCGGGAGAAGACCCGGCCCCCCGCCGACGCCCCCGGCCTGTGGGCGGCGCTGCGGGCCAGGCCCGCGGTGCTCCTGCTGCTCGTCGCGATCCTGGTCGCCGACACCATCTACCGCCAGCAGTACTCCACCCTCCCGGTGTTCCTGTCCGACCACGGCATCGGCACCGGCGTCTACGGCGCCCTCATCGCCATCAACGGCGGCCTGGTCATCCTCTTCGAGCTCCCCGTCACCGTCGCGCTGCGCCGCCGCGCCCCGCTGCCGATCATCGCCGGCGGCATGGTGCTCGTGGGCGCCGGGTTCGGCGTGCTCTCGGCCGGGCGGTGGTACATCGCCGTCGCGGTCGTGATGATGATCCTGCTCACCGTCGGCGACATCCTCTACAAGTCGCCCTCCACCGCATACGTCGCCGACAACGCCCCAGACCACCTCCAGGGCCGCTTCCAGAGCATGTACGCCGGCGCCTCCATCAGCGGCGTGGTGCTGGCCGCCCCCCTCGGCGGCGTCCTGTACGAGCGTGCGCCGGGCGCCCTGTGGCCGCTGTGCGCGGTGCTCGGCATCGCCGCCGGCCTCGTGGTCTTCGCCGCCCACCGGCTGCCGGGCGCGCGGGCCGCCGCCGCGGAGCCGGACGCGGTCACGGCGACGACGCAGTCCTGAGGCCGCCGGCCGCCCGGTCCGGATGGCGGGCCGGTTGGGCAGGCGGGGGGAGCAGCGACTAGCGTTCGGGACATGACTGACACGACCGCCACCTCCCGTGCCACCGGTGCCGTTGCCACGGGCCTCGCCACGATCGCCGACGACGGGACCGTTCTCGACACCTGGTTCCCCGCGCCCGAACTCGTCGCGGCGCCCGGCCCCGCGGGGACGGAACGGCTCAGTGCCGAGCAGGCGGCCGAACTGCTGGGCGGGGCGGCGCCGAAGGCCCTCGGACCCGACCCGCGCCGCGGCGTCGAGGTCGTCGCGGTCCGCACGGTGATCGCGTCGGCCGACGACAAGCCGCTGGACGCCCACGACGCGTACCTGCGCCTGCACCTGCTCAGCCACCGCCTGGTGACGCCCAACGGCCAGAACCTGGAGGGCATCTTCGGCCTGCTGGCCAACGTCGCGTGGACCTCGCTGGGGCCGGTGCCGGCCGGCGGCATCGAGCGTGCCCGCCTCGCCGCCCGCGCGGAGGGACTGCACCTGTCCGTCTACGGTGTCGACAAGTTCCCGCGGATGACCGACTACGTCGTCCCCTCCGGTGTCCGTATCGCCGACGCCGACCGCGTCCGCCTCGGCGCGCACCTCGCCTCCGGCACGACGGTCATGCACGAGGGCTTCTGCAACTTCAACGCCGGCACGCTCGGCACCTCCATGGTCGAGGGCCGCATCAGCCAGGGCGTCGTCGTCGGCGACGGCTCCGACATCGGCGGCGGAGCCTCGATCATGGGCACCCTCTCCGGCGGCGGCAAGCAGATCATCTCCATCGGCGAGCGCTGCCTGCTCGGCGCCGAGGCGGGCATCGGCATCTCCCTCGGCGACGACTGCGTCGTCGAGGCCGGCCTCTACATCACCGCGGGCACCCGGGTCACCCTCCCCGACGCCACCATCGTGAAGGCCTCGGAGCTCTCCGGTGCGAACAACCTGCTCTTCCGCCGCAACTCCACGACCGGCACGGTCGAGGTCCTGCAGCGCAACGGTTCCTGGGGCGGCCTGAACGCGGCCCTGCACAGCCACAACTGACGCCCGCCGGCGGGATAACCGCGCATCGCCGAGTGCCCTCCCGCGGTCCTGGAACAGCCCGGGGGGCACTCGCGAGCCCGCGAGCACTACGCCCCCACGGGCGCCGGCTCGGGCGGCGGCTCGGGCGGCGGGGTCCGGGTACCGGGGATGCGGACGACCGCCTCGGTGCCCCGGACTCCGGCAGGGCGCAGCGTCACCGTACCGCCGGCCTGCTGGACGGTCTTCGCCACGATGGCGAGCCCGAGACCGCTGCCCGGCAGGCTGCGGGCCGACGGCGAGCGCCAGAACCGGTCGAACACATGCGGCAACTCGTCGGCCGGAATGCCCTGCCCCTGGTCGCGCACCGACAGCCGGCCGTCGCTGAGCCGCAGGCTCACGGTGCCGCCCGCGGGCGAGAACTTGACGGCATTGTCGAGCAGGTTCACCACCGCCCGTTCCAGGGCGGAGGATTCGGACAGTACGTACCATTCCTCCAGCTCGCTGCTGAACTCCAGCCTGCTCCCGCGGGGTCTCACCCGCTCCAGGGCGCGTCTCGCCACCTCGTGCAGGGCCACGACGTGGAGGAAGCTCTCGCCGGGCCTGACGTCGGGCCGCGAGAGCTCCTGCAGGTCGGCGATGAGTGACGCGAGTTCCCCCACTTGGGACTCCACGGAGCGGAGCAGGTCGTCCTCGGCATTCTCCGGAAGCTTCCGGCCCGTCGTACGGCTCCTGATCAGCAGCTGGGTGTTGGCGCGCAGCGACGTGAGCGGAGTACGCAACTCGTGCCCGGCGTCGGCGATCAGCTGCTGCTGGCGGTCGCGCGAGGTGGCGAGAGCCTCGGTCATGTCGTTGAAGCTCTTGGACAGTCGGGCGACCTCGTCGTCGCCCTCCACGGGAATGCGCACGGTCAGGTCGTGAGTACGGGCGATGTGCTCCGCGGCATCGGTGAGGTGCTTCACCGGCCGCAGGAAGGCCCGGCTGATGCCGATCCCGGCGGCGGCCGCCGCGACCACCCCGACTCCCGCGAAACCGAGCAGGAAGAGGGCGAGAGTGCCCAGCGGCTGGTCCACGACATCGAGGGACTGCGCCACGGACACCGCGCACAAGCCCGCCGGGTCCTCCCGGGGCGCCGTGGCCGGAACGCGCATCCCCATGAACACCGCGCACAAGCGCGTCAGGTCCTCCGGGGGCGCTGTGGTCAAAACGCGCATCCTCCGCCCGTCCTCGGACACGGCGTTGTGCATCGCGGATTCCAGAGTGCCGCGCGCGACCGCGAGATCACTCGCGTCGATCGCGATCCTCTTGCTGCCGGCGTCGACGCACACCCTTCCGTCCGCGGTGACGACCTGGACCACGTAGGGGCTGGGCGCCGCGAAGCGCTGACCGGTGTCCGGCCGGGCGCACTCCTTCAGCAGTTGCCCGACGAACCGGGGCGCCGCCTGCACGTTCCGCAGGTTCGAGTCCAGCTGGCCGGTCAGCTGCTGGCGCGTGATCAGCCAGGACGCCACGGCGACGGCGCTCACGGCGACAGCGACGGCGACGGCGGCGGACAGTCCGAGTCGCAGCCGCAGGGTCAGACGCCGGAATGGGTTCTTCATCTGAGCCGGTCCCCCGTGTTCACTTCATGGCCCTCGGCGCGAGAGCAGGCACCCGGCGCCGTGACAGCCCACCGGGCCGGCGCCGGACTACCGGAGTCCCCCGCGCCCGCGGGGCGGTGGCGTGCGCCGCGGCCCGCGGGTCCTCCTTCGCGTGGCCAGACCGTACGACGCGAAGATGAGAGCGACCTGAAGGGTCACGCCCACACCTCCGCTGCCGCGGTGACGCGACGCCAGGAAGCTGTCGGGAGGTGTTGGCATGCGGGGCGGCCCGCGGGGGCCCGCGCGCCGCTTCCCCGGGGGACGGTTGCGGTAACGGCGGGTGACGGAAGGGGGAAGCGCACCCAGGGGGCGCGGACGCGTCTAGGCTGGGTCTGCGCGCGAACGCGCCCCCCGCACACCGCTGTATTGGAGACACCGTCATGGCCGCTGACCGCCTCGACCTGCCGCCCGTGAGGCTGCTGCCCGAGGACGAGCTGGCGCGGCTCGCGCTCGCCGTGCCGCTGCTGGACCGGGCGGTGCGCCTGGCCCGCTGGTCCGCGCCGCACGTCCTCGTGGACGCCATGGGAGAGCTGGCCGCGGAGGACTTCGCGCGGGCGGTGCGCGAGCTGGGCCTGGAGGACGCCCCCGACGGGCCCGCCGAGACGGCGCAGGCGTGGGGCGTGGCGGTCGACGCCGGCCTGGTGGACCTGGACATCGAGGAGCCGGACGACAGCGCCCCGGCCGCGGAGCGCGTGGCGGCGCTGGACGAGCCGGCGGGCCGCGCGGTGCCCGGCGAGGCGCTGCGGGGCGTGGACGAAGGGGCCCCGCGGGAGGTGCTGGAGCTCTGGCTCACCGCGGTGGAGACGGCGCTGTCCGAGGCGGCGGCGCCCGACCTGGAGGGCCTGATGGACGAGCTCGGCCCCGAGGGCGAGGTCGACCCGGAGACCCTGGACTGGGACCCGGAGGAGGAGGCCGAGTTCCTGGACGGGGCGCTGGCCAACCTCTACCTCTTCGGCGCCATGGAGGACGGCGGCGAGGGGCAGGACGCGGTCCCGCTGCCCGTGCTGGCCGCCTCCCTCGTCGTCCCGGAGGACGTGGAGGAGCCGAGCGACGACCTCCTGGAGGACGTCACCGAGGTGATGATGCGCCTCGACGACCACTTCCGGCTGCTGACCACCACCGGGCTGATCGACTACACGCCGCTGGACGAGGCGCTGATCGAGGAGGCGGAGTCCGAGGAGGAGTCCGGGGCCGTCCCGGCCGGGGCCGACGACCCGCAGGAGATCGGGCCCGAGGAGGTCTCCCGGTACGGCCTGGTGCGGCTGACCCCGCTCGGTGTGTTCGGGGTGCGCGCCCGCATGCTGGAGGCCGGTCTGCAGGCCCCGGCCGCCGGCGACCTGGCGGAGCACCCGGCGTCCGTCCTGCTGGAGGCGCTGTTCGGGTACCCGGACCACATCGCCCGCCGCGAGGCCGACCACTGGCTCGCCCGGCGCAAGCCGTACGAGGCGGCCCGCGAGCTGCTGGACGCCGCGCGCGGCGAGGACCGCGGCGCGCCCGGCCGCCGGCTGGTGGCCCAGCAGACGCTGAGCCTGCTGGGGGACGAGGCCGAGCCCGCCCTGCGCGAGGTGCTGTCCGACCGCGAACTCGGCGGTCTGGCCCGGGTGTGGCTCACGGAGCGGGACGCGTCCGACGTGCCCGCGCCCGACGAGGACATGATCTTCTGGCTGACCATCGACACCATCGCCGCCCAGCTCGACGCCGACGACGACCCGGAGTTGCTGCGCGAGCTCGTCACCGACCTGGTGGCCCGGCACGACGGCTTCTTCTCCGCGGCCTGGCGCGTCGACCACCCCGCCACGGCCGACGTCCTGGAGGCGATGGGCCGGCTGCACCCGGACAAGCGCCTGGCCAAGGACGCCCGCAAGGCGGCCTTCAAGGCGCGTTCGTCGGGGACCGCCACCTCCTGATCGCCGGGCGGCGGCCCGAACGCCTCGGGGAATGGGCGACGGGACGTCGCCCGCAGTTCAACTCCCGTTGGCCGCAGGGCGCGAGCGTGAGGTGCGGCAGAGAAGAGACCTTGTGGCCCGAGGAGAGTAACGATGCCGCTCACTCGCAGAGACTTCGCCAGGCGCACTGCCATGACGGGGGCCGGCGTCGCGCTGGCGGGAACCGTCGACGTTCTCGCCACCGCCCCCGGGGCCCTCGCGGCCGGGGCGCCCGCCACCGCCGAGGCGGCCGGGACGTCCCGGCACCACGGGCACCTGGGCTACGGCGAGCTGGTCCCCGACCCCAAGGGCGTGCTGGCGCTGCCCAAGGGCTTCTCGTACCGGATCATCACCCGTACCGGCGTCACCACCCTGGAGTCCGGCGAGTCCACGCCCTCCAACCACGACGGCACCGCCACCTTCGAGGGCCTGCGCGGCGCCACCCTGCTGGCCAACAACCACGAGCTGGCCGGTGCCCGCGCCGACTGGCCGCACCCGGTGCCGCTGACCGAGGGCCTGGTCTACGACTCCGGCGCCGCAGGCGGTGTGACCGTCGTGGAGGTCGCGGCGCACGGCGGCCATGTCGCGGAGTGGGTGGGCGTCGCCGGCACCGCCACCAACTGCGCGGGCGGCAGCACCCCGTGGGGCACCTGGCTGACCTGCGAGGAGACCGAGGACAAGGCCGGCACGCACGGCTTCCTCAAGGACCACGGCTATGTCTTCGAGGTCGATCCGTACGACCGCCGGGCCAACCGCGACCCCAAGCCGGTCAAGGCGCTGGGCCGGTACGCGCACGAGGCGGTCGTCGTCGACCCCAAGCGCGGCCACCTCTTCCTGACCGAGGACGCCTCGAACCCCAACGGCCTGCTGTACCGCTGGACCCCGCCGGCCGGCTTCCACCACGGCCGCGGCAAGCTGCGCGGCCTGTCGGAGACGGCCGGTGTGCTCCAGGCCTTCAAGTGCTTCGACTCCGGCGGCCGGTTCGTCGACGACCTGTCCCGTGCCACGCGGATCGGCACCGTCTACGGCGTGGACTGGGTGGACGTCCCGGAGCGCGACGGCAGGACCACCTCGGTGCGCAAGCAGTTCGCGGCCGGCGCGGTCACCCGCGCCCGCAAGCTGGAGGGCATGTGGTGGGGCGACGGCGGCGTCTACATCGTCTCCTCCTACGCCCGTGAGGAGAGCCCCGGCACCGCGCACGACGGCGCCGTCTGGTTCTACGACCCCAAGCGCCGCACCCTGACCCTGAAGGTCCTGCTCGGCGTGAACGCCGACCCGTCGGCGGACGGCGCTTTCGACGGCCCGGACAACATCACGGTCTCGCCCTACGGCGGTCTGGTCATCGCCGAGGACGGCGCGGGCGTCCAGCACCTCTTCGGGGCCCTCGGCGACGGCCGCACCTACCCGATCGCGCGCAACGAGCTGAACATCGGCACCGAGGAGGAGCCGGAGTACAGCGAGTTCACCGGGGTGACCTTCTCGCCCGACGGCAGGACGCTGTTCGCCAACATCCAGGAGCCGGGCATCATGCTGGCCATCACCGGCCCCTGGCGCCGCCAGGGCCGCGGGGGCGCCTGCTGAGGTCCTGCCGCCCGCGTGGCGCCCGGTGCTCCGTGAACCGCACGGAGCACCGGGCGCCCGCGCGGTCAGAGCGCCTGCGCGGCCGGCTTGACCATGCCCTTCACCGTGCGGGAGTCGACGAACTCGCCCATCGCCGTCATCTCCCACTCGCCGGAGAACTGGCGGATGAACTTCGCCATCATCACGCCCGTGCGCGCCTCGCCGCCGGTGAGGTCGAAGCGGACCAGCTCCTCGCCCGTGGTGGCGTCCATCAGCCGGCAGTACGCCTTGGCGACCTGGTTGAACTTCTGGCCGGAGAAGGAGTTCACGGTGAAGACCAGTCCGGTGACCTCCGGCGGCAGCCCGCCGAGGTGGACGGTGATCGCCTCGTCGTCGCCCGCGCCCTCGCCGGTGAGGTTGTCGCCGGAGTGCTGGATCGCGCCGTTCAGGATCGTGAGCCGGCCGAAGTAGCAGGACTCGATGTGGTTGCGCTGCGGCCCGTACGCGATGACCGAGGCGTCCAGGTCGATGTCCTTGCCGCGGTAGGCGGGCTCCCAGCCCAGCCCCATGCGGACCGTGGCCAGCAGCGGCTTGCCGCCCTTGACCAGGGAGACGGTCTGGTTCTTCTGGAGGTTGACCCGGCCCTTGTCGAGGTTGATCTTGCCGCTGCCGGGCGGCGCGGGGGGTGCCGGCGGCATCGGGGGAGCGGGCGGCTGCGGAGCCGTGGACGGCGCCGGGGGCGGGGGCGGGGGCGCCACGGCGGGAGCCGGCGGTGCCTGCGGCGCGGCGGCGGCCGCCGCGGGCGCCTCGTCCACGCTGACGCCGAAGTCGGTGGCGATGCCGGCCAGTCCGTTGGCGTACCCCTGGCCGACCGCGCGGACCTTCCAGACCCCGTTGCGGCGGTAGATCTCGACCACGACGAGGGCGGTCTCCGTGCTGAGCTGCGACGGGGTGAACGTGGCGATCACGGCGCCGCTGTCCGCGTCGCGGACCGTGGCGGTGGGCTCGGTGCCCGCGAAGGTCGCCCCCGCGGCATCGGGGCTCGCCGTCACGACGATCTTCTCGATCTCCGCCGGGACGGCTACGGTGTCGACCGTGATCGCGTCGGGGGAGGCGCCGGCACCGGACCGGTACGTGACACCGGGGCCGGAGGGCTGGTTGTAGAAGACGAAGTCGTCGTCGGAGCGCACCTTGCCGTTGGCGGCGATCAGCAGGCCCGACACGTCCAGCCGCACGGGCGCGGAGACCTCCACTGCCACGCGCGCTGCGGAGAGCGGCACATTCGAGCCGGGTGTCATTGCGGTCATGCCCGCATAACGATCGTTCCGGGTTTACGGTTCCATTACCGAACGGAGTTTTCACGTGTCACGCATTGTGGTCATCAGCGGGGGCGGTACGGGCATCGGACTGGCCGTCGCCGAGGCCTTCGCCGGCGGCGGGGACCAGGTGGTGCTCATCGGGCGGCGCAAGGAGACGCTGGACGCAGCGGTCGCCCGGCTGGGGGAGGACACGGCCCTGGCACTGCCCGCGGACCTGACCGACGAGTCGGAGGCGGAGCGGGTCCGCGACACGCTCGCCGAACGCTTCGGCCGGGTGGACGTCCTGGTCAACAACGCGGGCGGCAACGTGGCCCTGAACGCCGGCGAGCAGACCCTCGCGGAGGTGTGGACGGGCAACTTCCGGGCCAACGTCCTGACCGCCGTGCTGCTGACCGAGGCACTGCGCGACCTGATCGCCGACGACGGCCGGGTGCTGCTGCTCAGCTCCATCGCGGCGATCCGGGGCGGCGGTTCGGGCTCCTACGGCGCGGCCAAGGCGGCCCTGCACCCGTACGCCTACGACCTGGCGGCGGAGCTGGGCGGGCGAGGTGTCACGGTCAACGTCATCGCCCCCGGCTTCATCGACGACACCGGGTTCTTCGGCGGCCGGATGACGGACGAGCGGCGTGCGGTCCTGGTCGGCCAGACGCTGAACGCCCGGGTCGGCGTCCCGCAGGACGTCGCCTCCCTGGCGCACTGGCTGGCCTCCCCGGGCGCGGGCCACGTCACCGCGCAGATCCACCAGGTCAACGGCGGCGCGGAGCGCGGCCGCTAGTCCCGCCGCGATCGGGCCGGGCCTTCGGTGAAGGCCCGGGTCCGGTGCGGGTCCCGGACGGCACCACCGCCCGCAGGTCCCGGCCTTCCCCCGGGCGGCCCGGAGAGGGCCTACCCTGGCCGCGTGATCAATGGTGGGCACATCGTCATCCACAGCCGTGACGCGGAGGCGGACCGGGACTTCTTCAGGGACGTGCTGGAGTGGCCGCACGTCGACGCGGGAGGCGGCTGGCTGATCTTCAGGCTTCCGCCCGCCGAGCTCGCGGTGCATCCCACGGACGGCCCGGGGGCGCAGCAGCTCTACCTGATGTGCGACGACGTCGAGGCGACCGTGGCCGGCCTGGCGGCGAAGGGCGTGGAATTCACGGGGCCGGTCACCGACGCGCGCTGGGGACGGGTGACCGGGTTCCGGCTGCCGGGCGGCGGCGAGGTGGGGCTGTACGAGCCGTTCCACGAGCGGGCCACCGACGGGTGAGCACATCCGGGCGGCAGGATGCCCGCGGCCGGTGGGGTCAGTGCGGCCACATCGGCGGGTGCGTGGTGAAGTGGCCGCCCAGGTGGGCGTGGTCGGGATTGGCGGGGTCGAGCTCGCCCTGCTCGGCGATGAGCCGCGCCGCGTACGGCTCGGAGTCGTCGCGGGGCTCGTAGCCCAGGGCGCGGGCGCCGGACAGGTCCCACCACAGGCGGGTGTTGGCGGAGCTGCCGTACACGACCGTGTGGCCGACGCCCTCGGCGGTGAGGGCGGCGTGGAAGAGCCGGGCGCCGTCCTCCGGGCTCATCCAGACCGAGAGCATGCGCACCGAGGTCGGTTCGCGGAAGCAGGAGCCGATGCGGACGGAGACCGTCTCCAGTCCGTGCAGGTCCCAGTAGAGCTGGGCGAGGTCCTCGCCGAAGCCCTTGGACAGCCCGTAGAAGGTGTCGGGGCGGCGCGGGGTGTCGACCGGGATGAGGGGGTCGTCCCCGACCGGGCGGGGGGTGAAGCCGACGGCGTGGTTGCTGGAGGCGAAGACGATCCGCCGGACGCCCTCCTCGCGGGCGGCCTCGTAGAGGTGGTAGGTCCCCTCGATGTTGGCCCGGAGGATCTTCTCGAAGGAGGACTCCAGGGAGATGGCCGCGAGGTGGACGATGGCGTCGACGCCGCGCACCGCCTCGCGCAGGGCCTTCCGGTCGGCGAGGTCGGCGATGATGGCCCCGGGAGCGCCCTCGACGGGTGCGGCGTCGAAAAGGCGCAGGTCGTAGCCGTAGGCGGGGAGCAGTTCACGCATCAGGGTGCCCAGGCCGCCCGCGGCGCCGGTGAGCAGGATCGTGCGGGGAGCGGGCATGCGCGGGTCTCCTCGGTCGTGTGGTCCACGTCCATGGACGTCATTCATAAGCATGGACACGCTAGAGAGCCCCTGTGGAAGCGTCAAGAGTCCACCACCAGCGGCTCTCTTCCTTGACCCCTCTATATGTGCTGCTTTAGCGTAAACGCGTTCATGAATATGGACGTGGATCAGATGAGCGCACAGTCGCTGCCAGCCTGCAGGGAGAACGCGATGACCGAAGCCGTCTCACTCGCCGAGCGCCTCGACGGACTGCTGTTCTTTCCCGTGACGCCCTTCGCGCCGGACGGAGCCGTGGACCTGGAGGCCTTCCGCGCGCATGTGCGCGCGGGGATCGAGGCGGGCGCGGGGGCGGTGTTCGCCTGCTGCGGCACCGGGGAGTTCCACGCGCTGACGCCGGAGGAGTTCCGGGACTGCGTCGCCGCGGCCGTCGAGGAGAGCGCGGGCCGGGTGCCCGTCGTGGCGGGCGCCGGCTACGGCACCGCCCTGGCCCTGCGGTTCGCCCGGCTCGCCGAGCAGGCGGGCGCCGACGGGCTGCTCGCGATGCCCCCCTACCTCGTCGTCGCCGACCAGGCCGGACTGCTGCGGCACTACGCCGCCCTGGCCGCCGGCACCTCCCTGGACGTCATCGTCTACCAGCGCGACAACGCGGTGTTCACCCCGGCCACGGTCACCGAACTCGCCCGCATCCCGCGGATCATCGGCCTCAAGGACGGCGTGGGCGACCTCGACCTGATGCAGCGCATCGTCAGCGCCGTCCGCAGCGCCGTGCCGGACCGCGACTTCCGCTACTTCAACGGCCTGCCCACCGCCGAACTCACCGGCCTCGCCTACCGGGGCATCGGCGTCACGCTCTACTCCTCCGCCGTCTTCTGCTTCGCCCCCGAGATCGCCCTCGCCTTCCACCGGGCCCTGACCACCGGCGACGACGCCACCGTGCAGCGGCTCCTCGACGGCTTCTACCGGCCCCTGGTCGAACTGCGGCAGCAGGGCCGCGGCTACGCCGTCTCCCTGGTCAAGGCGGGCGTACGGCTGCGCGGTCTGGACGTGGGCGAGGTGCGGCCGCCGCTGTCGGAGCCGGCCCCGGCGCACGTGAAGGAACTGGCCGAGCTCATCGACCGCGGACTCGCCCTGCTGGGCGAGGACTGACCGCCCGCGCGCGGCCGCCCCGGACCTCCAGCCAACCTCGCGCCAAGGGAGCCGAGTTGAGAGCCTCCACGTTCGTCTACCCCTGGGACGTCGTCGGTGACCCGGACGCCGCCGAGCGCCTGGCCGCCCTCGGTGTCCAGCAGGTCACCCTCGCCTCCGCCTACCACTCCACGCGGGCCCTCACCCCGCGCCACCCCGCCCGGCGCGTCGTCACCGCCCGGCACGCCGCCGTCCTCTACCCGCCCGACCCGGTGCACTGGGCCGGGCGGGCGCTGCGGCCGTACACCCAGGACTGGGCAGGTGCCGCCGACGCCTACGCCGAGGCGGCCGCCGCGCTGCGTGCCGCCGGGCTGGCCGTGCACTCCTGGGTCGTCCTGGCGCACAACTCCCGTCTCGGGGACGAGCATCCGCGGGTGAGCGTGCGCAACGCGTACGGCGACCGCTACCCCTGGGCGCCGTGCATCGCCCAGCCGGACGTACGCGACTACGTGGTCGCGCTCGCCGCGGAGGCCGCCGTCCGCCCCGGCACGGGGACGGAGGGCACCGAACTGGAGTCCTGCGGCTGGTACGGCTTCGCGCATCTGCACGCCCACGACAAGACCGGCGGCATACCGCTGCCCGGGGCCGCGCAGTACCTGATGTCGCTGTGCTTCTGCACCGCGTGCGAGGCCGGTTACGCGGGCCTCGGCGCCGACACCGCCGAGCTGCGGGCGGCCGTGCGCGGCGCGATGGCACCGGTCTGGGCGGGGGAGTGGACGCCGGGCCCCGACGAGTGGGCCGACGTCGCGGACCTGCTGGGCCCGGACCTGGCGGCGCTCACCCTGGCCTGGCGCGGCGCGGTCGCCCGGGACGTCCAGCAGGCCGCCGTAGCGGCGGTCCGGGCGGCCGCGGCCCCCGGCTTCCAGGTGCTGCTGCACGCCGACCCCCACCCGCACCGCTGCGGCGCGAACGCGGGCGTCGACCCCGCGCACGTACTGGCCCACGCCGACGGTCTCGTGCTCCCCGCCACCGGACTCCTCGCGGCCTGCGTGCCGCACGCCCGGCCCGGCACCGTCCTGGCCGCGAACTTCCCCGTGGTCTCGGGCATGGGCGGCAGCCCGCACACCCTGGCCGCGGACGCCGCCCGGGCCGCGGCCGCCGGGGCGACGGAACTGCGGCTGTACCACGCCGGCCTCGCCTCCTCCGCCGACCTGGCACTGGTCCGGACCGCCCTCGCGTCGGTGGTGTGACGTGGAGGCCGAGGACGTCATGGACTTCCTGGTCGAGCACCGGGCCCCCGGCGTCACGCCCGGATACGTCGCCGAGCAGCTCCTGTCCATGTCGTGGATCGTCGCCGCCGGGGACGTGGCGCGCATCGCCGAGGCGGGGAGGCGGTGGCTGCGGTCGGACGACCCCTTCCGGGTGGCCGTCGCGATCGGCCTGGAGAACGAGACGTTCCTGGCGGACTCCTGGGAGGAGATCGCCGCGTTGGCGGGGCCCTTCAAGGAGTGCTTCCCCTCCATGGCGGCCGACATCGACGCGTGGACGGCGAGAGCCGAGCCCGCGTACGAGAGGCTGCGGAAGGGCACCTTCTTCGAGTTCTTCGAGCGCGGCCCGTCCTGAACTTCTGCGGGACCGCCGCCCTGCTCAGCGCGTCCTCAGCGTGTCCGCCAGCCAGTCGAGGACGACCTCGCAGTGCTGCTGCGGCGCCATCGGGGAGCAGTGCAGCTGCGCCCCGGTGGCGGCCGTCAGCTTCACGTAGTCCTTGGGGGCGGTGAGCCGGTCGTACAGGTCGCGCGGCTGCCCCGGGTAGAACTGCTCGAAGTCGTAGTCGAGGACCAGGGTGGGCGCCGTGATGCGGCCCACCACCCCGCTGACGTCCAGGGCCCGGACGCGCCGCGCGGGAGTGGAGAAGTCGGTGAACATCCGCCCCGCGCGGGCGTCGAGCATCGCCCGGACGGAGAAGGGCTCCATGCGCTTCCGCAGCGTCGCGGCGTCCTCGGGGGAGAGCGCCGGGACGACCTCCTTGTTCCACAGGGTGTTGGTCTCCCGCGGGTCCGGGGTGAGGATCCTGCGGATCTCCGCGGGGAAGCCCAGCCAGGGCCGCAGCACACCGGGCATGGCCGCCAGGGCGGCGATCCGCGGCTCGAACGCGGCGGCCCGGGGCGCGAGAGCGCCCGCCATGCTGAGCCCGGTGAGGGCGATCCGGCCGGTGTCCACGTCGTCCCGGGCCGTCAGCCAGTCGACGAGCGGGCCGACGACCGTCTCCCAGCGCGGCGTGAACACCACCTGGTCCACGAAGAGCAACTGGCCCTGCCCCGGGCCGTCGTACACCAGGGCGTTCCAGCCGCGCTCCAGGGCGGCCGCCGCACCGTAGGTCCACATGTCGACGTTCTGGCCGTCGCTGCCGTTGGTCAGGATCACGGTGGGCCGCCGCCGCGCCGAGGTGTCCGGGCGGAAGAACCACACGGGCATCGGCGTCCTCCCGTACGGGACCCGCGCGGTCACCGGAGCCGGGTCGCACAGCGAGCAGAAGGTGTCCCAGGCGTCCCGCCCGGCCCGGTACAGCCGCTCCTCACGGCCCGGGTCGTCGGAGCCGAGCACGAAGAACAGCGCCTGCCCGTAGTACTGGGCGGCCCGCAGGGCGCGGGAGCGGGTGGTCCGCCGGTCCGGCGCGGGCCCCTCGGGCGCCTTCGTCAGCCGGTCGCCGAGCGCTTCGAACACGGCGGTCCAGCTCCGCGCGGAGGGACCGGCCTCGTTGATCGCCCGCACGGCGGTCAGCACCTCGCCCACCTCGGCCGCGCCCTGCCCCGAAGCGCCCAGCGCGAGCAGCGCGTTGAAGTTGAGGTCCGGGTCCTCGACGAGGGTCATCACGCCGGGCGTCGGGCCGCCCGCCGAAGGCGAGCCGGACGGCCCGGCACCTTCGGGGGACCTCGCCGCGGACGAGACGCCCAGGGGCGTGCACCCGGCGGACAGCAGGGCCCCCGCGCCGCCGGCCAGCGCCGTCAGGGCGGCGCGCCGGGCGGGGGCGGCGGCGCGGTCCGCGTCCGGCGATACGTGCGTCATGCCTGCCGAACGTAGAAGCCGTACCGCCGGGCTCCGCCCCACCACACCGGCCGTTCCCCCGAACGGCCCGTCACCGTCCGCGCCGGCCGGACCCATTGACGGGCCCCGGACGCCGTCCTACCGTCGTCGTAGGGGCATGTCATATATGAGACCTCGTACATGAGACCCGGGTGAGAACGGAGAGCCGTCCCATGGACCTGCTGGCCGGTGCGGCCCCGACCCCCATCCCGTCCCGCACGCAGGTGGTGCTGGAGGCGATCAGGCACGGCATCCTGACCGGACGGCTGACACCGGGGCAGGCCCTGGTCGAGACCGAACTCGCCGAAGGGTTCGGGGTGTCCAAGACCCCTGTCCGGGAGGCCCTCAAGACGCTGGCGGGCACCGGGCTGGTGGTGATGAGCCAGTACAAGTGCGCGACCGTGCGCACGGTCGACGCGGAGACGGCGCACCAGGTCTACGACGTGCGCCTCCTGCTGGAACCGCAGGCGCTGCGCCGCACCGTGGCCCGCCGCGCCCCGCTCGACGCCGCCCACGAGGCACTGGAGCGGGCGGACGCCGCCGCCGACCGGGGCGAACGGTCCCTGGCCAACCGGGACTTCCACGGGGCGCTGTACGGGCCCTGCGGCAATCCGCTGCTGGCCCGGGTCCTCGACGACCTCCGCGACCAGGCGGCGCTGGTCTCGGCGGCCGCCTGGCAGCGCAACCCCTCCTGGGAGCGGGAGGCGCGCGAGCACCGGGACATCCTCGCCCGCGCCCGGGCGGGCGACGCCGAGGGCGCCGCCCGCCTCCTGCACGACCACATGGCGGGCTTCGTCGCGCGCGCCTTCCCCGACGGCGCCACCGCCTGAACCGCACCCCCCCCGCGCCGGACCGGCCGCTCCTCCGACCGAAGGGCCACACCATGTCGTTCGCAGCGCAGTCCGCCGCCCTCGCCGAGGTCGTCGCGATCCCGGTGACCCCCTTCGACGCGGACGGCGGCGTGGCCCGCGACACCTACCGGGCGCTGCTGCGGCGGCTGTTCGACAGCGGGGTGCGGACGGTCACGCCGAACGGCAACACCGGGGAGTTCTACGCCCTCGACCCGGGCGAGCGCCGCCTGGTCGTGGAACTCACGATGGCCGAGGCCGACGCGGGCACGCGGGTCGTCGCCGGCGTGGGACTCGACCTGCCCACCGCCGTGGCCGCCGCGCGGCACGCACGGGACGCCGGCGCGCACATGGTGATGGTGCACCAGCCGGTGCACCCGTACGTCTCCCCGGACGGCTGGGTGGAGTACCACCGCGCCATAGCGCAGGCCGTCCCGGAGACCGGCGTCGTGCCGTACGTCCGCGACCCGGCCCTGGACGGCGAGCGCATCGCCCGGCTGGGGGAGTTGTGCCCGAACGTCGTCGGGGTGAAGTACGCGGTACCCGACCCCGCCCGCTTCGCCGCGGTGGCGCGGGACGCGGGGCTGGACCGCTTCACCTGGGTCGCGGGCCTCGCCGAGCTGTACGCGCCCGCCCACTGGGCGGTCGGCGCGACCGGCTTCACCTCGGGCCTGGTCAACGTGGCGCCGCGGCTGTCGCTGGAGATGCTGCGCGCGCTGCGCGCCGGCGACCACCCGGCGGCCATGCGGGTGTGGGAGCGGATCCGGGAGTTCGAGGGACTGCGCGCCGAGGAGGGTTCCGCGAACAACGTGTCCGTGGTGAAGGAGGCGCTGGCGGGACTGGGCCTGTGCCGCCGCGACGTGCGCCCGCCGAGTCACCCCCTCACGGCGTCCCGGCGCGCGAGGGTCGCGGCCCTGCTGGCCGGCTGGGGGGTCTGAGCCGTGAAGAAGCCGGAGGAACTGCGCAGCCACCGCTGGTACGGCACGGACGGACTGCGCTCGTTCAGCCACCGGGCCCGCACCCGCCAGCTCGGGTACCTCCCGCAGGAGCACCTGGGCAAGCCGGTGATCGCGGTCCTCAACACCTGGAGCGACATCAACCCCTGCCACGTCCATCTCCGCGACCGCGCCCAGGCGGTCAAGCGCGGGGTGTGGCAGGCGGGCGGCTTCCCCCTGGAGTTCCCCGTGGCGACGCTGTCGGAGACGTACCAGAAGCCGACGCCCATGCTCTACCGCAACCTGCTCGCGATGGAGACCGAGGAGCTGCTGCGCTCGTACCCCGTGGACGGCGCGGTGCTGATGGGCGGCTGCGACAAGTCGACGCCCGCGCTGCTCATGGGCGCCGCCAGCGCCGGCCTGCCGGCCGTCTTCGTCCCCGCCGGGCCGATGCTGCCCGGCCACTGGCGGGGCGAGGTGCTCGGCTCCGGCACCGACATGTGGAAGTACTGGGACGACAAGCGGGCCGGGCTGATCGGCGACTGCGAGATGGCCGAACTGGAGAGCGGCCTCGCCCGCTCGCCGGGCCACTGCATGACCATGGGCACCGCCTCCACGCTCACCGCCGCCGCGGAGGCGCTGGGCGTGACGATGCCCGGGGCCTCGTCGATCCCCGCCGTGGACTCCGCGCACGACCGGATGGCGGCGGCCTCCGGCATGCGGATCGTCGACCTGGTGCGCCAGGACC
This sequence comes from Streptomyces sp. NPDC088732, assembly GCF_044751205.1. Taxonomy (NCBI): domain Bacteria; kingdom Bacillati; phylum Actinomycetota; class Actinomycetes; order Kitasatosporales; family Streptomycetaceae; genus Streptomyces; species Streptomyces sp. NPDC088732. Next base: position 324,462 of record NZ_JBIVLI010000006.1, read on the forward strand.
TGCGGCTGCCGGCGGTCCTGACCTGCGAGGCGTACGAGGACGCGGTGGCCACCGTGCTGGCCCTCGGCGGCTCCACCAACGCCGTGATCCACCTGATCGCGATGGCCGGGCGCAGCGGGGTCCGGCTCACCCTGGACGACTTCGACCGCGTCGCGCGCACGGTCCCGGTGCTGGCGAACGTCAGGCCCGGCGGCCGGTACCTGATGGAGGACTTCCACTTCGCGGGCGGCCTGCCCGGATTCCTGACCCGGCTGCGGGACGCCGGGCTGCTCCACCTCGACCGGCCGACCGTCGCGCACACCACCTTGCGCGAACAGCTCGCGGGCGCCCTCGTCCACCACGAGGACGTGATCCGCCCGCTGGACGACCCGCTGGCCTCCGAGGGCGGCGTCGCCGTCCTGCGGGGCAACCTGTGCCCGGACGGCGCGGTCATCAAGCACATCGCCGCCGAGCCGCGCCTGCTGAAGCACACCGGCCCGGCCGTCGTCTTCGAGGACTACCGCGCCCTGCAGCGCACCATCGACGACCCCGGCCTCGGCATCACCGAGGACAGCGTCCTGGTGCTGCGCGGCTCCGGTCCGCTGGGCGGTCCCGGCATGCCGGAGTACGGGATGCTGCCGATCCCCCGCCGGCTGCTGGAGAAGGGCGTGCGGGACATGGTCCGGATCTCCGACGCCCGGATGAGCGGGACGAGTTACGGCGCGTGCGTGCTGCACGTCGCACCCGAGTCGCACATCGGCGGCCCGCTCGCCCTCGTCCGCACCGGGGACCCGGTCACCCTCGACGTCGGGGCGCGCCTGCTTCGCCTGGAGGTCGACGACGCCGAACTGGAACGCCGCAGGGCGGGCTGGCAGGCGCCCCCGCCGCGCTTCGGCCGCGGCTACGGCGCGCTGTACCAGGATCAGATCACCCAGGCCGACACCGGCTGCGACTTCCGCTTCCTGGCCCGGCCGGGAGACGTGCCGGAGCCGTACGCGGGCTGACCGGCCCCGCCCGCACCCGTTCGAAGGAGCACGGCCATGGTCCCCGCCGCCCCGCCGGGCCGCCCGCCCCGCTCCGGGGAGGGCGCGCCGAGGACGTCCACGCCCCTGCGGGCCGGGGGCCGCGACGTCGGCCGGTACGTGCACCGCCCGGTGCTGCCCGGCCGGCTGTCCCCGCGGCCCTACCTGCATCCGCTGACCACCCTCGGCGGGGTGCCCGTCACCGGCTTCCTGCCGGCCGACCACCCGCACCACCTCGGGGCGGGCGTCGCCGTGCCGGACGTGGCGGGACGCAACTTCTGGGGCGGCCCCACCTTCGTCCGCGGGCGCGGGTACGTCGAGCGCGACGACCACGGGGTGCAGGAACCCGTGCGCGGCCCGGAGGACGGCCCGTACGGCTTCACCGAGGAGCTGTCCTGGCGCGCCGACGGCACCGAACTGCTCCGTGAGCGGCGCACGGTGGCGGTCCGCGCCCTCGGCGAGGACTGCTGGGCGCTCGACCTCGCCTTCACCCTGACCAACCCGGGACCGCGCCCGGTGTCCCTCGGCAGCCCCGCCACCAGCGGCCGCCCCGGCGCCGGGTACGGCGGCTTCTTCTGGCGGGCGCCCCGCGGTCCCGGCCGGGCGGCGGTGTTCACGGCGGACGCCGAGGGCGAGGAGGCGGTGCACGGGCGCACCGCCGACTGGCTGGCCCTGACCGGCGGACGGTGGACGCTGGTCTTCGCCGGTGCGACCGAGGAGACCCGGCGCGACCCCTGGTTCGTCCGTGTCGCGGACTACCCGGGCGTCGGTTCCGCGCTGGCCTGGGCGGAACGGCTGCCGGTCCCGCCGGGGGGCGCCGTGACGCGGCTGGTCCGCACCGCGGTCGTCGACGGACGGCCCGGCCGTAGGGAGGCGGCGGCCCTGGCCCGCCGTCTCGCTGAGTGAGCGGTCAGACCGCCGGTGCGGGCCGGGCCGGCTCCCGCCGGCCCTCGTACCAGAGCGCGGCGCCCGTCACGAGGGCGCCGAGTCCCTCCCACACCCCCACGCCGAGGAACCCGGACGGTGCCCGGCCGATGACCACGGCCGTGGTGAAGACCGCGAAGGTCAGCAGGCGGAAGGGCACGGTCCAGCGGAAGAAGGCACGCCAGTCGGCGAGCGCGGCCAGCACGTAGTAGACGCCCATGTTGAGCGCGGCCATGGAGGAGGCCGTGAGGAAGACCAGGGTGTAGTCACCGCTCGTGCGGGCGTCCGGCCGGTGGAAGCCGAGCAGGGACAGCTGGACGGCAGGCGAGACGATCCCGACGATGCCGAGCGCGGCGGCGAGCAGACCGAAGACGGCCATGGTCCAGCCGGAAAGGGAGCGGGGGCGACGCACCGGTCCTCCAAGTCCTGGGACGGGCAACGTTGCGGCGCCCCAACTCCCCTGATCCTAGGGGATGTTGGGGACCGTCCCTGCCGCACGGGATCCGTCGCCGGGGCCGTCGGCCGGCGTGCGGCCCGGGTGCGTCACAGGCGGCGCGTGGCCAGCGTGAGACGGTCGCGCGCGTCGAAGAGCGCGTCCTTGATCAGCTGCTCGTGCGCCGGGGTCAGCCGGGCCACCGGCACCGAGCAGCTGATGGCATCCCGGGAGGGCGTCCGGTAGGGGACCGCGACGCCGAAGCAGCGCAGGCCGAGGGTGTTCTCCTCGCGGTCCACCGCGTAGCCCTGCTCGCGGATCTGGCGCAGCTCGGCGATCAGCTTCTCGCGGTCGGTGTGGGTGTGCTCGGTCAGCGGCTCCAGCGTCTCCGGCAGCAGTTTGCGGACCTGCTCGTCGGTGTACGTGGCCAGCAGCGCCTTGCCGAGCGACGTCGAGTGGGCCGGCAGCCGCCGTCCGACACGCGTGAACGGCCGGAGATAGTGCGAGGACTGGCGGGTCGCCAGGTACACCACGCTCGTTCCGTCCAGCCGCGCCAGGTGGATGGTCTCGCTGGTGTCGTCCGAGAGCCGGTCCAGGGTCGGGCGTGCCGCGGCGACGACCTCGTCGCCGTCGATGTACGAGGTGCCGACCAGCAGGGCGCGCACCCCGATGCCGTAGCGCGTCCCGGTGGCGTCGGTCTCGATCCAGCCGAGCTCCACGAGCGTGCGCAGCAGCATGTACAGACTGGACTTGGGGTAGCCGACGGCCTCCTGCACGGCGGCGAGGCTGTGCATACCGGGCTTGCCGGCGAAGAACTCCAGCAGCTCCACCGTCCGCACCGCGGACTTGACCTGCGCGCCGCCCTCACCTGCAGCCATCTGGACCGGACCCCTCTTGTTCGGCCGGGACCCGCGCAAGTAGGCTCCCGAACAGATTCACAGTTGCGGATGCTGTTCAGTATATCGAACGGAAGGCCTGGAGGTACCCGCGGTGGCCGTACCAGTGTGGAGCGTCGATCCCCGGACGGGGAAGCAGCGGGAACAGGTCGCCGTCGAGGCCACGGCCGAGGAGGTCGACGCCGTGGTGCGCGCCGCGGCCGCCGCGGCCCCGGCACTGGCCGACCGCGTGGTCAGGGCGCGCCTGCTGCGCACCGCAGCCGACTTCCTGGAGGAGGCCGGCCCCCGCATCCTGGAGGCCGCGGACGCCGAGACCGCCCTCGGGCCGGCCCGGCTCACCGGCGAACTCGGCCGCACCGCCTACCAGTTGCGTGCCTTCGCCGACATCGTCGACGAGGGCGCCTACCTCGACGTCATCATCGACCACGCCGACCCCGCGCTCACCCCGCCCCGCCCCGACCTGCGGCGCTGGAAGATCCCGCTGGGCGTCGTCGCCGTCTACGCCGCCAGCAACTTCCCGCTCGCGTTCTCCGTGCCCGGCGGCGACACCGCCAGCGCCCTCGCCGCCGGCTGCCCCGTCGTCGTCAAGGCCCACCCCGACCACCCGGCCACCAGCGAACTGTGCGCGGACGCCCTGCGCCGCGCCGCCGTCGCCGTGGGCCTGCCCGCCGCCGTCGTCTCCGTGGTCCACGGCTTTCAGGCCGGCATCGACCTCGTCACCCACCCCCTGGTCTCCGCCGCCGGCTTCACCGGCTCCGTACGCGGCGGACGCGCCCTCTTCGACGCGGCCGCCGCCCGGCCCGTGCCGATCCCGTTCCACGGCGAACTGGGCAGCCTCAACCCCGTCGTCGTCACGGAGGCCGCGGCCGAGGAGCGCGCCGAGCAGATCGGCACGGGCCTCGCCGGGGCGATGACACTCGGCGTCGGCCAGTTCTGCGTCAAGCCCGGCCTCGTCCTCGCCCCGCAGGGCGAGGCGGGCGACCGGCTGCTCAAGTCGCTGGCGGCGGCCGTCGGCGACGTCGCCCCCGGCACGCTGCTCGACGCGCGCATGCGGGACAACTTCATCGCGGGCGTCGGCGAGTTGACCGCACTGCCCGACGTGGAGGCCCCCGTGGAGCCCGGCGATGGCGGCGAGCGCCTGGTGCGGGCCGGCTTCGTCTCCGTCCCGGCCGCCCGGCTGGCGGAGGGCGGCGGCGCCCACGACGCGCTCCTGGAGGAGCACTTCGGGCCCGTCACGGTCATCGCGCGCTACGCGAACGCGGAGGAGGTCGAGGGCGTGCTCGGCCGGCTCCCCGGGAACCTCACGGCCACGGCGCACCTGAGCGAGGCCGAGGCGTCCGGCGACGGTGCGGAACTGCTGCGCAGGCTGACCCCCCTGGCGGGACGCATCGTGGTCAACGGCTGGCCCACCGGCGTCGCGGTGGCGCCCGCCATGCACCACGGCGGCCCGTACCCCGCCACGACGTCGACGTCCACGTCGGTGGGCGGCACGGCGATCGAGCGGTGGCTGCGGCCGGTCGTCTACCAGGATGCGCCGGAGGGGCTGCTGCCGGTGGAGTTGCGGGACGCGAACGGGTCGGGGGTGCCGCGGCGGTTCAACGGCCGCCGCGAGCCCTGACGCTGCGCTTGCTGTTCCGGGTTTTTTCCCCGCCCGCCCGTGTGCCCTGTGAAGTCAGGGCGCCCCGACGCGCGTGTGAGGGTGGGCCGGGTGCGGGGCCTCCGGGGCTGCACGTCCTGGACTGGATATTTACGTGCATTTCCAGCACCCGATTTGTTCACCCCGGATCCCGCACACAAATATGCCGAACGTCCAGCACATCCACCCCTCCGACCCCGCCCCCTCAGTTTCGTCATGCGCCTGATCCTCGGAGGGGGTGGTGAGCGGCACCGTGCTCACGCCGCCCGTCGGCGAAGCGCCGATGCCCGCCCAGGGCACCTCACCCCTCACCCCCCACCGGGGATCAGGCGCGGGACGAGACCTGAGGGGGCGGGGGAGTTGGGGGCACCTCCCAGCGGTAGCTGGGGGAGGGTGGCGTTCTGGACACTGGAGCATATTTGGGTGCGTGATGCGGAGCGCTCAGACCGGGTACCTGAGGCACCTAAATGTGCTGTCCAGAATGGCAGCCCCGGAGGGCCCGCACCCGGCCCCCCACAACGCGCGTCGGGGTGCGTGACTTCACAGGGCACACGGGCGGGAGGGCGGGAACCCTCCCCGGGACGGGGAACCCGCCGGGACGGCGGCGCTCAGGCCGACCAGGCCGCCTCGGCCGCGGTGAGGGCGGCGGCCGGGTCCGTCGCGCCGAGGACCGTGCCGAGGGCGCGCAGGGTGCGCAGGACGGTGTCGAGGGAGGCGTCGGGGCCGTAGTGGTTGACGCGGACCATCTCCTTGGCGAGCGCGCCGCCCCCCGCCACCAGGGGCAGCGCCGGGTCGGCGGTGAGCGCGCGGGCCACCACTTCGTCCGCGGCCACGCCGTCCAGGGTGCGCAGCGTCGTGGCGACCGGCGCGGCGTCGGCGTCCCGGTGCACATAGGGCTCCAGTGCGGCGCCGAGCGCGGCGGCACCGGCCCGGGTCGCCGCGGCGGCGGCCCGGTGACGGGCGAGGACCGTGCCGAGCCCGGTTTCCTCGATGCGCTCCAGGCAGGCCTCCAGCGCGAGCATCTCCAGCTGCGCGGGCGCGTGCGGCAGCGCCCTGCGGCCGGTGTCGATCCAGCGCTCCTTCCAGTCCAGGAGCGACAGGTACGAGCGCCGGGGCGCCGCCGGGTTCTCCGCGAAACGCCGCCACGCCCGCTCGCCGACCGAGACCGCGGACACGCCGGCGGGACCGCCCATCGCCTTCTGCGCGCCGATCACGCACAGGTCCACACCCCACGCGTCGACCTCCAGCGGTTCGGCGGCCACCGAGGCCACCGCGTCCACCATGAACAGCGCGCCGTGCGCCCGGACGGCCTCGCCGATCTCCGCGACGGGGTTGGTGTTGCCGGTCGCCGCCTCCGCGTGCACCAGGGAGACGAAATCGATCTCCGGGTGCTCGGCCAGCGCCCGCGCGACATCCTCGGCGCCGGCCGCGGCGTGGAAGGGCACCTCCAGGTCGACCACCTCGGCGCCCGCGTCGCGCAGCCAGTTGCCGAAGGTCTGCCCGTACGGCCCGGTCACCACGTTGAGCGCGGTCGAGCCGGGGCGGGCGCCGGAGCGGATGCAGCCCTCCAGCGGCAGCAGCGCCTCGCCCTGCGTGATCACCACGTCGTTCCCGGTCCGCAGCAGCGCCGCGACCCGGCGCTCGATGGAGGCGAAGCGCCCGGCGGTCAGCGGGGGCAGGTCGAGGAAGGGGTGGGACACGGCGGCGCTGCTTCCTTTGTCGGTGCTGCTGGGTGCTGGTCGGTCCTGGTGGAGGGGTGTACGGCCCCGAGCGTACTCGCGGCCTCGTAGAGTGCTGGCATGGCTGATCACCAGGCGCCGCCGGCGCTCCGCATCAAGGGCCGGATCCTGACCGGGCCCACGGACGTCCGGGACGAACTGTGGGTGATCGGCGGCCGGGTGACCTACGAGCGCCCCGCCGGGATCCGCGACGTCACCACCGTGGAGGGCTGGGCGCTGCCCGGCCTGGTCGACGCGCACTGCCACGTCGGCCTGGACCAGCACGGCCCCGTGGAGCCGCACACCTCGGAGAAGCAGGCCCTCACCGACCGCGACGCCGGCACGCTGCTGATCCGCGACGCGGGTTCGCCCTCCGACACCCGCTGGATCGACGACCGCGACGACCTGCCGCGGATCATCCGCGCGGGCCGGCACATCGCGCGCACCCGGCGCTACATCCGCAACTTCGCCTGGGAGGTCGAGCCCGAGGACCTGGTCGCCCTCGTCCGCCAGGAGGCGCGGCGCGGCGACGGCTGGGTGAAGCTCGTCGGCGACTGGATCGACCGCGAGACCGGCGACCTGTCCGCCTGCTGGCCGCGCGGCGCCGTCGAGGCCGCCATCGCGGCCGCGCACGAGGAGGGGGCCCGCGTCACCGCCCACTGCTTCGCCGAGGACTCGCTGCGCGACCTGGTCGAGGCGGGCATCGACTGCGTCGAGCACGCCACCGGCCTGACCGAGGAGACCGTCCCGCTCTTCGCCGAGCACGGGGTGGCCATCGTCCCCACCCTGGTGAACATCGCGACGTTCCCGCAGCTCGCGGACGGCGGGCAGGCCAAGTTCCCGCGCTGGGCGGACCACATGCGGCGCCTGCACGCCCGTCGGTACGACACCGTCCGGGCCGCCCATGACGCCGGCATCCGGATCTTCGCCGGCACCGACGCCGGCGGCTCGCTCGCGCACGGCCTCGTCGGCGGCGAGGTCGCCGAACTGGTCGCCGCGGGGATCCCCGTGATCGACGCCCTCTCGGCCGCGACCTGGTCCGCCCGCGAGTGGCTCGGCCGCGACGGCCTCACCGAGGGCGCCTCCGCCGACCTCGTCGTCTACGACACGGACCCCCGCGCGGACGTGCGCGTCCTTGCCGCGCCCCGGCGTGTGGTGCTGCGCGGGCGCGTGGTCGGCTGATCCCGGTCGGGGGTTTACCACACTCCACCCCGTTTTGGGTGATTCTGCCCGGATCGGCGTGCCCGGCCCCCCGCGGCGTGCTGCGATCGGTTCAACCGGCCGAATCCGCACGACGGGACGGGGAGCACCATGACCAGGCAGGGACCGCAGAAATATCCGGGGGCATCGCGCAGGTACTGGTACCAGGACGACTACGGCGGGGACCTGATGGAGGTCAACGCCGTTGTGCTGCACACCACCGAGGGCAGGTCGGTGCCCTCCTACGACGAGGGCTCCAGCGCCCCCAACCTGACCGCCCAGCCGGACTTCGCCAACCAGAAGCTGGTCTGGTACCAGCACTTCGACATCGACATCTCCTCCCGCGCCCTGGTCAACCGGCCCGGCGGCGTGGAGACCAACACCCTCAACGTGTGCCAGGTGGAGCTCGTCGGCACCTGCGACCCCGAGACCCACGACGACTGGGGCAGCACGCCCGCCCATGTGTACTGGCCCAAGGCGCCGCAGTGGGCGCTGCGTGACCTCGCGCGCTTCCTCGCCTGGATGAACACCGAGCACGACGTGCCCCTGAGCGGTCCGAAGATGTGGCTGCCCTACCCCAGGTCCTACGGCAGCGCCGGCGGCCAGCGGATGACGGCACGCCAGTGGAACGCCTTCAACGGGATCTGCGGGCACCAGCACGTGCCGGAGAACTGCGTGCACCCCGACACCCCGGTGCTGCGCGCCGACGGGGGCCTGACGCGCGCGGCGGACCTGCGCGTGGGGGACCAGGTCGCCTCCTTCGACGAGGAGGGCGAGCCCAGGCTGCTGCGGCGCGGGGTGGTCACCCGCAACGTCCCCGCCAGGAAGGAGTGCTGGCGGATCACCACCTCCGCCGGCGCGGTGGTCGCGACCGCCGACCATCCCTGGCTGGTCCGGCAGCCGCACGGCGACACCTGGGCGGCGAGCCGCGAACTCACCCCGGGCAAGCACCGGATCGTCCGTGCCGGGCCGGTCGTGCCGTCCGGCTGGGAGGGCGCCGCCGTGGCCGGGGCGACCGGCGAGGCGGAGGTACTGGGCGCGGAACCGGTGGGCGAGCAGCCGATCGCCTCCCTGTCGACGTCGACCCGCACGTATGTGGCGGCGGGGCTGCTCTGCCACAACACCCACGGCGACCCCGGGGCGTTGGACTTCGCGAAGCTGCTCGAATACGCGAGGGCGCAGGTGTGACACACGGGAACGTACGTGCCTGAAGGTTCGAATACGAGGACGAAAACCACCCTTTGGAGTGAACCGACGTCAGGACGGCGCCGGTTCACTCTCTGTACGTAAATCATTACGGGGTCGAGGTCGCCCGGCGAGCGCGCTGTCCCCTTCAGCGGCGCCGTGGCGACTCCATGACCAGTTGGGGGTTTTCCACCTTGTACAGCTCTCCCTTCAGCATGCCCGCACGCCGCTCGGCTGCCTCGCTGGGGGCCGCCGTCGCGCTGGCGGCGGGCGCCATAGCGCTCGGGCCGGCGTCCCCGGCCGCGGCCACCGGGGGGTCGCACGGCGGACCCGGCAAGGCCGGTGCCGTCGTCCTGCGGACCGGCCTGGACGTGTCCCTGCTCAACAAGACCGTCGACGTACCGCTGAACCTCACGCTCAACGAGGTCCAGGCGCCCGCGAGCGCCGACAAGACCGCGCTCACCGCGACCCTCGACGGCGTCGACCACGGACGCCCGTTCAGCGTCCTGCGGGCCGATGTCGCCACCGCCCGGGCCACCGTCGACCGCCGCAAGGCGGAGGGGTACGCCAATCTCGTCAACGCGCGCGTCCATGTCCCCGGACTGCCGCTCATCGGGCTCGTCAAGGCCGACGCCATCACCTCCCGTGCCACCTGCGAGACCGGCGAACGTCCCGTCGCCGATGTCGAGATGCCGGGCTGGGTCACCGTGCTCGGCAAGCGCGTCCGGGTCTCCGCGGTCGGTCCCACCGACGTGAAGGTGGGCGGCGTCGGCGAGGTCCGGCTCGACCTCGCCGAGAAGACCGTCACCTCGCGCACGGCCGCGGCCACCGCCCTGGAACTCACCGTCTCCATCAACCCGCTCAAGCTGAACGTCGCCGACGTCAAGGGCACGGTCACGCTGGTGCAGGCCACCTGCGAGACGCCGGGCCGGGGCGGCGGCGGCCACGACGGGGAGCACGACGGCGGTCACCACGGCGGCGGTCACGGCGGCGGCAAGCCCGGTGACGATGGCGGCGACGACGGCGACGGCGACGCAAGCGCGACGCCCACGCCGCAGACCAGTGACGCGTCCGGCAAGCCCGGCACGTCGGCGCAGCCGAGCGCGACCGCCGAGCCGGTGAACGCGGCCGTGTCGCCCGGCGCCGCCCCGTCCGCCCAGGCCGCGGCCGGGGACCTCGCCGAGACCGGCAGCAGCAGCACGACGCCCTGGCTCGCGGGTGGTTCGGTGCTGCTCTTCGTCGCCGGATTCGCCGTCATCCGCATGACCCGCCGCAGGACGGCGGCCCAGAACACCCGGGACTGACGGGTCCGGGTGACCCCGGGGGCGGTTCGGGGGTCGAGGGGGGAGAGGTCCGCGGAGGGCGGCGACGGGCGGCTTGTGCCGAGTGCCCGCAGCCGCCCTCCGCGGCCGTTGTCCACAGGGGTGTACGTCCGGCGTCCCACAAAGGGTGTTGCCACTACCCTGATGAGGAGTGTCCGCGCGCCCGCCGCGGACGGGGCCGGGGGGTCTCATGTTCGGGGGACGGTACGAGATCCGGGCGCTGCTCGGGTCCGGAGGGATGGCCCGGGTCCATCTCGCGTACGACACACGCCTGGGCCGCACCGTCGCCCTCAAGACGCTGCTGCCGGAACTGGCGCGCGACCCCGAGGCCCGCCGCCGCTTCGCCCGCGAGGCGAGGGCCGCCGCCGGCCTCAACCACCCCGGCATCGTGACCGTCCACGACCAGGACGAGATCACCACGGAGGACGCGGTCGTCCCCTTCCTCGTCATGGAGCACATCGAGGGCCGGACCCTGTCCGAACTCGCCCGCGCCCAGGCCCCGATGGAGATCGAGCGGGCCGTCCGCATCACCTGCGACATCCTCGACGCCCTCGCGCACGCCCACGACCGCGGCCTGGTGCACCGGGACGTGAAGCCCTCCAACGTGCTGATCACCACCGGGGGAGCGGTCAAGGTCGCCGACTTCGGCATCGCGCGCGTCGTGCACTCCCTCACCGGCCTCACCGGCACCGGCTCCGCGATCGGCACCCCCGGCTACATGGCCCCCGAGCAGTGCGCGGGCGACGCCGTCGACGCCCGCAGCGACCTGTACGCGGTCGGCTGCATGCTCACCGAACTCCTCACCGGCGCCGTGCCGTTCGGGGGCGCCACCCCGCTCGGCGTGATGTACGCCCACGTCCACCGGACACCGCTGCCGCCCTCCGCGCGCAACCCGGCGGTGCCGCCCGCCCTGGACGCGATCGTGCTGTCCGCGCTGTCCAAGAACCCGGCGCTGCGCCCGCAGAGCGCCCGCCAGATGAAGGACCGGCTGAGCGGCTGGCTCGCCTCCCGCACCCCGCCGACCGCACCGCTCGCGCTGCCTCCGCCGCCGCGGCCGGCCCCCGTGCCGCAGCACCCCGCCTACAACCCCCCGTCGTACGGCCCCTGGGCCGCCGCCCCCGCGCCGCGCCCCGCCTGGGACTCCGGGTCGACGACGCCCCTGTCCGCTCCGCGGGTGCGGCGCCGCCGCTTCGGCGTCGTCGCCGCGGCCGGCGCCGCCGTCCTCGCCGTGCTGATCACCGTGGCCGTCGTCGTGAACCCGTTCGGCGACGACAAGAAGAAGGACCCCGACCCACCCGTCGCCCAGGACCTGATCGCCGCCCGGAAGTCCGCCAGCGGCTACAACGGGGCGCTCACCGGCGCCGTCAGCCCCTCGTCGGCCAGGGGCGGCACCCTGCGGCTGGTCTCCGCCTACGCCCCGGACTCCCTCGACCCGGCCCGCACCTACTCGCCGCTGGTGTGGAACCTGGGCCGGCTCTACCTGCGCAAGCTCGTGGACTTCGCCCCGCAGCCCGGCGCCGCGGGCACCGGCCTCGCCCCGGACCTCGCCACCTCCACCGGGCGGATCTCGGACGGCGGCCGCACGTACACGTACACCCTCAAGGAGGGCATCGCCTTCGAGGACGGCACGCCCATCACCTCCGAGGACGTCAAGTACGGCATCGAGCGCACCTTCGCGACCGACCTGTACACCAGCGGCCCCACGCACCTGCGCGACCTGCTCGACCAGGGCCAGGACTACCCGGGCCCGTACAAGGACACCGACCCGGACCGGCTCGGCCTGAAGAGCGTCGACACCCCCGACGACCGCACCATCGTCTTCCACCTCGACGCGCCCTTCGCCGACTTCCCGTACGTGCTCGCCCTGCCCATGTCGTCGCCCGTGCCCAGGGCGAAGGACACCAAGGCGGACTACGAGAAGCGGCCCGTCGCCAGCGGCCCCTACCGGATCGCCTCCTACGACGCCGCCAAGGGGCTCGAACTCGTCCGCAACGACCGGTGGGACGCGTCGACCGACTCCATACGCACCGCGCTGCCCGACACCGTCGAGCTGACGATCGTCCCCGACGCCGCGGCCGTGGACGCCGCCCTGCTCGACGGCACCGCCGACCTCGACGCCGCCCAGACCGGGGTGCAGGAGGCCGCCCGCACGAAGATCCTGGCCGACAACACCCTGAAGTCCCGCGCCGACCTCGTCACGACCGGCGCCGTGCGCTACTTCTCGCTGCAGACCGCCGTCCCGCCCTTCGACGACTACCGCTGCCGCTGGGCCGTGCAGTACGCCACCGACCGGCGCGCCCTGCGCGCCGCCCTCGGCGGCGAGGACTCCGGCGACATCGCGGGCGGCATGCTGCCGCCCACCGTCGGCGGCTACGACCGGCACCTGGACACCTACGGCACCGCGGCCGGCGGCAGCTACCCCGAGCAGGCAAAGCGCTTCCTGGGCGAGTGCGGTCGCGCCAAGGGGTTCAGCACCGTCATCGCCGCCTCCGGCAGCGATCCGCGCGCCCGCAAGGCCGCCGAGTCGCTGCGCGACCAGCTCGCCAAGATCGGCGTCAAGGCCACGGTCGAGACCCCCGACCCCGCCGACTACTACCCCGTGCTCGCCGACCAGAAGCAGCTCAAGGCCAAGGGCTGGGGCATCGCGCTGATCACCTGGCAGTCCGACTGGCCGTCCCCGGCCGGCTTCCTGCGGCCCTTGCTGCTGCCCGGCAGCCCCAGCAACTACGCGGCGCTCGACGACCGCGAGCTCAACAGCCTGATGGACGAGGCCGACGGCACGACCGACCGCAACGCCGCCGACAACCTGTGGCGGACCGTCGACTCCACCGCCCAGGACCGCGGCACCCTGCTGCCCTTCCTCTACGACCGGCGGCTCAACTACCGCTCCGCACGCCTGACCAACGCCTACGTCCACCCGGCGCTGGGCGGCGTCGACCTCCAGGCGCTCGGCGTCAGGAACTGAGCGCGACCGCCATCGCGAGTGCCACCGTGAGGCGGTCGGTGGTCTCGCGGTCGCGCACTGTCAGGCGGGGCCGGTCCCGGTCCGGGCCGGGGAGGGTGGCGCGTGGCGAAGCGCAGTTCGCGCACGCGCGCTCCTGGTGCTCGGCGTGAGTGCGATTCCCTTTCCGCGTGGCGCGCGGCGAAGCCCGGGTCCCGCGGCGGTCCGGGCAGCGGCACCGCAGGTGCTCGGCGTCAGGAATTGAGCGCGACCGCCTTCGCAAGTGCCACCGTGAGGCGGTCGGTGGTCTCGCGGTCGCGCACCGCGAGCCGGAGCCAGTCCCGGCTCAGGCCGGGGAAGGTGTCCGCGCGGCGCACGGCGAAGCCCAGGTCCCGCAGGCGCTCGCGCACCGCGGCCGCCCCCGGCAGCCGCACGAGAACGAAGGGGCCCAGCGCCGGGCCCGCCACCTCGAGGCCCTCGAACTCGGCCAGCCGGGCGAGCAGATGGCCCCGGTCGACGGCGACCGCCCGCGCGGCCCGCTCCGCCTCGGAGAGCGCGGCGGGCGCGCAGCACGCCTCGATCGCCGCCAGGCCGGGCGAGGACACCGGCCACAGCGGCTGGGCCCGCTCCAGGGCCGCGACACGCTCCCGGTCGCCCAGGACGTAGCCCACCCGCAGTCCCGCCAGCCCCCACGTCTTGGTGAGGCTGCGCAGCACCAGCAGCCCCGGCACGTCGCGGCGGCCGGCCAGTGACTCGTACTCGCCGGGCACCGCGTCCATGAACGCCTCGTCCACCACCAGGGTGCGGCCGGGACGCGCCAGGCGCGCGATCTCCTCGGCGGGGTGCAGGACCGAGGTGGGGTTCGTGGGATTGCCGAGCACCACGAGGTCCGCCCGCGCCGGCACGGCGTCCGCGTCCAGCCGGAACCCGTTCCCCTCGGTCAGCAGCACCCGGTGGACGCTGTGCCCGGCGTCCCTCAGCGCCGCCTCCGGCTCGGTGAACTGCGGGTGCACGACGGCAGGATGGCGTGCCCCGAGCGACCGGGCCAGCAGGACGAACGCCTCCGCCGCGCCCGCGGTGAGCAGCACCTCCTCCGGCGGCCTGCCGTGCCGCGCCGCCACGGCCCGGCGCGCGGCCCGCCCGTCGGGGTAGGCGGCCAGGCCGCCCAGTGCGGCGGTCAGGTGTTCGCGCAGCCAGGCGGGCGGCGTGCCGGTACGCACGTTGACGGCCAGGTCGGTGAGCGTGCCGCCGTCGTCGCGCACCTCGGCGTCGCCGTGGTGGCGCAGGTCGTGGCCGTCGTCGGGTTCGGCCGCGGACTCCGCGGGGTGCGCGCCCGCCCAGCGCACGTCGAGCCCGGGGTGCGCCTCCGCCCAGCCGTCCGCCTGCTGGCGCGCGCGCCGGGCCGCGTCCCCGTCGACCGGGACGGCGGGCAGCACGACGACCCGCCGCGCCCCCAGCCGCCGGCACCGGTCCAGTCCGGCCGGCACGTCGGGAACCGCCTCGGACACGAAGGCGGTCTCCACGCCCGCGTAGCCGCGTCCCTCCCACAGCAGGCGGGCCGCCCGTACGGCCTCGGCGTTCTCCACCGGCTCCGGGGACCCGGCGGCGACGAGCAGCACCCAGGTGCCGTCCCGGTCCTGCGGAGCCCGGCGCCCGCCGCCCAGCGCCTGCTCGACGCGCTGCTCCAGTACGTCCTCGGGCGGGATGCTCAAGGTGCTGTCTCCTCGCTGGTGTCTGCCGCGGGGTGACGGCGGCGCGCCACCGCGGCCGTCGCCCGGGCCGTGCCCCCGCCGCCGGGCACGGACTTCGTCTTCGGGACGAGCAGTTCGCCGCCGGGCGCCGCGGCGAGTGCCGCCGCCTCGGCCACGGACGGTGTGCCCACGGCGGCCAGTGCGGCTCCGGAGGGCGTCGGCACATCCACGGCGGCCAGCGTATCGGCGTCGTACACCAGCAGGGGCACGCCCAGCGCCCCGGCGGCCGCCACGATCCCCGGCTCGTGCGCCCGGGTGTCGAGCGTGGCCAGAGCGGCCGGGCGCGCACCCCCGGCGCCCGCCGCGGCCAGCACCCGCGTGACGAGCGCCAGCAGTTCGGCCGCCGGGACACCCCGGGCGGCGCCGACGCCCACGACCAGGGTCACGCGGGCGCGCCGCCCCCGCCGGCGCAGGCCGCGACGAACCGCCGTGCCAGGGACGGCTCGGCGGCCCAGTGCACATGGAGGTACGACGCGTGGACGCCGCCCCGCACGAAGCCCTCGACCTTCCGTTCGGGCCGGGTGAACCCCCAGGCCGGAACGGCGCCCGCGCCGGGTTCGACGACCGTGCGGTGGAACTCGTGCCCCCGCACCCGCGTCCCTGCCGCCGCCAGCACGTTGTCCGCCACCGCAACCGCCTCGCGGTAGCCCAGCGTCAGCCGCTGCGACATCCGGGCCGTAGCGTCCAGGACCCCGCACATGGGACGTCCGTCGAGTTCCCGCGCCAGGTACAGCAACCCCGCGCACTCCGCGGTCAGCGGGCCGGGGAAGGCCGCGACGGCCGCGCGCAGCGGCGCGTTGGCGGACAGCTCCGGCGCGTGCATCTCCGGGAAGCCGCCGCCTATGACCAGCCCCGCCGCGCCGTCCGGCAGCCGCTCGTCGCGCAGCGGGTCGAAGGTGACGACCTCCGCCCCGGCGGCGGTGAGCAGTTCGACGTGCTCGGCGTAGGAGAAGGTGAAGGCGGCCCCGCCGGCGACGGCGACCGTGGGCCGCGGACCCGGTGCCGCGGGTCCGGCCGCCGCTTCGGGGTCCCAGGGCTCGCCGGCGAGCGGCGGCGCGCTGCGGGCCAGCGCCAGCAGCGCGTCCAGGTCGCAGCCCGCGCGCACCCGGGCCGCCAGGGTGCGCACCGCCTCGACGGCGTCCGCGCGCCGTTCGGCGACCGGCACCAGTCCCAGGTGCCGCGAGGGCGTGCCGACCGCGGCGTCCCGGCGCAGCGCGCCCAGCACGGGCACGCCCGCGCCGTCCAGCGCGTCGCGCAGCAGTTCCTCGTGGCGGTCGGAGCCGACCTTGTTGAGGATGACGCCCGCGACCCGGACCTCCGGGTCCCAGGACGCGAAGCCGTGCACCAGCGCGGCCACCGACCGGGACTGCGAGGAGGCGTCCACCACCAGCACCACCGGTGCCCGCAGCAGTTTCGCCACATGCGCGGTGGAGGCCAGCTCGCCCATCCCCGAGGCCCCGTCGAAGAGCCCCATCACGCCCTCCACGACCGCGAGATCGGCCCCGCGCGCGCCGTGCAGGAACAGCGGCGCGATCCGCTCCGGGCCGCACATGTACGCGTCGAGGTTGCGGCCCGGGCGGCCGGTGGCCAGCGCGTGGTAGCCGGGGTCGATGTAGTCCGGGCCCACCTTGTGCGGGGAGACGGCGAGCCCGGCCTCCGCGAAGGCGGCCATCAGCCCGGTGGCGACGGTGGTCTTGCCGCTGCCCGACGCGGGGGCGGCGACGACGAGCCTGGCTACCACTCGATGCCCTTCTGGCCCTTCTGGCCGGCGTCCATCGGGTGCTTGACCTTGCCCATCTCGGTGACCAGGTCCGCGAAGTCCAGCAGCGGCCGCGGAGCGTTGCGGCCGGTGATCACGACGTGCTGGGTGCCGGGACGGTCGCGCAGCACCGACACCACCTCCTCGGTGTCGATCCACCCCCAGTGCAGGGGGTACGCGAACTCGTCCAGCACGTAGAGCCGGTAGGTCTCGGCGGCCAGGTCGCGCTTGATCTGCTCCCAGCCCTCGCGGGCGGCCTCCTCGCTCGCGGTGACGTCGTCGGCGTCCCGCTGCAACCAGCTCCAGCCCTCGCCCATCTTGTGCCAGGCGACGGTGCCGCCCTCGCCGGAGGCGCCGAGCACACGCAGCGCCCGCTCCTCGCCGACCTTCCACTTCGCCGACTTGACGAACTGGAACACTCCCACCGGCCAGCCCTGGTTCCACGCCCGCAGCGCGAGCCCGAAGGCCGCCGTGGACTTCCCCTTGCCGGTGCCGGTGTGCACCATCACCAGCGGCCGGTTGCGGCGCTGGCGCGTGGTCAGCCCGTCCTCCGGCACGACGCTCGGCTGTCCCTGTGGCATTACGCGGCCCTCCGTACGTCCCGCACCAGTGCCGCGACGCTGTCCGCGCGCAGCTCGTCCAACGTCACGGCGGTGCCGTGCAGTTCACGCGCCAGTTCACCCGCCAGGCCCAGCCGCACCGGCCCGGTCTCGCAGTCGACGACGACCGACGCGACGCCGCCGGCGGCCAGCAGGCGGGCGGCCCGCGCGGCCAGGGGCAGCGGCTCGGGGCCGCCGGTGGCCCGGCCGTCGGTGACGACGACCAGCAGCGGGCGGCGCGCGGCGTCCCGCAGCCGTTCCACGCGCAGCACCTCGTGCGCCTTGAGGAGCCCGGCCGCCAGCGGGGTGCGGCCGCCGGTGGGCAGCTTCTCCAGGCGCGCCGCGCCCGCGTCCACCGACGAGGTGGGCGGCAGGGCCAGTTCGGCCCCCGTGCCGCGGAAGGTGATCAGCCCGACCTTGTCGCGCCGCTGGTACGCGTCCAGCAGCAGCGAGAGCACCGCGCCCTTCACCGCGCCCATGCGCCGCCGGGCCGCCATCGAGCCGGACGCGTCCACCACGAACAGCACGAGATTGCCCTCGCGGCCCTCGCGCACCGCCTCGCGCAGGTCGTCCCGGCGGATCACCAGCCCCGGTCCGCCGCGGCCGCGGGCCCGCTGGTGCGGGGCGGCGGCCTGCACGGTCGCGGCCAGGTGCAGCTTGGTCAGCGTGCCCCGCGGCTGCCGGGCGCCGGTGGTCCTGCCGTGCACGCTGCGGGCCCGGGACCGGCGCCCCGCGGCGCCCTCGCCGAGGCCCGGCACGGTGAGCGCGCGGGCCGCGAACGGCTCCGCCGAGGGCACCGCGGCCTGCTCGCCGGGCGCACCGGCGCCGGGCGGGGAACCGGCGGCGCTGTCGGGAGCGGTGTCCGAAGGGGCCTGCGACGGGCCGCCGTTGTCGTCCCGCGGCGGCCGGCCGCCCCCGCCGGGGCCGCCGTTGTCGTCGTTGCCGCCACCGTCGCCGTCCGGATCGGGCTCCGGGTCGGGTTTGGGGTCGTCGTCCCCGCCGCGGTGCTGCTCCAGCGTCTCGTCGAGCTTGTCCTCGTCCATGCCCGGCGCGTCGAAGGGGTTGCGGCGCCTGCGGTGCGGGAGCGCGAGCAGGGCGGCCTGGCGCACGTCCGCGTCGGTCACCTCGGTGCGGCCCGCCCAGGCGGCCAGCGCGGTCGCGGTGCGGGCCATGACGATGTCCGCGCGCATGCCGTCCACTTCGAAGGCGGCGCACGTCGCGGCTATCTGGCGCAGCGAGCCGTCCCCGAGGCGGACCGAGGGCAGCAGTTCCCGTGCCGCGGCGATCCGCGCCCGCAGCGCGCCCTCCTCGGCCTCCCACTTGGCGGCGAACGCCGCCGGGTCCTCGTCGTACGCCAGCCTGCGCCGCACGACCTCCACCCGCTCGTCGGTCTCCCGCGACGCCCGGACCTCCACGGTCAGCCCGAAGCGGTCCAGCAACTGCGGTCGCAGTTCGCCCTCCTCGGGGTTCATCGTGCCCACGAGCAGGAACCGCGCGGCGTGGCGCACCGAGACGCCCTCCCGCTCGACGTAGGACGCGCCCATCGCGGCGGCGTCCAGCAGCAGGTCGACCAGGTGGTCGTGGAGGAGGTTCACCTCGTCCACGTACAGCACCCCGCGGTGCGCGTCGGCCAGCAGACCCGGCTCGAAGGCCTTCACGCCCTCGGCCAGGGCCCGTTCGATGTCCAGCGCCCCGACCAGGCGGTCCTCGGACGCGCCCACCGGCAGCTCCACCATCCGCGCCGGCCGCGACGCAGGCTCCGCCCCCGGCGGGTGCGGTCCGTCGGGGCACGCGGGGTCCGGCGCCGCCGGATCGCAGCTGAAGCGGCAGCCCGCGACCACGTCCACCCGCGGCATGAGCGCCGCCAGCGCCCGCACGGCCGTGGACTTCGCGGTGCCCTTCTCGCCGCGCACCAGCACGCCGCCCACGGCCGGGCTCACCGCGTTCAGCAGCAGCGCCAGCCGCAGGTCCTCCATCCCGACGATCGCGGTGAAGGGGTAGGGGGTGCTCACGCGGCTGCCTCCTCGTTGGCACGGACCGGGTACGGAGCGGGTACGGACGTCACGGCGCACCCGGGGGGACGAAGGGGAGACCGGGCGGGGGCCCGGAGTCGATGAGGCGGAGCAGGGCGTCGGTGTCCGCGTGCTCCTCGATCAGGTCGCCGAGCCGGTCGAGCTGCTCCTCGCGCAGCGCCGCGAACGCCGTGTCCGGCGCCGGGACGAAGCGGCGGCCCGCGGCCTCGGCGACACGGCGCAGGAAGGCGCGGCGGAAGCCGTCGCTCTCCAGGGAGCCGTGCCAGTGGGTGCCCCAGACGGCGCCGGTGCGGCAGCCGTCGAGGAACGGTTCGTCGCCGCCGCGGACGTCGGCGACGCCGTGGTGGATCTCGTACCCCTCGACGGCCTCCCCCCAGGCCGTGCCGGACGGCCGGGCCAGGGTCTTGCCGGGCGCGAAGCGCACCCGTACCGGCAGCAGGCCGAGCCCCGGCACGAGACCGGCCCGCGACTCGACGGGGTCGTCGATCGTCTCGGCCAGCATCTGGAAGCCGCCGCAGATCCCGAGGACCGGGCGGCCCTCCGCCGCGCGCCGCACGACCGCGTCGGCCAGCCCGCGCCGGCGCAGCCACTCCAGCGCCTTGACCGTTCCCCGGGTGCCGGGCAGGACGACCAGGTCGGCGTCCGCGAGTTCCTCGGGCCGGTCGACGAAGCGCACGACGACGCCGGGTTCGGCCGCCAGGGCGTCGACGTCGGTGAAGTTGGACATCAGGGGGACCGCGGCGACGGCGACCCGCAGCACGTCCTCGCCGTGCGGCGGCGCCGAGTCCGACTCCCGCACGGTGCCGCGCAGCGACACCCGCAGTCCGTCCTCCTCGTCGATCCCCAGGCCGTGCCGGTACGGCAGAACACCGTAGAAGCGGCGTCCGGTCAGCCCGCGCAGCATCTCCAGCCCGGGTTCCAGCAGCGAGACGTCGCCGCGGAACTTGTTGACGAGGTAGCCGCAGACCAGCTCCTGGTCCTCGGGGCTCAGCAGCGCGGTCGTGCCGAAGAAGGACGCGAGGACCCCGCCGCGGTCGATGTCGCCGACGACGACCACCGGCAGCCGTGCCGCCCTGGCCAGGCCCATGTTGACGATGTCGCCGTGCCGCAGGTTGATCTCGGCGGGGCTGCCCGCGCCCTCGCAGATGACGGCGTCGTGGCGGGAGCGCAACTCCTCCAGGCAGCCGGTGACGGTCTCCAGCAGTTCGGCGCGGCTGCCGTTGTGGTAGCCGCGCGCGCTCATCTCGCCCACCGGGCGGCCCATCAGCACGACCTGGCTCGTGCGGTCGCCGCCCGGTTTGAGCAGCACGGGGTTCATCAGCGCGGACGGCTCCACCCGCGCGGCCTGCGCCTGCATGGCCTGCGCGCGGCCGATCTCGGCGCCCTCGCGCGTCACGTACGAGTTCAGCGACATGTTCTGCGCCTTGAACGGGGCCACGGACACGCCCCGGCGGGCCAGCCAGCGGCAGATGCCGGCCGTCACGACGCTCTTGCCCGCGTCCGAGGTGGTGCCCGCGACCAGCAGCGCGCCGCCGTTCATGCGTTCCCCCTCCGTCCCCCGCGGGCGAACCGGTGCCAGGCCAGCCGGCCGCCGGCCGTGGCCAGCAGGGCCAGCGCGCCCACCCGCCGCGACAACCGCACCGCCCGCTCGATGTCCGCCACCTCCACCGCCCGGTTGCCGGCGCCGAGCACGGGCCGGTGCTCGACCCGGCCCCCGTACGCCAGCGTCCCCCCGAGCCGTACGCCCAACGCCCCCGCGAACGAGGCCTCCACGGGTCCGGCGTTCGGGCTGGGGTGCCGTCCGCCGTCCGCCTGCCAGACCCGCCACGCGCCGCGCCGGTCGGGGCCCGCCAGGACGGCGAGCGCGGCGGTCAGCCGGGCACCGGGGAAGCCGGCGACGTCGTCGAGGCGGGCCGACGCCCAGCCGAACCGGCGGAACCGCGGCGACCTGTGGCCGACCATGGCGTCGAGGGTGTTGACCGCGCGGAAGCCCACGAGCCCCGGCACGCCGCCCAACGCGCCCCACACCAGGGCGCCCACGACGGCGTCCGAGGTGTTCTCCGCGACCGACTCGACGACGGCCCGGGCCATCTGCCGCTCGTCCAGCGCCTGCGGGTCCCGCCCGCACAGGTGGGGCAGCCGGGCCCGCGCCGCGGCGGTGTCCCCGGCGGCGAGGGCGGCGCCGATCGTCCGTGCCTCACGCCCCAGCGACGTACCGCCGAGCACCGCCCAGGTCGCGGCGGCGGTCAGGGCCACGGACGCGGCGGGGGAGCGGCGTACGGCGCGTGCGGTCCCCGCGGCGGCCGCGGCGGCGCCCCCGGCGCACAACACGGTGTAGAGCGCGCCCCGTCCGCGGTGGTCCTGCCACAACGCGCGTTCCAGTGCGCCCGCCACGCGCCCGAAGGCCGCGACGGGATGCCCGCGGCGCGGGTCGGCGAGGGCGAGGTCGGCAAGCCAGCCGAGAGCCGCCCCGGCGGCGAAGACCGACGGCGCGGCAGAGCCGGCGTCGGGTGTACGGCGGCAGCCGTCCATCGCTGGTGTCCTCACTCAGGGTCCGCGCCCTGGCTCGACGTGACCGGCGGTGAGAGTCTCCTGGCTCCCGGATCGGCGGCACCCCCGGCCTTCCAGCCCGTGGTACGGGCCGTGGCCGCTGGTGGAGGCGCGCTCCCCGGTGACAGTGGCGGGACCGCGCCGGATTCGCACCGGACTTCCTCTCCTGCCGCCGTGTGGCTGTTCCGATACCACCACGCGCCGATCCGGCCCGTCAACTCACCCCGTAGCGGCCCGGAAACGCGGAAACCCCAGCTCACGGCCGGAAAGGCCGGGAGCTGAGGCCGAGTTCACACCGCGTGGCGGCGTATCAGGCGACGATCAGGAAGATCCCGTACGCCACGGCCGCCGCGCACAGCGCGAAGCACGCGTACGCGCCCGCGCGCGCCAGGGCGCCCTGACCGCCCCGGACTCCGGCCGGCCGGGACAGGCCGACGATGCCGAGGGTGAAGACGCCGACGAGGCCGACGGTGACGGCGAGGCTGACGCCGAAGACGGAGCCGAGGGCAGCCCAGTCGATGTGCATGCTGCTGTGTCCTTCCGGGACGGGTGGGGGCTGCGGGCCCGCCGTCAGACGGTGGCCTTGGTGTGGCCGGTGCCGGCCGCGGGACCCGCGGGCGGCGGCGCCACGGCGGCGACGGCCGCGGTGACGATGCCCGGCTCCGCGGTGCCGGCGTCGGCGTTGACGTTGGTGTGGTCGACCGGCCTGCGGCGGGCGGCCACCCGGATCGCGGCGCACACGGCGAGCGCCAGCACGGCGACGGCGGTGACGCCCGCGTCGCCCTGGTCGGCCACGAGCGCGGCGCCCGCCGCGACCAGGCCGGCGGCCGGCAGGGTCAGCACCCAGGCGGCGGCCATGCGGCCCGCGGTGCTCCAGCGGACGACACCGCCCTTGCGGCCCACCCCGGCGCCCAGGACGGAACCGGAGCAGACCTGGGTGGTGGACAGGGAGAAGCCGAGGTGCGAGGAGGCCAGGATGACCGCCGCGGCGCCGGTCTGGGCGGCGAAGCCCTGCGGCGGCTGGATGTCGGTGATGCCCTTGCCCATGGTGCGGATGATCCGCCAGCCGCCGATGAACGTGCCGAGAGCGATGGCCAGGCCCGCCGAGCCGATGACCCACAGCGGCGGGTCGGAGTCGGGGGCGACGACGTTGCCGGTGACGAGGGCGAGCGTGATGACGCCCATGGTCTTCTGGGCGTCGTTCGTGCCGTGCGCGAGGGAGACCAGGCCCGCCGAGGCGATCTGGCCCGCCCGGTAGCCCCTGGCGGTCGCGGCCGGGTCGCTGCCGCGGCTGATGCGGTAGGTCAGGCGGGTCGCCAGCAGCGCGGCGACCCCGGCGACGACCGGCGCGCAGACGGCCGGGACGAGCACCTTCATCACGACCGCGTCGCCGTTGACAGCCCCGAACCCGGCGGAGGCGACCGAGGCGCCGATCAGACCGCCGAACAGGGCGTGCGACGAACTGGAGGGGAGCCCCGCCAGCCAGGTCAGCAGATTCCAGACGATCGCGCCGACCAGCCCGGCGAAGATGACCTCGGGCCGGATCCCCGCGGTCTCGTCGAGGATCCCGCCGGAGATCGTCCTGGCGACCTCCACCGACAGGAACGCCCCGACCAGGTTCAGCACCGCGGACATCGCCACCGCTGTCCGGGGGCCCAGTGCGCCAGTGGAGATGGTGGTGGCCATCGCGTTGGCGGTGTCGTGGAAACCGTTCGTGAAGTCGAACACGAGTGCGGTGATAATCACGATTCCGATCAGGAGCGTGATGTGTTCCATGTACCCAGACATTCGTTTGATCCGTCAGTGGCGGTGGCGACCGTACGGAGTCTGGGTGAACGGAAAGTTAACGATGGGAATCCTGGGGGTGCTGCTCTTCGGGGGGCGGGCCGTTAGTGGCGCCCGGAGATCCGGTCGGCCGCCCGGGCCAGTGCGTCCGTCCCGGCGCTGCGGCCGGACTGCTCGCGGCGGTCGGCGGCGCGGTACGCCGCGTACAGGCCGTGCACGCCGATCCAGCGCAGCGGTTCGGGTTCCCAGCGGCGGACACGGTGGTGCACCCACGGCAGGCCCGTCAGCTCGGTGCCGTGCCCCTGCCCGGAGTCGAGCTGCACCAGGTCCCGCAGGGTGCGCGCCGCCAGGTTCGCCGTGGCCACGCCGCTGCCGACGTAGCCGCCCGCCCAGCCGAGCCCCGTCGAACGGTCCAGTTCCACCGTCGCGCACCAGTCGCGCGGCACGCCCAGCACGCCCGACCACGCGTGGTCGATCGCGGCGCGACCCGCGGCCGGGAAGAAGCGCACCAGGATCTCGCGCAGCGCCTCGACCGTCTCCGGCCGGGTGCGCCCGTCGTTGTCGGTGCGCGAGCCGAAGCGGTACGGCACGCCCCGTCCGCCGAGGGCGATCCGGTCGTCCGCCGTGCGCTGCGCGTACATGTAGGCGTGCGCCATGTCGCCCAGCGTCTCGCGGCCCTCCCAGCCGATGGTGTCCCACACCTCGGCGGGCAGCGGCTCGGTCACGACCATCGAGGAGTTCATCGGCAGCCAGGACCGCTTGTGGCCCTTGATCGCCGCCGTGAAACCCTCCGTGCAGCGCAGCACATAGGGGGCGCGCACGCTCCCGTACGGTGTCAGCGCGTGCTTGGGCCTGATCTCCGTCACCGGCGTCGACTCGTGGATCACCACGCCGAGCGCCTCCACCGCCCGCGCCAGGCCCTGCACCAGCTTCGCCGGATGGACGCGGGCGCCGTGCGGCGTCCATGTGCCGCCCGCCGTGCCCGCGACCCGCACCCGCCGGGCGGACTCGGCGGCGCCCAGCAGCAGCCGGTCCTTCTCCCCGAAGGCCACCTCCGCCTCGTGGAAGGCGTGCAGGCGGGCGAGTTGGGCGGGGGAGTGGGCGACCTCCAGGACGCCGCCCTTGTGGATGTCGGCGTCGATGCCCTCCTCCGCCGCGACCCGGATCACCTCGTCCACGGTCTCGTTCATCGCCCGCTGCAGCGCGATCGCGGAGTCCCGTCCGTGCAGGGCGGCGTAGCGGTCGCGGCCGGCGATGCCGTTGTAGAGCCAGCCGCCGTTGCGGCCGGAGGCGCCGTAGCCGCAGAAGCGCTGCTCCAGGACGACGATCCGCAGGAAGGGCACGGCTTTCTTCAGGTAGTACGCGGTCCACAGGCCGGTGTAGCCGCCGCCGACGACGCACACGTCGGCGGTCGTGTCGCCCGGCAGCGGCTCGCGCGGCACGGGGAGGCCGGACTTCGCGTACCAGAAGGAGATGCCGCCGTTGACGGTGGTCATGGTGCCCCTGCAATTCGTAAGGGTGATCGGACCGAGGTGTGCCGGGACGCTACTGTGCCCCGGGAACGTGCGGCAACGCCCAACCTGTCAGGATCAGCGCCCGGAGGTGGCACGGATGTCGGTGCAGGACGCGGTGGGCAAGGCCTGGTCGGAGCTCGTGGACACGGCACTGCGCTCGGTCGCCGACGGGCTGGTGGTCGGTACGTCCGGCAATGTGTCGGTCCGGGTGGCCCCCGACCTCGTCCTCGTCACCCCCAGCGGGGTGCCGTACCACCGGCTCGGCCCCGACGACACCGTCGGCGTCGACCTCGCCGGCCGGCAGGTGCTCGGCACGCTGCGGCCGACCAGCGAACTCTCCATGCATCTGGCGATCTACCGGAACACCGACGCCGGCGCCGTCGTCCACACCCATGCCGTGCACGCCACCGCCGTCTCCACCCTGCTGTACGAACTGCCCGCCATCCACTACATGGCCGCCGCGCTCGGCGGGCGCATCCGCGTCGCCGACTACGCCACCTACGGCAGCGAGGAACTGGCCGCCCACGTGCTGCGCGCGCTGCGCGACCGCACCGGCTGCCTGCTGCGCAACCACGGCACCATCGTCTACGGCGACGACCTGGAACAGGCCTACGACCGCACCGCGCAACTGGAGTGGATGTGCCAGGTCTGGCTCGCCGCCCGCTCCGTCGCCGGCTTCTCGCCCTCCCTGCTGTCGAAGAGGGAACTCGCCCGGGTCGCCGAGAAGCTGCGCCAGTACGGGCAGCCCGGCGCCGACGACGAGCCGTCCGGTACCGGGGACGGCCCGGAGTAGCTCCCCGGACGGCGCCCAGCACTGGCCGCCCCGCGCGCCCGCCCCGACACTGGAACGGATGCGCCTCACGACCGCCGCGGCCCTGGCCGCCACGACAGCGTTCGGTGCCGGTGCGGCCGCGGTGGCGGCCGGACGGCATGTGTCGGAGCTTGCCCTGAAGCCGCGCACCGACGGCCCCGACCCGGAGTCGCTGACCGTGCACTCGGCGACCGACCGCGAGGTCACCCTCACCAGGACCCTCGGCGCCACCCGGCCCGGCATCCACGGGATCACCGGCCGCGACGTGCACGCCGCCGTCGGCGACGTGCTGTCCACCGCCCCCGGCTCGGTGACCCGGCGCCTGCTGCGCGTCGGGCAGGGCGCCCTGACCGCGGGGCAGCGGGTCCGGCTCACCCCGCAGGTGTACGACGGCGATCCCGCCTCGGCGCTCGACCTGGCCTACCGCGACGTCGAGATCCCCGGTGAACTCGGCCCGCTGCCCGCGTGGTTCGTCGACGGCGCCCGCGACACCTGGGTCGTCCTGGTGCACGGTCTCGGCACCACCCGCGAGCACGCCATGGTCGTGCTGCCCACGCTGCACGCGCTGCGGCTGCCCTCGCTGGTCCTGGCCTACCGCAACGACCGGGGGGCGCCGCGCTCCCCCGACGGCATCGGGCACCTCGGCGACTCCGAATGGCGCGACCTGGACGCAGCCATGCGGTACGCGGTCCGGCACGGCGCGCGCCGCCTGGTGCTCTACGGCTGGTCCGCCGGCGCCACGATGGCGCTCCGGGCGGCCTGCGACTCCCCGCTGCGGGCCCTGGTGGCCGGGATGGTGCTGGACTCCCCGGTGCTGGACTGGCAGCGCACGGTGCGCGCCGCCGCGGCCGCCCGGGGCACGCCGCGCGTCCTGCTGCCGCTGGGCGTGCGCGCCGCCGAGGGCCGTACGGGACTGCACGCGGAACGTATCGCCGAGGCCGCCGCGCCCGGCCGGCTGAGCGTGCCGACGCTCATCTTCCACGGCCCCGGCGACACCCTCGCGCCCTGGGGCCCGTCCCGCGAACTGGCGCGTCTCCGGCCGGATCTGGTCATGTTGCACCCGGTCGGCGACGCCTCGCACGCGGCGATGTGGAACGCAAACCCGCAACCCTACGAGGAAGCCGTCCGCCGCTTCCTCACACCCCTCCTCTAGCCTCCTCTTTTTCTCGTCTGCGAGACTGAATAAATGCAGATATACCCCAGCAATTCGCACGCCCCCGGGTGGTGGAGGGGGACGCTCGTTTGGGTTTCCGGGCGCTCACCCGCAAGACTGCTCCCGTGACGTCCCGTATCCCGCGAGACACTCCGCTGCGTCTCGTTCCGCGCAGGCCCCTGGCCGCCGCGCACCGTGTCGCCGCGACGCGCAGAAACCGGCCGCCGCGGCCGCCGGAGGGCATCCCGGCACTGCCGGAGCTGGCGAGGAGGGCGCGTGCCGAACTCGCCGACGCGGTCCGTCTGGCCCACTGGGCCGACCCCGCCGTCGGTGCCGCCCCCGGCACGGCCGGGATACTGCGGGACGCCGATGTCCTGCGGGCCGTCGCCACACTGGACCTGACGACCCATCAGGTCCGCGCGGCCTGGGACCGGGCCCGGCTCGCGGGTCTCATCGAACTCCACAAGGGCGGTGCCGCCCGCCCCGGTTGGCGGCTGCGCGCCTGGGACCGCGACGACACCGCCGTGCTGCGCGGCTGGGTCGCGCTCTTCGACGCCTGGTCGCTGGCGCACCCCGCGGCACTCGATCCGGCGTGCGCCGGCGCGGACCCCGCGCTGGTCGCCGAAGTCGTCGAGGCCGCTCCCCAGTTGCTCTCGCTCCTGCATCTCTCCTCCGGGCCGGTCGCCGTGGCGGTCCTGCTCGACCTGCTGCGCCAGCGCGTCGACGAACTGCGCGCGGAGCGCCACGAGCCCCCGGCGGGCGGCGGCCGTGACGACCTGCCCCCGCTCCTGGACTGGATGCTCGACGCGCTGGCCCGCGTCGGCGCCCTGGAGCCCCGCGACCCGGCCCGCCCCGGCGAGGTGACCATCACCCCGCTCGGCAGCTGGGCGGTGTGGGTCAAGCTGGAGCAGATCTGCGTCGCCGCCCAGGGCCCGGCCGGGCACTTCGAGCACTCCGCGGAGGAGATGCTCAAGGCGTGCATCGGCATGCCCCCGGGCGCGGCCCGTGACGAGTACAAGGCGTGGCTCGCCCCCCGCCCGGTCGCCCAGGCGGTCGCCGAGTTCCTGGACGTCGCGCGCGGCGACGACGCCCTGCTGCGCGGGCTCGCCTTCGAGGCGCTGCGCGTCGTCGGCGGCCCGGCCGAGCCCGCCGTGCGGCACGTCGTGGACGAGCCGGGGCTGCGCCCCTACGCCCTCATGTGGCTCGCCGAGCACGAGGGCGCCGACCCCGAGGACGTCGCGGCCCTGCTCACCCGCGAGGAGGCCACCTGGCTGTGGGTGGACACCGCGGCGGCCGTCGCCGACCACGGCGAGAGCCATCTGCTGGTGGGCCACCTCGACGCCGCCCTCCAGGGCTCGGTGTCCCGCCTGCTCGACGAACTCCGCGTCGCCGGGCACCCGCGCACCGTCCAGGTGCTCGTCGCCCTCGCCGCCGCCCACCCGGACCCCGCGCTCGCCAAGGCGATGCGCCGGGCCGCCTTCCAGGTGCACACCGGCGGGGAGTGAGACCCGGGCGCGGGCGCCGGTCCGGTCATCCCCGGGCCGGTATCCGCGGCGCGTAGGTGCCGAAGGACCAGAGATTGCCCTCGGGGTCGCGGGCGGTGTAGTCGCGCGACCCGTAGTCCTGGTCGGTGAGCGGCAGCACGATCTGCGCGCCCGCGGCGACCGCCCGCGCGTGATGGGCGTCGGCGTCGGCGACCACCACGTACACCGACACCGGGCCGAGGTGCCCGGCGACCCGGCTGAACGCGCTGCCCGACTGCGTGCTCCCCAGCATCACCAGGCCGTTGCCGTAGGCGAGTTCGGCGTGCTGCACGGTGCCGTCCCCGCCCTCGTGCACCGCCACCTGCGTGAAGCCGAAGGCGTCCTGGAGGAAGGCGAGGGCAGCCCTCGCGTCCTTGTAGCGCAGCGTCGGGCAGATCGCGGGCGCGGCTCCGTCGCCAGCCATGACGATCACCTTCCCCTTCCGGAACATGTCCCACCGGTGTGACGTGGATCTCAGTGTGGCAGGGGGGTACGACAACGGCCCTCGCGCGGGCGCCGCCCCCGGGCCCGCCACGCGGCGGGCCGGTTCAGCGGAAGGTGTCGCAGTCCTTCAGGTCCCCCGAGCGCAGCCCCGCGCCGAACCACTGCTGCCGCTGCGCCGAGGAGCCGTGCGTCCACGAGTCCGGGTCGACCCGGCCCTGCACCCGGGACTGGATCGCGTCGTCCCCGACCGCCGCGGCCGCGTCCAGGCCCTGCCGGATGTCGGTGTCGGTCAGCCCCGTGATCAGCGCGCTGCCGGTGGTCGCGTCGCGCGTGGTCGTGGCGTGGTGCGCCCACACCCCCGCGTAGCAGTCCGCCTGGAGCTCCACCCGCACCGAGCTGCTGTTCGCGCCCGTGCGGCGGTCCTGCGCCGAAGCGAGCGTGCCCGCCAGGTCCTGCACGTGGTGCCCGTACTCGTGGGCGACGACGTAGCTCTCGGCGAAGGGGCCGCCCTCGGCCCCGAAGCGGCGGCTGAGCGTGGCGAAGAAGTCCAGGTCCAGGTAGACCTTGCGGTCCTCCGGGCAGTAGAACGGGCCCGACGACGGGTCGGCGACACCGCAGCCCGTGCGGACCGGCTGGTCGAAGAAGACCGTCGGCGCGGGCCGGTACACCGCGCCCCGGCGCCGGAACTCCGCCGTCCAGTAGTCCTGCACATTGTTGATCACGGCGACCATGCGGCAGTCCTGCCGGGTGTTGGCGTCCGCCCCCGTCCGGCAGCCCGCGGCCAGGTCCGGCCCCGAGGTGGCTCCCGGTGTGCGGGCCGGCGGGTCGTCGGAGAGCCCCAGCTGGTCCGGGCTGATGCCGAAGATCAGCCCCACGACGACCACGATCAGCCCCGCGATGCCGCCGCCCACCATCCGGCCCCGCCCGCCGCCGGACGAGCCGCCACCTCGCCGGTCCTCGACCTCGGAGGGGTCGAGCGGTGCGTCGTCGTCGAACTGCATGGCCCTCATTGTCCGCCGCGGCCTCGCGCCGCGCAGGGGTGCCGTCCGGCCCCGGGGGCCGGAAACCGTTTGCCGGGACACCGCGGTGCCCCCGGTAGACTGGACGCATGGCAGTACTCCACGCGCATTAGACGGCCGTCGCCGACCGCGACCCTCCGCCCGCACGTCGCCCGCCATCCACCACCCACGACGCGCTGGCGCGGCACTCAGACAGCCGTCCGCCACGCCCAGGAGCCCTTCCCGTGATCACTGCCTCAGGCATCGAGCTGCGCGCCGGAGCCCGCGTCCTCATCGAGTCCGCCTCCTTCCGCATCGCCCGCGGCGACCGTGTCGGCCTGGTCGGCCGCAACGGCGCCGGGAAGACCACCCTCACCAAGGTGCTCGCCGGCGAGGGCATGCCCGCCGCCGGCACGGTCACCCGCGCCGGTGAGGTCGGCTACCTGCCGCAGGACCCGCGCACGGGAGACCTGGACGTCCTCGCCCGCGACCGCATCCTGTCCGCCCGCGGACTGGACACCGTCCTGCGCAAGATGCGCGAGAACGAGGAGCGGATGGCGAGCGGCAAGGGCGCCACCCGTGACAACGCGATGAAGAAGTACGCGCGCCTGGAGACGGAGTTCCTCACCAAGGGCGGTTACGCCGCCGAGGCCGAGGCCGCCACCATCGCCGCCGCCCTGAGCCTGCCCGACCGGGTGCTCGCCCAGCCGCTGCACACCCTCTCCGGCGGCCAGCGGCGCCGCGTGGAGCTGGCCCGCATCCTCTTCTCGGACGCCGACACCCTGCTGCTGGACGAGCCGACCAACCACCTGGACGCCGACTCGATCCTGTGGCTGCGGGACTTCCTGAAGACCTACCGGGGCGGCTTCGTCGTCATCTCCCACGACATCAACCTGGTCGAGACGGTCGTCAACAAGGTCTTCTACCTGGACGCCAACCGCTCCCAGATCGACGTCTACAACATGGGCTGGAAGCAGTACCTCACCCAGCGCGAGGCCGACGAGAAGCGCCGCAAGCGCGAGCGCGCCAACGCCGAGAAGAAGGCCGCGACCCTCAACGCCCAGGCCGACAAGATGCGCGCCAAGGCGACCAAGACGGTCGCGGCCCAGAACATGGCGCGCCGCGCCGACAAGCTGCTGTCCGGCCTGGAGGCGGTACGGCAGTCCGACAAGGTCGCCAAGCTGCGCTTCCCGGACCCCGCGCCCTGCGGCAAGACCCCGCTCACGGCCAGCGGCCTGTCGAAGTCGTACGGCTCCCTGGAGATCTTCACCGACGTCGACCTGGCCATCGACCGGGGCTCGCGGGTCGTCATCCTCGGCCTCAACGGCGCCGGCAAGACCACCTTGCTGCGGCTGCTGGCGGGCGCCGAGCAGCCGGACACGGGCGAGGTGATCCCCGGCCACGGCCTGAAGCTCGGCTACTACGCCCAGGAGCACGAGACCCTCGACCCGGACCGGACCGTGCTGGAGAACATGCGCTCGGCGGCGCCCGACATGGACCTGGTCGCCGTCCGCAAGATCCTCGGCTCGTTCCTCTTCTCCGGCGACGACGCCGACAAGCCCGCGGGCGTCCTGTCCGGCGGCGAGAAGACCCGTCTCGCGCTCGCCACCCTCGTCGTCTCCAGCGCCAATGTGCTGCTGCTCGACGAGCCCACCAACAACCTCGACCCGGCCAGCCGCGAGGAGATCCTCGGCGCGCTGCGCACCTTCACCGGCGCCGTCGTCCTCGTCACCCACGACGAGGGCGCGGTGGAGGCGCTCCAGCCGGAGCGGATCATCCTGCTGCCCGACGGCGTCGAGGACCTGTGGGGCAAGGACTACGTGGACCTCGTGTCCCTCGCCTGACCCGCCGGCGGTGGCTCCCGGAGGCCGCCGGGGGCGCCGTCCGGGGGACCGCCGGCCCTCGGCCGATCATCCGTGTGGATCAATCCGCTGGATCATTCGGCCGACGGGTGATCCTTCATCTGTGTGAGACCGGCTCGTACTCCGGCGCGCCCACGTGCGATCCGTCGAACGGCGGCGCCGATCAGCCGCGTCACATGGGCGAACTCCTTACCGACCTTGGTGACCTGCCCTTTCTCGGGCGGGTTAGGGAGGGCCGCGCGGACCGCGCGGCGGAATGCCCGATTTCGCCTCTCACGGCGCCCGGCTCCCACGTCAACAAGGCTCCCAATGTTGTTGCACGGACCTTGCCGAATGGGTGGCCAGGAAGCCTCCTAGGGGTGATCATGAGAGTCACAGAGCGCACTTCCCTAGAGGAGGCACGGGTGGCCGAGACTCTGAAGAAGGGCAGCCGGGTGACCGGCGCCGCGCGCGAGAAGCTCGCGGCAGACCTCAAGAAGAAGTACGACGGCGGGGCAAGCATCCGGGCGCTGGCCGAGGAAACCGGCCGCTCCTATGGCTTCGTCCACCGCATGCTCAGTGAGTCCGGCGTGACCCTGCGTGGTCGCGGCGGAGCCACACGGGGCAAGAAGGTTTCCACGGCCTGACGGGAGTCGGCGCCTGGCACGGCGATATGCAGTGGTCCCGGAGACATGACAGGGCCACCCGGTCGCGGAAGTGACCGACCGGGTGGTTACTCTTCGGTAATCAAATCTGCCGATCGCTCGGAGGTGCCCGATGTCCGACCCCGCAGTGCTGCTTGAGCGTGACGGTGTACGGCTCACGGCGGACGACAGTGTCGCCACCGTGACCTTGTGCAATCCGGCCAAGCGGAACGCCCAGTCGCCCGCATTGTGGCGGGCGCTGGAGGAAGCGGGCCGGCTTCTGCCCGGCAATGTGCGGGTGGTCGTGCTCCGCGCGGAGGGTGTGTCCTTCTCCGCCGGACTCGACCGGCAGGCCTTCACGCCCGAGGGATTCGACGGTGAGCCGTCGTTCATCGATCTCGCCCGTGCGTCCGGGGGCGAACTCGATGCCACGATCGCCGAGTACCAGTCGGCGTTCACCTGGTGGCGGCGCAATGACATCGTCACGATCGCCGTCGTCCAGGGACATGCGATCGGTGCCGGCTTCCAGTTGGCTCTCGCGTGCGATCTGCGCGTCGTCGCCGACGACGTGCAGTTCGCCATGCGTGAGACCGCGCTGGGGCTGGTCCCCGACCTGGCCGGCACCAAGCCGCTGACCGAACTCGTCGGCTACGCACGGGCCCTGGAGATCTGCGCCACCGGTCGCTTCGTCGGCGCCGACGAAGCCGTGCGCACCGGCCTGGCCAACATCGCCGTCGCGGCCGACGCGCTCGACGCCACCGTCCAGGACCTCGCCGCCGCCCTGCTGGCATCGCCCCGCGACGCCGTGATCGAGACCAAGGCGCTGCTCCGCGAGGCCTCCGGCCGTACGTACGAGGAGCAGCGCACCGCCGAACGCGCCGCGCAGGGACGCCGGCTGCGCGACCTCGCGGGCGTCGGGGAGTAGCGGACCGACCCGGTCAGCGACGCGCCCCCGGCACTCCGGCGCCGGGGGCGATGTCGGTGACGACGACGGTGGTGACGTCCCCCGTCACGGCCGTCACCGCCGCGGCGACCGCACGCGCGACATCGCGTGCGCGGTGCCCCGCGCCGACCGCGATCTGCACCCTGGCGGGGTGGGCGTGCCCGCCCAGTCGTGCGGTGAGCCGGGCGACCCCCGGCACCGCGGCGGCGGCCGCCCGCGTGGTGACGTCCCCCGGGGCCGCGTCGTCGGCCGTCGTGCCGTCGGGCCCGGCAGGGAGAACGGCTCCCGACGCCGGGTCCTGCCCGGCCGGTTGGGGCTCCTCGGTGTCCAGCAGTCCC
The DNA here is from genome assembly GCF_044751205.1 of Streptomyces sp. NPDC088732. Classification (NCBI taxonomy): domain Bacteria; kingdom Bacillati; phylum Actinomycetota; class Actinomycetes; order Kitasatosporales; family Streptomycetaceae; genus Streptomyces; species Streptomyces sp. NPDC088732. The sequence goes on from NZ_JBIVLI010000006.1 coordinate 358,404, forward strand.
GTGACGGTCAGGTCGACCGCCGCGGGTTCCAGCCCGACGCCGTGCTCCGCGGCCTCCCACAGCGCGTCGCGCAACCGCCGCGCCGAGTAGGGCAGGGGCACGTCCGGCGTGGCCTCGAAGGCGGCCTCGATCCGCAGCGGCAGCCGGGCCAGCGCGCCCGGGGGCGCCGACTCCGGTGCGGGCGCGGCCGCTTGCTCCGGTCCGGCGGCACCGATGCGCAGCCGTCCGAGCCGCACCCCCGGCACCCGCGCGGCGGCTGAGCGCAGCACCGCCGTCGCCGCGCTCTCGGTGACCCACAGCGTGTCCCCGGCGTCCCCCAGCGGCAGGACCCGGCCGAGCCCGAGTTGCCGGCGCACCGCCCGCGCCAGCCGGTCCGCGGTCATCGGCCCTCGCCTCCCTCCACCCCGGGACGTGCGCCCGTGCGCGCCGTCCTCGCCCGGTCGCCGCATCCTCACGGCGCGACGGGGCATGCCCACATAGTGTGGTGCACGGAGCAGCCCGAACCGCTCCCGCCATCGGAAGGTCGAAGGGACGAGGTGGGATGACCGAGACCGTGCAACAGGGCGAGGGCAGGGGCCGGACCCTGGAGAAGGGCACCAGCCCGGGCGCTTCGGCGACCGGCCGCAGGGCGCCCCTCGGCGACCCCGCGACCCGCGGCCGGACCACGATCGCCGACGGGGTGGTGGAGAAGATCGCCGGGCTCGCGGCCCGCGACGTGGAGGGTGTGCACGCCCTCGGTGCCGGGATCCCGCGCGGCTTCGGCGCGGTGCGCGACCGGGTGCCCGTCGGCAAGTCCGGCACCCGCGGCGTGCGTGCGGAGGTCGGCGAGGTGCAGGCCGCGCTCGACCTCGACATCGTCGTCGACTACGGCGTGTCCATTGTGTCGGTCGCCCACGCGGTGCGGGAGAACGTGATCGTCGCCGTCGAGCGGATGACCGGCCTGGAGGTCGTCGAGGTCAACATCGCCGTGGGGGACGTCAAACTGCCCGACGACACGGACGACGACGACCAGGAGCAGCGGGTCCAGTGACATCGGCGCCGGACAACGGCCGCAGGACAGGGAGCGGACCATGAGCATGGCCCTGATCGGACTGATCGTCGGGATGGCGCTCGGCTTCGCCGGGTACTTCGGCGGGTTCGCCGCCTTCCTGCTGGTGGCGGCGCTCGGCGCCGTCGGGTTCCTGGTCGGCCGGTACTTCGACGGCGACCTGGAGCCCGGCGAGTTCTTCCGTACCCGCGACCGGCGGCGGTGAGGCGGCCCGATGAGCACCGCGGAGCCGGGGCGGACGTCCGCCGTTCCGCTCCTCGCCCCCGCCGAACGCGGCTCGTTGCGGATCGCCGACCGCGTCCCGGCGAAGATCGCCGCGCAGGCCGCCCGTGAGACGCTCAAGGGCGCGCCCGGCCAGGAGCACGTGCCGCGCGGCGCGTTCCCGCGGGCGAGCGTCACCGTCCACCGCGACCGGATGCATGTGCGGGTGTCCGTCGAACTCGGCTACCCCGTCGACATCGCCGCGGTGAGCCGTGCGGTGCGGCGGCATGTCGCAGAACGCGTCGAGGAGTTGACCGGGATCGTGGTGCAAGGAGTGGTCGTGGAGGTGGAACGCCTGCACTCGCAGGCCTCGCACGCGGCCGAGGAGGGGAGGGTGCGATGAGCGGCACCGCGCGGACGCGGGAACCCGAGGCCGTCGTGACGGCCTCCCCCCGCGCACGGCGCTTCTGGTCCCCGCGCCGCGTGCCCGCCGCCGTCACCGCGTTCCTGGTGCTGGCGCCGGCCGGTGTGCTGCTCTACGACGTCGCCGCGGTGCGCGCCGGACGCTCCGCCATGGCCTGGCGCACATGGCTCGCGGACGACCTCGCCGCCCGGCCCGTGGGTGACCCGTGGATCCTCGCCGCCGGCTCCGCCGCCGTCCTGCTGGGGCTGTGGCTGATCGTGCTCGCCGCGACGCCCGGGATGCGCGACGTGCTGCCGATGCGCCCGGGAACGCCCGGCGTCCGGGCGGGACTCGACCGGCACGCGGCCGAACTCGCCCTGAGGGACCGCGCGGTGGAGGTGCCGGGGGTGCGCTTCGCGCAGGTCTCCGTGACCCGCAGGGCGGCCGCCGTCCGGGCCGAAGTGGCCTTCCGGGAGACCGCGGAGGTGCGGGCCGACCTGGAGGCGGCCCTCGCCGCGGCCCTCGACGGACTGGGGCTGTACCGCCCGCTCGCGCTGTCGCTGGACGTACGCCGCATGGAAACGGGGTGAGCGCGGTGCGCTCCACGGTCAACCGCGTCCTGCTCGCCCTCGTCGGCCTGGTGCTGCTCCTCGGCGGAGCCTTCGTGCTGTGCGCCGGGACCGGCCTGCTGGACCGGCCCTGGACGGGCCCCCACGACGTCCTGCTCGCCACGGGCGACCGCACCCGGTACACCGGCGCCTCCTGGTGGTGGCCGGCCGTCCTGACCGCCCTGGCGCTGATCGTGCTCGGCGCCCTGTGGTGGCTGCTGGCGCAGCCGCGCGAGCGACGGCTGCGCCGGTTCACCGTGGACGCCGACGACGGGGGCGGGGCGGTCCTGCGCGGCCGCGCCCTGGAGGAGGTCATCGCCGCCGACGCCGCCGAACTGCCGGGCGTCGACCACGCCGCCGCCACCCTCGCCGGGACCCCCACCGCCCCCACGGCCCGGCTCCTGCTCGCCCTCGCCCCGCACGCCGTCCCCGGCAGCGTGCTGGCCGAACTCGACGGTGCGGTCCTGCGCCGGGCGTGCACCTCGGCCGGACTGCCCGCGCTGCCCGCCGAGGCGCGGCTGCGCGCCGTCAGCCACCGCGCGACCCGGGTCACCTGACGGGCCGGGGGCAGCGCTCAGTACTCGCCGCGCGCGCCCCCGTCGACCGGCAGCATCAGCCCGGTCAGGTACGAGGCGGCGGGCGACATCAGGAACGCGGCCGTGCGGCCGAACTCCTCGGGGGTGCCGTAGCGGCGCAGGGCGATGCGTTCGCTGAGGCGGGCGCGGGCGGCCTCGGCGTCGCCGGTGAGGGCGTCGAGTTCGCGGACCCGGTCGGTGTCGACACGGGCGGGGAGCAGCCCGATGACGCGGATGCCGCGCGGTCCCAACTGGTTGGCGAGGTCCTTGGCGTGGCCCGCGAGGCCCGGCCGCAGGCCGTTGGAGATCGCCAGGCCCGGGATCGGCTCGTACACGGACCCGGAGAGCACGAAGCCGATCACCCCGCCCTCGCCCAGTTCCTCCGCCGCCGCGCGCGCCAGCCGCACCGCGCCCAGGTAGACCGACTCGAACGCCGCGCGCCACTGGTCGTCGCCGATGACGTCCGCGGTGCCCGCGGGCGGCCCGCCGACGCTGATCAGCATCCCGTCCAGCCGCCCGAAGTCCCGTCGCGCGGCCATGATCAGCAGCTCCGGCGCCCGGGGGTCGGCGTTGTCGGCGACGACCCCGACGGCGCTGGCGGAACCGCCCAGTTCCGCGACGGCGCCGGCCACCGCCTTCTCGCCGCGCCCGCTGACGACCACCTTCGCGCCGTCGGCGACCAGTTCGCGAGCGGCCGCGAGGCCCAGCCCGCGGCTGGCACCGGTGACGATGTACACCCGATCCCTCAGCCCGAGGTCCATGACGGTTGCCGTGCCCCTTCCGTACCGGACAGCGTGAGTGCCGTGTTGACGAGCCCGATGTGGCTGAACGCCTGGGGGAAGTTACCCAGTTGGCGCCGTTCCACCGGGTCCCACTCCTCCGCGAGCAGGCCCACGTCGTTGCGCAGGCCCAGCAGCCGCTCGAAGAGCTCGCGGGCCTCGTCGCGGCGGCCGGTGCGGTGCAGGGCGTCCGCGAGCCAGAACGAGCAGGCCAGGAAGGCGCCCTCACCGCCCGGCAGACCGTCCACGCTGCTGTCCTCCAGGGTGTAGCGGCGGACGAAGCCGCCGTGGTCCAGCTCCGTGCGCACCGCCTCGACGGTGCCGACCACCCGGTGGTCGGTCACCGGGAGGAAACCGACCTGGGGGATGAGGAGGGTCGCCGCGTCCAGCTCCCGGGAGCCGTAGTACTGCGTGAAGGTGTTGCGCTCCTTGTCGAAGCCCTTGCGGCACACCTCGCGGTGCACCTCGTCGCGCATCGCCCGCCAGGCCGCCGCGTCCCCGGAGAGGTGCGGCCGGGCCTCCAGCGTGCGGACCGCACGGTCGGCGGCCACCCACGCCATCACCTTGGAGTGCACGAAGTGCTGCCGCTCGCCCCGCACCTCCCACAGGCCCTCGTCGGGCCGGCGCCAGGCCGACTCCAGGAAGTTCATCAGCGAGTGCTGCACCGCCCAGGCGTGCGGCTCGTCCTGCATGCCGCGGGTGCGGGCGAGGAAGAGCGAGTCCAGGACCTCGCCGTAGACGTCCAGTTGCAACTGCGTCGCGGCGGCGTTGCCGACGCGCACCGGCAGCGACGCCTCGTAGCCGTCCAGCCACCCCAGCTCCTGCTCGGGCAGCCGCCGCTCGCCCGCGATCCCGTACATGATCTGCAGGTCGGCCGGGTCGCCGGCGACCGCCCGCAGCAGCCAGTCCCGCCAGCGGTACGCCTCCTTGAGGTAGCCGGTGGCGACCAGCACATTGAGGGTCAGTGTCGCGTCGCGCAGCCAGCAGAAGCGGTAGTCCCAGTTGCGCACGCCCCGGATCTCCTCGGGCAGCGAGGTCGTGGCCGCCGCGACGATGCCGCCGCTGGGCGCGTACGTCAGCGCCTTGAGCGTGATCAGCGAGCGCAGTACGGCGTCCCGCCAGGGGCCGTCGTAACGGCACTGGGCCGACCAGGTCTCCCAGTCCCGCACGCTCTGCCGCAGCGCCTCGTGGGGATCGATCGCCCGCGGCCGCCGCTCGTGCGAGGGGTGCCAGGTGAGGGTGAAGGCGACCCGCTCGCCCTTGGAGACGGAGAAGTCCGCGTGGGTCGTGAAGTCCTTGCCGTACATGCGGACCAGCGGCTCGCTGCGCAGCCACACCGAGTCGGGACCGGCGATGGCGATCCGGTGCCCCTCACTGCGGCGCATCCAGGGCACGACGTGCCCGTAGTCGAAGCGCAGCCGCAGCTCACTGCTCATGGGGACGCTGCCGGACACGCCCTCGACGATGCGGATCACATCGGGCGCGCGGTCCCGCTGCGGCATGAAGTCGATCACCTTGACGGTGCCGGAAGGGGTCTCCCAGACGCTTTCCAGCACCAGGGTGTCGCCCCGGTAGGCGCGGCGTGTGCAGGGCTCGTCGCTGGACGCGGACGCGGGTGCGATGCGCCAGTTGCCGTTGTCGTGGCCGCCCAGGAGCGCGGCGAAGCACGCGCCGGAGTCGAAGCGGGGCAGGCAGAGCCAGTCGACTGAGCCGTTCCTGCCGATCAGGGCGACCGTCTGCAGGTCGCCGATGACCGCGTAGTTCTCGATGGGTCCCGCCACGGTGCCGCCTCCGCGCTCGGCCCCCCTTAGAGGGTGCCCCGCGGCCTACGGGGCCGCGACCGCAGCGACGGCCTGGCCGGGCGTCTCCCCGTCCGCGGAGCCGCCGGCGGAGTCGCCGTCCGGGCCCTCCCCGGGGCCTGCCGCCGCCGCTTGGGCGGCCTGCGCCGCCGCGAGCCGCTCCTTGCGCTCGCGGCGCACCAGGATGACCCAGCCGACCGGCACCATGGCGGTGAACAGCCACCACTGGATGGCGTAGCCCATGTGCATGCCGATGCTGCTGTGGTCCGGTTCGGGGATCAGCTCCGGCTGGTGACCGGTGGGCTTCGGCGAAGTGGCGGACAGCTCCATGTAGCCGCCGACCGGCTTCTCGCCGGCCGGCAGGTCCTTGGCGACCAGTCCGCTGTTGATCAACATGATCATGCGGTCGGGGAGGCCGCCCTTGTTCCTGATCCCGGTCTCGCCGGTGGTCTCGTCGGGGCGCAGCCGTCCGGTGACGGTGACCTCGCCGGAGGGCGCGGCCGGGACCTTCGGGAACTTCGTGAGGTTGCCGCCGGCCGCGATCCAGCCCCGGTTGACCAGCACCGCGCGGCCGTCGGCCATGACCAGGGGGGTGATGACGTGGTACCCGATGCTGTCCCCGTCGGCGGCCGTGCGCTGCCGGGCGACGACCTCGTGGGCGGTGTCGTAGCGGCCGGTCGCGGTGACCGTCCGGTAGATGTCCTTCTTCGGGACGACCGCCCCCGGGCCGGTCAGCGACTCCACGGGGAGGGGGGCCGCCTTGAGGTTGTCCGAGATCAGGTGGTTGTTCGCCACCCGGCGCTCGTGCCGGTGCAACTGCCAGAAGCCCAGCCGCACCATGGTGGGCATCATCAGCAGTCCGACGAGGGTGAGGATCACCCACTGGCGGGACAACAGGAAGCGGTACACCCCATGACCGTACAACTCGGTCGCGGGGCGCTTTCGGCAGGGGTCGGACGCCGTGGCGTCACCGCCCGGCGGCGGCCCGCCCCGCGCCGTTCACCTCCCGGACGCCGCGGACCCGACGCGGTCGACGATGCCGGTACGGCCCTCGGCCTTGGCGCAGTGCCCGCCGCAGTACCAGTGGCCGTCCACCTCGACGCCGTGGCCGACGATACGGACCCGGCAGTGCTCGCAGATGGGGGCCATCCGGTGGATGGCGCACTCGAAGCTGTCGAAGACGTGCACGGCCCCCTGGGCATGCACCTCGAAGCTCATGACGTAGTCGTTGCCGCAGACTTCACATCGGGCCATGAGGCCCAGCGTGCGGGTGGGGCGGGGGCGCGGCAAACCGGGGGCGGGTGCGTCGGCCCGGCACCACCCGAACGGCTGCCGCGGGCCGTCTCAGCCGTGCACGTCGGGTGCCGGCGCCACGTCCTTGAGGAGTTCGGCGAAGCGCCGCTCGTCGATGACGGGGGTGCCCAGCTGGCGGGCCCGCACCGTCTTGCCGGTGAGGGAGCCCGGGTCGTTGGTGACCAGCAGGCTGGTGAGCCGGCTGACGCCGGACGCCACGTGCAGCCCGGCCTCGGTCGCCCGGTCCTCCAGCAGTTCGCGGTCGACGTTCGTGTCCCCCGAAAAGGCGACCCGCATCCCCTGGACCAGCGGGCCGCCCTGCTCCAACCGTCCGGGATTGGGGTAGGGGCAGGCGGGCCGCTTCCGGCTGGTCCGCCAGCTCATGGGCCGGTACGTCGAGCGGTAACCGGCGGCCACCGACCGCGGTTCGGTGGCGGTGTCGATCCACTCCGTGAGCGGGCGGCAGGCGTGCAGGGGCAGCCGCAGGCCCCCGGCCGCGGCCTGGTGGAGGCTGGGGCGGAAGACCTCGGCCAGGACGCGGGCGTCGTCCAGGGCGTGGTGCGCGCGCTGCTGCACGACGCCGTAGTGCGCGGCCAGCGACCCCAGTTTGTGGTTGGGCAGCGGCAGGCCCAGCTCCTTGGACAGCACAATGGTGCACAGCCGGTGCTCCACCGGCGCGACCGTCCGGGCGCGGGCGAACTCCCGGGACAGCATCGACCAGTCGAAGACCGCGTTGTGGGCGACGAGGACGCGTCCCGCCAGCCGGGCCGCCAGTTCCTCCGCGATCTCGCCGAACAGGGGCGCGTCGGCGAGCATGTCGGAGGTGAGGCCGTGGATCCACACCGGGCCCGGGTCCCGCTGCGGGTTGACCGGGGAGTACCAGTGGTCCTGCACCTCGCCGCGTGCGTCCAGCCGGTAGACGGCGGCGGAGACTATCCGGTCGTCGCGGCCGAGCCCGGTGGTCTCGACGTCCACGACGGCGTACCCGTCGGGGTAGGCCTCGGGCCACGGTGGCTGCGGGAGCTGGGACACGTGCATGGTGGAACACAATACGGGCGGCCACCGACACCCCGGACCGGCCCCGTCCGGCTCCGCCCCGGTCAATGCCGCCTGGACGGGCCGGACACGGGTCGCCGGGGCCGGTGCGGGTAACGGCTCCACCTGTGGCTGACGGGCCGTCAGGTCGGCGTCCCGGGGGCGCGTCCGCCGCCCTTGCCCGGCGGGACCGGGCCCGTCCGATCCCCTTGCACAACAAGCCTGTTGGGCCCGGCGGGCGTCAGCCGCGTCGAGGTGCGGCCCGGAGCGCGGCCCACCCCGGGAAAATACTGATGGGTAACGACATCTGTTCGCCGGGCGCCGGGCGGCCCTATGGTTCCGCCATGCCGCAACTGCCCGATGCCGTGATGTGGTCGATACCCGCATTCGTGCTGCTCACCGTCCTGGAGGTGATTAGCTACCGGATCCACCCGGACGAGGACGCCGCCGGGTACGGCGCCAAGGACACCGCGACCAGTCTGTCGATGGGACTCGGCAGTCTCCTCTTCGACTTCCTGTGGAAGTTCCCGATCGTCGCGATCTACACCGGGGTGTACGCCCTGACCCCGCTCCGCGTGCCCGTCGTCTGGTGGACGATTCCGCTGATGCTCCTGGCGCAGGACTTCTTCTACTACTGGCAGCACCGCGGGCACCACGTGATCCGCGTCCTGTGGGCGTGCCACGTCATCCACCACTCCAGCCGGAAGTTCAACCTCTCCACCGCACTGCGCCAGCCGTGGACGAGTCTGACGTCCTGGCCGTTCTACCTCCCGCTGATCGCCTGCGGTGTGCATCCGGCGGCCCTCGCCTTCTGCTCCTCCCTCAACCTCGTCTACCAGTTCGGCATCCACACCGAGCGCGTCGGGAAGCTGCCGGGCCCCGTCGAGTTCGTCTTCAACACCCCCTCCCACCACCGGGTCCACCACGCCTCGCAGGGCGGCTACCTCGACCGCAACTTCGGCGGCATCCTGATCCTCTGGGACCGGCTCTTCGGGTCCTTCGCCGCCGAGGCCGAACGGCCGGTGTACGGCCTGACGAAGAACATCGCCACCTTCAACCCGCTGCGCGTTGCCACCCACGAGTACGCCGCCATCGCCCGCGATGTCGCCTCCGCGCGCACCTGGCGCGACCGGGCCGGCCATCTGCTGCGCGGCCCCGGCTGGTCGCCCCGGCCCGAGGGCCCGGCGGCGTGAGCGCGCACCAGGGAGCCGTGCAAGCTGGGGACTCCTCCCGTCGTGCACCTCGTGCCGCCCGCGCGGCCCTCGTGGTGTTCGCCGCCGTCTGCGCCGTCCACCTGGTGGCGACGGCGTTGCCGTCACAGGGGGCGGGCGTCGTGGAGGACGTCACCAAGGCGCTGCTGATGCCCGCGCTGGCGGCCTGGGCGGCGCTGCGGGGCGGCCCCCGCGTCCTGGTTGCCGCGCTGCTGCTGGGCTGGGCCGGCGACGTGCTCCTGCAGTTCGGCGGGGACACGGCGTTCCTCGCGGGCATGGGCTGCTTCGCGGCCGGCCACGTCTGCTACCTCACACTTCTCACGCGCCGCGGGGCGTTCTCCGTCCCCGCCCGGACCCGCTGGGCGGCGGCCGGCTACACCTTGGTGTGGCTTGCCGCGATCACCGTGCTGTGGTCCGGGCTGCCGTCCGCCCTGCGGGTCCCGGTTGCCGTCTACAGCCTGCTGCTGACGGCGGTCGCGGCCGGCGGCGCGGCACTCGGCACCCCGGCCGCGGCGGCCGGCGGCGCGCTGTTCCTGCTCTCGGACACCCTCATCGCGACCCGGCTGGCCGGGCTCCCGCAGCCGCCCGCCGCCGGATTCTGGATCATGCTCACGTACCTCGCGGCGCAGTTCCTCCTCGCGGCCGGACTGTACGGTGGTACGTCCCCACTCCTCCGCACAGCCAGGACGGCTTCCGTATGCGCGCCACCGTGATCCACGCCCCCCACGACATCCGCGTGGAGGAGGTGCCCGACCCGGTCGTCCGGCAGCCGACGGACGCCGTCGTGCGCGTGGTGCTGGCCTGCATCTGCGGCAGCGACCTGTGGGCCTACCGCGGCGTCGCGTCGCGGCAGCCGGGGCAGCGCATCGGGCACGAGTTCCTCGGCGTGGTGGAGGAGACCGGTTCCGACGTGTCGGGGCTGAAGCGCGGCGACCTGGTGGTGTCCCCGTTCGTCTGGTCCGACGGCGTCTGCGCGTACTGCGCCGACGGCCTCACCACCTCGTGCACCGAGGGCGGCTTCTGGGGCGAGGTCGGCTCCGACGGCGGCCAGGGCGAGGCCGTGCGCGTGCCGTTCGCGGACGCCACCTTGGTGCGGCTGCCCGCCGAGGCGCTGTCCGACGAGCGGCTGCTGACCGCCCTGCTGACCCTCTCCGACGTGCTGGGCACCGGTCACCACGCGGCGGTCGGCGCGGGGGTCCGGCCCGGCTCCACTGTCGCGGTCGTCGGCGACGGCGCGGTGGGCCTGTGCGGCGTGCTGGCCGCGCGGCGGCTCGGCGCCGAGCGCATCATCGCCCTCGGCCGGCACGAGGCGCGCACCGCCATCGCCCGCTCCTTCGGGGCCACCGACGTGGTGGCCGAGCGCGGCGAGGCGGCGGTCGCCGCGGTCCGCGAACTGACCGGCGGCCAGGGCGCCCACGCGGTGATCGAGGCCGTCGGCACCGAGCAGTCCATGCGCACCGCGGTCGCCGTCACGCGCGACGGCGGTGCCATCGGCTATGTCGGCGTCCCCCACGGCAGCGGCACCGGCCTGGACCTGAGCGACATGTTCGACCGCAACATCGCCCTGCACGGCGGCGTCGCCCCTGTGCGCACCTACATCCCCGAGCTGCTGCCGGACGTGCTGGACGGCACTGTGGACCCGTCCGCCGTCTTCGACCTGACGGTCGGTCTGGACGGTGTCCCCGGCGGCTACAAGGCGATGGACGAGCGCACCGCCCTCAAGACCCTGGTGAGGGTCTGAGAGCGGTGCGCCGGCGCCTTGTGCCTCCCCGTCGCCTAGGTCACTCGGTGACGGCGTCCAGGGCGTCCACGATGCCGTGGCCGTAGAAGCTGTTGACGTTCGGCCCGCCGGTGCAGGTGGCGTCCTGCACGCCGTTGCCGTCGGGGTCGTACAGTCCCGTCGGGCAACCCGGGTTGTCGGCCTGCGCCTTGAGCATCTCCTGCAGCTCCTCCGGTGAGGCGTGCCGGTGGGTGCTCTTCAGGAGCGCGGCGACTCCCGCCACGTGCGGCGAGGCCATCGACGTGCCCTGGAGCCAGCCGTAGGTGTTGCCGGGCAGCGTCGACAGGATGCGGCCGTTTCCGGACGGGGTGCCCGGGACCTGGAAGCGGTCACCGCCGGGGGCGGCGACGTCGACCACCCCGAGGCCGTAACTGGAGTAGTACGACTTCAGGTTCCGCACGCCGGTCGCGGAGACGGTGACGACGCCCGGCAGCTGGGTCGGGATGTCCCAGCAGACGTGCGGGTCGACGGTCCGGGTGACCGTGGTGGAGTCGTCGGGGCTGGTGGTGTCGACGATCGCGGTGGAGTCGAGGTCGTGGTTGGAGTTGCCCGCCGAGGCGATGTTCAGCACGCCCTTGTCCTCGGAGTACCGCGCGGCGCGGTCGACGGCGTCGACGATGGCGCGCTGGTCGGGGTCGTCGAGGCAGTTGTAGAGCCACGGGTCGACGTAGTAGCTGTTGTTGGTGATCTCGATGCTGTTCTCGGCGGCGAAGGCGAAGGCGCAGACGACGCTCTCCGGGTAGAAGAGCTGCGTGACGGGGTCGGCCACCTTGATGGAGGCGACGCGCACGCCCGGGGCCACACCGGCGACGCCGATGCCGTTGCGCGCGGCCGCGATCTCACCCGCCACATGGGTGCCGTGGTAGGCGTCGGCGCTGTACGGGCGCCAGGCACCGGGGCTGGTGTCGGCCACGCCGCCCACGCAGTTGGCGGACTGCTTGGCCGAGAAGTTGGCCGCCAGGTCGGGGTGGGTGTCGTCGACGCCGGTGTCGATGACGGCGACGGTGACATGCCGGTCGCCGGGGTCGATCCGCGCCGCCTTGTCGGCGCCGATGGCCGCCAGGTCCCACTGGTCCGCCTCCAGCGGCTCCTGTGCGGGGCCCGCCTTGGACCTGGCCGCGGCGGCCTCGGCCGCCGTGATCCGCTCCGGGGCGCCCAGTTCGGTCGTGGAGGCGGTCGACAGCGCCGCGGTGCGGGTGGCGCCCGCCGACTCCACGCCGCGCACCGTGCGCATGGCGGTGGCGAAGGAGGGGTTCGCCGAGTGGACGACGATCACGCCGATCTTCTTGTACGTCGCGACGATGTCACCGCCGTTGCGGTCCACCGCCTGCTGGACGTCCTTGATGGTCCCGCTGTTGGTCCGGGTGGTGTTGACCACGTACGACAGCACCGGGCCGTCGGCGGCGGCGGTGCCGTCGCCCGGGGCCGTGCCGGCGGCGGCCGCCGAGGCGGCGTTCGGCAGGAACGCGAGAGCACCTGCCAGCACCATGCCGATGGGTATCGCGAGGGCGCGGCGCCGTCCTGGCAGGGGAGCCATGGGATCTCCAATCGTCCGACTGGCCGTCACCGCGGCGGGGTTGCCGCCGGACGGGTACATGACGAGGGAACCTAGCGCCGCCCCGAGCACCCCTTCAATGCGTATGCGAGGAAAGCTCGGATTCCGGTTGGTAAGGACCTGACAATTTTCAACCACCGCCCCCTGTCGAACCCCATGGTCACGCCTTTACCATGCGCGGGTCCGATCTTTGCGTGACGTAGCTCACGTCCGGCTCGCGTCGCGTGCTCGTGCCTGCCCAGCTCCGTCCCCCCAGGAGGCATCGTGGATTCCGCACGACAGTCGGCTACCTCCGGTCCGCCGTCAGCGGCCTCGTACGCCGAGGTGCAGGCGAGCGCGGAGTTCGCCCAACTGCGCCGCTCCCACCGCTCGTTCGCGTTCCCGCTCACCATCGCGTTCATCACCTGGTACCTGCTGTACGTCCTGCTGTCGAACTACGCGGGCGGCTTCATGGACACCAAGGTGGTGGGCCACATCAATGTCGCCCTCGTCTTCGGGCTCGCCCAGTTCGCCACCACCTTCGGCATCGCCCTGTGGTACTCCCGCCACGCGAACGCCAAGCTCGACCCGCACTCCGACGCCATCAAGGCGCGCATGGAGAGCGCTCAGGACACCGGTGAGACCGAGAGCACGGAGGCCTCCGCATGACCGCGCCGCACACCATGGCAGCCCAGGTCCTCGCGGCCGGGGCCGGCGACCACCGGACGCTGATCATCAGCCTCTTCTCGGTGTTCGTCGTGGCGACCCTCGGCATCACCGTCTGGGCCGGACGCCAGACCAAGGACGCCACCGACTTCTACGCCGGCGGCCGCTCCTTCAGCGGTTTCCAGAACGGTCTCGCCATCTCCGGCGACTACATGTCGGCCGCCTCGTTCCTCGGCATCGCCGGCTCCATAGCCCTCGTCGGCTACGACGGCTTCCTGTACTCGATCGGCTTCCTCGTCGCCTGGCTGGTGGCGCTGCTGCTGGTCGCCGAACCGCTGCGCAACTCCGGCCGGTTCACCATGGCCGACGCCCTGGCCTTCCGGCTCCGCCAGCGCCCCGTGCGCACCGCCGCGGGCATCTCGACCATCGTTGTCAGCATCTTCTACCTGCTGGCGCAGATGGTCGGCGCCGGCGCCCTGGTGGCCCTGCTGCTCGGCATCACCGGTGAGGGCCCGCGGCGGCTGATCGTCGTCCTCGTCGGCGTCGTCATGGTGCTGTACGTGACGATCGGCGGCATGAAGGGCACCACCTGGGTGCAGATGGTCAAGGCGGTGCTGCTCATCGGCGGCACCCTGCTGATCACCATCCTGGTCTTCACCAAGTTCCACTGGAACCTGTCCACGCTGCTGGGCGCGGCGGCGGAGAAGAGCGGAAAGGGCTCGGCCTTCCTGGAGCCCGGCCTGAAGTACGGCGTCACCGCGACCTCGAAGATCGACTTCATCTCGCTGGGACTGGCCCTCGTGCTCGGCACCGCGGGACTGCCGCACATCCTGATCCGCTTCTACACCGTCCCCACGGCCCGGGCCGCCCGTACGTCGGTCAACTGGGCGATCGGCATCATCGGCTGCTTCTACCTGATGACCATCGCGCTGGGCTTCGGTGCCGCCGCCCTGCTCACCCCGGAGACCATCACCACCTCCAACGCGGCGGGCAACACCGCGGCCCCCCTGCTGGCCCAGGAGATCGGCGGCGGCGCCGGCTCCACAGGCGGCGCCATCCTCCTCGCGGTGATCTCGGCGGTCGCCTTCGCCACCATCCTGGCCGTGGTCGCGGGGCTCACCCTCGCCTCGTCGTCCTCCTTCGCGCACGACCTGTACGCCAATGTCATCCGCAAGGGGACGGCGAGCGAGAAGGAGGAGATCGCCGCGGCCAAGATCGCGGCGGTCGCCATCGGGGCCGTCGCCATCCTGCTCGGCATCTTCGCGGGGAAGCTCAACATCGCCTTCCTGGTCGCCCTGGCCTTCGCCGTGGCGGCCTCGGCGAACCTGCCGACCCTGCTCTACAGCCTGTTCTGGAAGCGCTTCAACACCAGCGGCGCGCTGTGGAGCATCTACGGCGGCCTGATCACCTCCGTGGTCCTGGTGGTCTTCTCGCCGGTCGTGTCCGGCAAGGCGACCGCGATGTTCCCCGGCGAGGACTTCCACTGGTTCCCGCTGGAGAACCCGGGCATCGTCTCCATCCCCGTCGGTTTCCTGTTCGGCATCCTGGGCACGCTCCTGTCCAAGCCCGAACCCGACGCCGACAGCAAGTACGCGGAGCTCGAGGTCCGCTCCCTCACCGGAGCCGGAGCGCACTGAAACAGACTGTTGAACGTCAGTGCCGTCCCGTAGGCTGCGAAGTAACGGGACGGCACTGCCGTACCACCGACCCCACCGCAGGAGGGAGCCGCGCCGTGCTGCTGGACACCTACGGCCGGATCGCCACCGATCTGCGGGTCTCCCTGACCGACCGGTGCAATCTGCGCTGCACGTACTGCATGCCGGAAGAAGGGCTCCAGTGGCTCGGGAAGCCCGAGCTGCTCACCGACGACGAGATCGTCCGCCTGGTGCGCATCGCCGTCACGCTGCTCGGGGTCGAGGACGTCCGCTTCACCGGCGGCGAGCCCCTGCTGCGCCCCGGGCTCGTCGGCATCGTGGAGCGCTGCGCCGCCCTCGAACCCCGCCCCAGGCTCTCCCTCACCACCAACGGCGTCGGCCTGGAGCGCACCGCCGCCGCCCTGCGGGCTGCCGGACTGAACCGGGTCAACGTCTCCCTCGACACCCTGCGCCCCGAGGTCTTCCAGGAGCTGACCCGCCGCAAGCGCCACCATGACGTCCTGCGCGGCCTGGAGGCCGCCCGGGAGGCCGGGCTGACCCCCGTCAAGGTCAACAGCGTGCTGATGCGCGGGGTCAACGACGACGAGGCCCCCGACCTGCTCGCCTGGGCCCTCGCGCAGGGCTACGAGCTGCGCTTCATCGAGCAGATGCCGCTCGACGCCCAGCACGGCTGGCAGCGGTCCGACATGGTCACCGCCGAGGAGATCCTCGCGAGCCTGGCCACGAAGTTCGCCCTCACCCCCGAATCCGGCGAGGCACGCGGTCACGCCCCCGCCGAACGCTGGCTGGTCGACGGCGGCCCCGCACGGGTCGGGGTCATCGCCTCCGTCACCCGCCCGTTCTGCCGCGCCTGCGACCGCACCCGCCTGACCGCCGACGGCCAGATACGCAACTGCCTGTTCGCCCGCGAGGAGTCGGACCTGCGCGGCGCGCTGCGCTCCGGTGCGTCCGACGAGGAGATCGCCACGTTGTGGAAGGCCGCGATGTGGGGCAAGAAGGCCGGCTCCGGGCTCGACGACCCCGCGTTCCTGCAGCCCGACCGCCCGATGTCAGCGATCGGCGGCTGAGTCCCGTCCGGCCGCCGCTTCCTCCCACTCCTCGAAGCGTACGACGTCCTTGAGGAACCCGCGCACGCCCAGGAACGAGGCCAGGTGCTCGCGGTGCTCCTCGCACGCCAGCCACGTCTTGCGGCGTTCCGGAGTGTGGAGCTTGGGGTTGTTCCAGGCGAGCACCCACACGGCGGGGACCCGGCACCCCTTGGCGGAGCAGATCGGCGATTCGTTGGTCACGAACCCCATCCAAACATGGCGACGCCGGGCAGCCACGGGGGGAGCCGCCCGGCGTCGGTCCGTCGCTCCGACGGGGGATGCGGAGCGCGTACGCAGTATGCCACGCGCAAAGGCCCCCAGTGGAGTGGATCCCCATGATTGATCTGAGCTTTTCCTGAGCTTCCAAGGGCGGAGAAGGCTCAGCCGCGACCGGAGGAAGAGCGTCCGTCCGCTTCCGTCCCGGCCTCCGCGGGACGCCGCTCCCGCCCCGGTCCCAGCGCCGGGGGGACGACCGGCGGCAGGTGCGAGGAGGGCAGGTTGCGGGCGTTCTCCCGGCCCGCGTTGGCGAGCACCACGGCGATGTACGGGAGCACCAGCCCGGCGGCGAGCGCCACCCACGCCAGCGGCGTCCACACGTGCCACAGGACGACGGCCAGGATGAAGGAAACGGTGCGCACGGACATCGAGATGATGTAGCGGCGCTGCCGGGCCCGGACGTCCTCGGTGAGCCCCGCCGCCGTCCCCGTGATCCGGAAGACCCCGGGATCAGTGTGCTTCCGCATCACGTTCCACCGCCCGCTCGAAGTGCCGGAAGCTCCCATTTCCGTACACCTCCACGTTACGCCCCGTGTCCGCCGCATTCGAGAGCGGGGGGCGGCCTGCGGGTGACACCCCGCAACCGCCGTACGGCGTATGGCGGTATCCCGCATGCGACGTACCGGCGGCGCGCAGAGACTGACGGCATGAACTGGGTCTGGGCGATCATCGTCGGCATCGTGCTCGGCTTCCTCGCGAAGCTCCTCCTGCCGGGCAGGCAGGACATCCCCTGGTGGCTCACCGTCATCTGCGGCATCCTCGGCGCGTTCCTCGGGAACGCGGTCTCCGGCTGGCTCGGCGTCAAGCACACCGCGGGCATCGACTGGATCCGGCATGTCCTGCAGATCCTGGGCGCCATCCTCATCGTGGCCGTGGTGACGCCGCTGTGGGGCTCGCTCCGCGGCAGACGGCAACGCACCGCCGTCTGACCCCCCGCCGCCTCAGGCGTGGTGCTGCCGCAGAAACGCGGCCGGCACCCGGTCGGTGAGCCACACGCCGTTGGCGCTCACCCGGAAGACGTGGCCGGTGGCGGCCAGTCCCGCGGCATCCACCTCGAGCACCACGGGACGGCCGTGCCGCGACCCCACGCGCACGGCCGTCTCCACGTCCGCCGACAGGTGCACGTCCTGACGCGTCATCGGGCGCAGCCCCTCGGCCAGCACGATCGGCAGGGTCGTGCTCGCGGTGCCGTGGTAGAGGACGGCCGGCGGCTCGGTGGCGGCCAGACCGAGGTCGACCTCCACCGAGTGGCCCTGGCTGGCCCTGATCCGCCGGCCGTCCTCCGAATACGCGTACCGCTTCTTGTTGTTGTTCGCCACGACGTGGTCCAGGTCGGCACGCGAGAAGCGCCGGCCCGCCTGGGCGGACGCGGCCATCAGCACGTCCACGTCCACCCAGCCCCCCTCGTCGAGGGCGATCCCGATCGAACCCGGATCGTGCCGCAGCACGCGGGCCAGGAACTTCGAGACCTTGACCGTCTGCTTCTCGTCCATCGCCCACCCCTTGTCGCCGGTCAGACCCCCTGGCTGACCGAACTCATGTTGAAGTCCGGGATCCGCATCGCGGGGAACGCGGCCCGGGTGAACCAGTCGCCCCACTCGCGCGGCAGCGTCCGCTCGGTGCGGCCCACCTCGGTGACCCGGCCCAGCAGGTCCACCGGCGACTCGTTGAACCGGAAGTTGTTGACCACGCCGGTCACCTCGCCGCCCTCCACCAGGTAGACCCCGTCGCGGGTCAGCCCGGTCAGCAGCAGGGTGGCCGGGTCCACCTCGCGGATGTACCACAGGCACGTCAGCAGCAGCCCGCGCCCGGTGTCCGCGACCATCTCCTCCAGCGAGCGCTTGCCGCCGCCGTCGAGGATCAGGTTGCCCCCGACCGGCGTCGTCGGAAGGCCGGTCAGCCCCGCGCTGTGCCGGGTCGTGAACAGCCGCCGCAGCACACCCTCGCGGAGCCAGTCGGTCGGCTCGACCGGCAGCCCGTTGTCGAAGACCGACGAGTCGTCACCCGAGGCGTGCGCGATGACGAACGGCGCCGACTCCAGGCCGGGTTCGCGGGGGTCGCTGCGCAGCGTCAGCGGCAGGTCCGACAGCCGCTCGCCGATCCGGGTGCCCCCGCCGGGCTTGCTGAAGACCGTGCGGCCCTCCGCCGCGTCCCGGGCCGCCGCGCTCCACTGCTGGTAGATCACCAGGTCCGCCACCGCCGAGGGCGGCAGCAGCGTCTCGTACCGCCCGGCGGGCAGGTCGATCCGGCGCTCTGCCCAGGCAAGCCGCTGCGCCAGGTCGGCGTCGAGTGCCGCCGGGTCGACGTCGGTGAAGTCGCGGGTGGCCGCGCCGGCCCACGCCGAGCGGGACATGTCCTCGGACTTGGCGTTGATCTCGAGCGTGCCGCTGGGCTGGTCGTGGCGCAGCCGCAGGCCCGTCGAGGTGCCCAGGTAGGTGGAGGTGACGCTGTGCTGGGCGAAGCCGTACAGCCGCCGGCCGCCGGCCCGGGCGACCGCGAAGGACTCGCCGAGCGCCGGGGCGAAGGCCGCGAAGACCTCCGAGCCGGTCTCCGCGGGCGGCTCGGTGAACGAGGCGCTCGCGGGCACTCCCTCGACCAGCGGCTGGGCGTCCTCGGCCGGCCCCGCGTCGCGCGCCGCCGCCTCGGCGGCCCGCACCAGCGGCTCCAGGTCGTCGGCGGTGACCGCGGCCCGCGACACCACGCCCGAGGCGGTGCCCTGCGCGCCGTTCACGGTCGCGATCACCGTGAGGGTGCGGCCGCGGGTCACGCCGTTGGTGGTCAGGGCGTTGCCCGCCCAGCGCAGGTTGGCCGAGGAGTCCTCGTCGGCGATGACCACGCAGCCGTCCGTACGGGACAGCTCCAGGGCCCGCTCGACGATCTCGTGGGGCTTGGAGAGGGTGCTCATCGACCGGCCTCCTGCGTGGTGTTGAGGATGTTCACGCCGCGGAAGAGCGCGGACGGGCAGCCGTGCGAGACGGCGGCGACCTGGCCCGGCTGGGCCTTGCCGCAGTTGAAGGCGCCACCGAGGACGTAGGTCTGCGGACCGCCGACGGCCTCCATGGAGCCCCAGAAGTCGGTGGTCGTCGCCTGGTAGGCGACATCGCGCAGCTGGCCGGCCAGTTCGCCGTTCTCGATCCTGAAGAAGCGCTGCCCGGTGAACTGGAAGTTGTAGCGCTGCATGTCGATGGACCACGAGCGGTCGCCGACGATGTAGATCCCGCGCTCCACGCCGCCGATCAGCTCCCGCGTCGACGGGCCGTCCGGAGCGGGCTGCAGCGACACGTTCGCCATCCGCTGCACCGGCACATGGCCGGGGGAGTCGGCGTAGGCGCAGCCGTTGGAGCGCTCGAAACCGGTCAGCCGGGCGATGCGGCGGTCCAGCTGGTAGCCGACCAGGACGCCGTCCTTGATCAGGTCCCAGGACTGGCCGGCGACGCCCTCGTCGTCGTAGCCGACGGTCGCCAGGCCGTGCTCGGCGGTGCGGTCGCCGGTGACGTTCATGAGCGCGGAGCCGTACTGCAGCTTGCCGAGCTGGTCGAAGGTGGCGAAGGAGGTGCCGGCGTAGGCGGCCTCGTAGCCCAGCGCGCGGTCCAGCTCGGTGGCGTGGCCGATCGACTCGTGGATGGTCAGCCAGAGGTTGGACGGGTCGACCACCACGTCGTACGCGCCCGCCTCCACCGAGGGGGCCGCCATCTTCTCGGCGAGCAGCTCCGGGATCTCCGCGAGCTCCGCGTCCCAGTCCCAGCCCGTGCCGGTCAGGTACTCCCAGCCGCGGCCGGCCGGCGGGGCCAGGGTGCGCATGGAGTCGAACTCGCCGGAGCCCGGGTCCACCGCGACGGCGGTCAGCTGGGGGTGCACCCGCACCCGCTGCTGGGTCGTGGTCGTGCCCCACGTGTCGGCGTAGAACTTGTTCTCGTGGACGGTCATGAGGGAGGCGTCGACGTGCGACACGCCCGGGGCCGCCAGCAGTCTGCCGCTCCACTCGGCCAGCAGAGCGGTCTTGTCGGCATCGGGCACATCGAACGGGTCGACCTCGTACGCCGAGACCCAGAGCTTGTCCGCGTGCACCGGCTCCGGCGCGAGCTGCACACGCTCGTCCGAGCCCGCCGCGGCGATCACCTTCGCGGACAGCTTCGCCATGGCGACCGCCTGGCCGGCCACCCGCGCCGCGGCGTCCATCGTCAGGTCCACCCCGGAGGCGAAACCCCAGGCCCCGCCGTGCACCACGCGCACCGCGTAGCCCATGTCCGTCGTGTCCGAGGATCCGGACGGTCTGCCGTCGCGCAGCCGCCAGGCCGCGCCGCGCACCCGCTCGAAGCGGAAGTCCGCGTGCTCCGCGCCCAGCGCGCGGGCGCGTGCCAGCGCGGCGTCGGCCAGCGCCCTCAGCGGCAGCGCCAGAAATGACTGATCGACCTCATGGGGCACGACGGCCTCCCCTTCTGCCCGATGCCTCAACGTCGGTGTGCGTCATGTGCTCCGCAGTGAATCATGCCCCTCCGACACCGCCCCCGCCTGCCCTTTTCTGTAGGGACTCGACAGCGACGCGCACAGGCCCCTGTCGGGGGTCGATTCTCCGTACCGCCGCGTAGGCAGATAGTTTTTCGGTGTACAAGACCACTATGGAAAGGGTGATCCGTTGAGCCGCTCGGTTCTCGTCACCGGAGGAAACCGGGGCATCGGCCTCGCCATCGCCCGGGCCTTCGCCGACGCCGGTGACCAGGTCGCCATCACCTACCGCTCGGGCGAGCCGCCGGCCGGCTTCCTCGCCGTCCGGTGCGACATCACGGATCCCGAGCAGGTCGAGCAGGCCTACAAGGAGATCGAGGAGAAGCACGGTCCCGTCCAGGTGCTGGTGGCCAACGCCGGCGTCACCCGTGACCAGCTGCTGCTGCGCATGTCGGAGGAGGACTTCACCTCCGTCATCGACACCAACCTCACCGGCACCTTCCGCATGGTCAAGCGTGCCTCGAAGGCGATGCTGCGCGCCCGCAAGGGCCGCGTCGTGCTGATCTCCTCGGTGGTGGGCCTGACGGGTCAGGCGGGGCAGGCGAACTACGCCGCCTCCAAGGCCGGCCTGGTGGGCTTCGCCCGCTCCCTCGCCCGCGAGCTCGGCTCGCGCAACATCACCGTCAACGTCGTCGCCCCCGGCTTCGTCGACACCGACATGACCCGCGTGCTCACCGAGGAGCAGCGCAAGGGCATCGTCGGCCAGGTCCCGCTGGGCCGGTACGCGGAGCCCGAGGAGATCGCCGCCTCGGTCCGCTTCCTCGCCTCCGACGAGGCCGCATACATCACTGGAGCCGTCATTCCCGTGGACGGCGGATTGGGCATGGGTCACTGAGCATGAGCGGAATCCTCGCCGGCAAGCGCGTCCTCATCACGGGCGTGCTGATGGAGTCCTCCATCGCCTTCCACACCGCCCGGCTCGCCCAGGAGCAGGGTGCCGAGATCATCCTCACGGCGTTCCCGCGGCCCACGCTCACCGAGCGCATCGCCAAGAAGCTGCCCAGGCCCGTCAAGGTCATCGAGCTCGACGTCACCAACCAGGAGCACCTGGGGTCCCTGGCGGACGTGGTGCGCGAGGAGCTCGGCGGCCTGGACGGCGTGGTCCACTCCATCGGCTTCGCGCCGCAGGACGCGCTCGGCGGCAACTTCCTCAACACCCCGTTCGAGTCCGTCGCCACCGCCATGCACGTCTCCGCGTACTCGCTGAAGGCGCTCACCATGGCGTGCCTGCCGCTGATGCAGGAGGGCGGCTCGGTCGTCGGCCTCACCTTCGACGCGCAGTACGCCTGGCCGCAGTACGACTGGATGGGCCCGGCCAAGGCCGCGCTGGAGGCGACCTCGCGCTACATCGCGCGCGACCTCGGCAAGCAGAACATCCGCTGCAACCTGATCTCGGCGGGTCCGATCGGCTCCATGGCCGCGAAGTCCATCCCGGGCTTCGGCGAGCTCGCGGACGTGTGGAACCACCGTTCCCCCCTGGAGTGGGACGTGGCCGACCCGGAGCCGGCCGGCCGCGGTGTCGTGGCGCTGCTCAGCGACTGGTTCCCCAAGACCACGGGCGAGATCGTGCACGTCGACGGCGGCCTGCACGCGATCGGCGCCTGACGCCGCTCTCCCGTCGCCCGCGTTCTTCGTACGGCCCCGGTACCGCCTTCGGGCGGGCCGGGGCCGTACGCGCGTTCGGGACCGGTGTCCCCCGTCCGGCCCAGCCGGCCGGGTGCGGCCCGCTGCACGCCGCCACCATGGGGTTCGGGGCGAGCGGAGGGAGGGCGGATCGTGGGTGTGCGCTTCTACGCGGTGGCGGCCGCGGCGGCGGCCTCGGTGGTCGCGGGCCCGGCGGCCGCGGCCAGGGCGGCTTCCCAGGCGCCCGCGGACACCGAGTGCCGTACCTCGGTGCAGGGCAGCGAGGGGGTGGCGGTCTGCTTCAACCCCGATCCCGACCTGGACCACGTGCAGCTGCACATCGAGTGCGTCCAGTGGTGGGACCCGGACGTGGACGGCCCCCAGGTCCCGATCGGCCCCGCGGAGACGGTGACGCTGAGCGACCGGTGCTGGGAGGAGATACGCAGCGTCTGGGTCACCCGTCTGCCGGACGGAAACGGCAGCTGAAGGCGTGGCCCGCGGCCTCCTCCGAGGCCGTCATCGCGTCGCCCTGCCGGATCGCCTCCACCAGCCGGGAGTGGTCCACGTACGTCTCGGCGCTCAGGTCCTCGCCGATGTCGGCGCGGAGGAACTCACGCAGCACCTCGCCCAGGTCGGCGTACAGCTCGGCGATGACCTCGTTGTGCGAGGCCGCCACGACCGACAGGTGCAGGGCCGCGTCGGCGTCCACGAACACGTCGGCGCGACCGGCGGACCAGGCGCGCTCGCGCCGTGCGAGGGCCGCGTCCAGCTGCCTGAGGTCGCGGTCGGTGCGCCGTGAGGCCGCCAGCGACGCGGCGGACGCCTCCAGGGCGCTGCGCAGCTCGGCGACATGCCGCGGGTCGGCGTCGGCGAAGCGGCGGTGCATGACGCCGGCCATCTCGCTCGTCGCCAGCACATAGGTGCCCGATCCCTGGCGGATGTCGAGCAGACCGTTGTGGGCCAGGGCCCGGACGGCCTCGCGGACCGTGTTTCGCGCCACACCGAGCTGCTCGACGAGCTGCGTCTCGGTGGGGATGCGCGAGCCCACCGGCCACTCGCCAGAGGTGATCTGGGCGCGCAGTTGCGTGATCACCTGGTCGGCGAGCACGGACCGCCGGGGCGAGGTCAAGGGCATGGACCCTCCTCAATATTCATCCCATCATTCTATGATGGCCCGCATGCGTGACGACGAAGCCACAACGATCGACCCTGCCACGGCAGGACCGACCCTGCCCGCACAGACGTCTGCCGCTCCGCAGAGCATGACGCACACGCGCGCCCGTACCCGCGTTTTCGTCGCCGTTGCGCTGGTCCTTGCCGCGCTCAACCTGCGGCCGGCCATCACGAGCCTCGGCGCGCTCCTGGAGGAGGTCCGCGACGGGCTCGGCATGAGCGGGACCGTCGCCGGACTGCTCACCTCCGTGCCCGCCCTGTGCTTCGCCCTCTTCGGCGTCGCGGCGCCGCGCCTGGCCCGCCGCCGCGGCCCCGGCGCCGTGGTCTGCGGGGGACTGGCCGCCATCGCCCTCGGGCTCGCCCTGCGCCCGTTCGCCGGAGGCACGGCCGTATTCCTCGCCACCAGCGCCCTGGCGCTGGCCGGCATAGCCGTCGGCAACGTCCTGATGCCCGTGGTCGTCAAGCGCTACTTCCCGGACCGCGTGGGCACCATGACCGGCCTGTACTCGATGGCGCTCTCCCTGGGCACCGCCCTGGCCGCCGCGGCCACCGTCCCGGGGACCCGCGCCCTGGGCGGCAGCTGGCGCGCCGGCCTCGGTGTCTGGGCGGTCGTCGCGGTCGTGGCCGTCGTGCCCTGGCTCGCCCTGGTGCGCGACCGCAGTGGCGCGGGCACCGGTGCCGCGCCCGTGCCGGTCGCCGAGGCGCCGGTCCCCGCAGGGCCGCTCCCTGCGGCGCCCGCCCCTGCCGCGGCCGGCCGCATCACCCGCAGCCGTACCGCCTGGGCACTGGCGGTGTACTTCGGGCTCCAGGCCACCGGCGCGTACATCACCATGGGCTGGCTGCCGCAGATCTTCCGCGACGCGGGGATCTCGGCGTCCACGGCCGGGGTGCTGCTCGCCGTCACCATGGTGATGGGTGTGCCGCTGTCCTTCGTGCTGCCCGCGGTCGCGGGGCGGATGCGGCACCAGGGCGGACTGGCCGTGGGCCTCGGCCTGTTCGGGTTCGCCGGGTACGGCGGACTGTGGCTCGCGCCCGCCGCCGCGCCCTGGGTGTGGGCGGTGCTGCTCGGGATCTCCAACTGCTCGTTCCCGCTCGCCCTCACCATGATCGGGATGCGTTCGCGCACCGGCGCGGGCGTGGTGCGGCTGTCGGCCTTCACACAGTGCACCGGTTACCTGATCTCCATCCCGGGCCCGATCCTGGTCGGCGTCCTCTACCAGCACAGCGGCGGCTGGGACCTGCCCGTGGCCTTCATGCTCGCCCTCCTGCTGCCGCAGATCGCCGCGGGCCTGATGGCCGGCCGCGACCGGTCCGTGGAGGACGAACTCTGACGGATCCGGCGTCCCGGGCGACCCGGATGCGGGCCCGCCGCGGGCCGGTGCGAGACTGGGCCCATGCCCGTGCTCGAGCCCAACCCCCCGCAGCCGCAGAAGAAGCTCCTGATCATCTTCGGCCTCATGCTCGCCGTCCCCGCCCTCGTCGCGGTGATCGCCACCATCGGCGCCAAGTTCGGCTGACCCCGGCTCCCGGCCTTCGGTTCGGGGCCGGGGGTAGGGACAACCCCACCTCCCCTAGGGGGCCAGGGTCAGGGTCAAGTGGGTGGGCCACCCGATGGGCCGGCGGTCCGCGGTTCCGTAGCGTCGTGGTGCAAGGTCAACCAGCACCCCGCACCTCGGAGGCGGTCCCGTGTCCACGCAGGCTGTTCCTTCGCGCACCCCGCGCCCCCGCACCGCTCGTGCCGCGGCGCCCGGCGCCGCGCAGACGCGCCTGCCCTGGTGGGCGGTCGCGCTGCCCGCCCTCGCCTTTGCCGCGCTGCTCGCCTTCGCCGCCGGACCCGGTGCCGCGGACGCCTCGGCCGCGGAACCCGCAGCGCGCCTGTTCACCCGGCTCGCCGAGGTGCTCCCGGCATTGCTGCAACACCTGCTGTAACCTCCGCACGCCGTCCGCGATCCGGGCCGCTCCCGCGCCTGCCGGGCGGTTTTCTGGAAAGCTGAGGGTCATGAGCGCAGCTGCATCGCCCCGCCGGATCGTCCTGCTCCGGCACGCCAAGGCCGATTGGCCCGCCGTTCCCGATCACGAGCGGCCGCTGGCCGACCGTGGGCGCAAGGAGGCGCCGGTCGCCGGCCGCAGGCTCATGGAGCTGGACATCCCGTTCGACCTGACCCTCTGCTCCTCGGCCGTCCGCACCCGCGAGACGTGGAAGCTCGTCGCCCACGAACTTCCGCACCGCCCCCGGACCGTCTACGAGGAGCGGCTGTACGACGCCACCCTCGGAGACCTGCTCGCACTGCTCAACGAGACCCCCGAGGACGTCGACGACCTGCTGCTGGTGGGCCACAACCCGGGTGTCCACGCCCTCGCCGACGCCCTCGCCGGCACCAGCGAGGGGGACGCCCTCGCGCGGATCCACCGCACCGGCTTCCCCACCGCGGCGATCGCCGTGATCACCTTCACCGGTCCCTGGAAGACGGTGGAGCACGGCGTGGGGCGCCTGGCCGAGTTCTGGTCCCCGCACGACTGAGCGCTCTCCGCGGACACCGGCGACGGGCCCCGGGCGGTACGCACACCCGCCGGGCCCGGCGCGGCGGGCCCGCACGGCAGGCGGCTAGGCGTCCATCGCGCCGTCGAGCGCGTCGGCCGCCTCGACCTCTTCGCGCGTGATGCCCAGCAGATAGAGCACGGTGTCCAGGAACGGCACATTGACCGCGGCGTCGGCCGCCTCCCGCACCACCGGCTTGGCGTTGAACGCAACACCGAGCCCCGCGGCGTTGAGCATGTCGAGGTCGTTCGCCCCGTCGCCGATCGCCACGGTCTGGTCCAGGGGCACCCCGGCCTCCGCCGCGAAGCGCCGCAGCAGCCGGGCCTTGCCCGCACGGTCCACGATCTCCCCGACCACGCGCCCGGTGAGCCGGCCGTCGACGATCTCCAAGGTGTTGGCGGCCGCGAAGTCCAGCCCCAGCCGCTCCTTGAGGTCGTCCGTGACCTGAGTGAAGCCGCCCGAGACGACGCCGACCTGGTAGCCCAGGCGTTTGAGCGTGCGGATCAGGGTGCGGGCGCCGGCCGTCAGCCGGACCTCCTGGCGCACCTTGTCCACCACGGACGCGTCCAGCCCCGCCAGCAGCGCCACCCGCGCGTGCAGTGACTGCTCGAAGTCCAGCTCGCCCCGCATCGCCCGTGCCGTCACCTCGGCGACCTCCTCCTCGCAGCCGGCGTGCGCCGCGAAGAGCTCGATCACCTCGTCCTGGATGACGGTGGAGTCCACGTCCATGACCACCAGCCGCCGGGCCCTGCGCTGCAGCCCCGACGACACCACCGCCACGTCCACGCCGCGCTGGTGCGCCTCCAGGGCGAGCACCGGGCGCAGCGCGTCCGTCGCGACCCCCGACACCGCGAACTCCACAGCCGTCACCGGGTACTTCGCGAGGCGGAAGATACGGTCGATGTTGCCGCCCACCGCGGTGATGCGGGTCGCTATGGCCGCCGTCGACTCCGCGGTGAGCGGGTGCCCGAGCACGGTCACATGGGAGCGGCCCTCACCGCGCGGCCGGTTGTCGCCGATACCGGAGATGATCTCGGCCTGCAGCCGCACCGACTCGGCCCAGGAGTGCACCGTCGCCCGCAGCGCGCCCTCCACACCCGGCCCGGTGGGCGCGGTGACCAGCGCGCAGAGCACGATGCGGCCACGGGTGACGACCTGCTCGATGTCGACCACGTCCACCTGGAAGCCGGCCAGGGTCTCGAAGAGCCCGGCGGTGAGACCCGGCCGGTCCTTGCCGAAGATCTTGACCAGGAGGGTCGGCACGTTGACGGCGGGGGTGGTGATCGCCTGCGATGCGTCGTTCATGGTGACACCACCGTATCGGGCTGCCGGACCCGCACGGAGACGCGTTCCGCCTGCCGGACAGTGCCCGTGGTCAGCGGCGCTGTCCCGGCGCGCCGGGCGGCGGCGGATTCTGCGGGGGCGGCCCCGGCGGCCGGCCCGGAGGCGGCCCGGGCGGCGGTGGCAGTGGCATCCCGGTGACCGTGCGCGCCGAGTGCGGGGCGTCGGAGGGAGGCGACTGCTTGTACGGGTTGGGCTCCTCCTCGTGCGGCTGGTAGCCGGGGCTGGGGAGGTAGGGGCCGGGCTCGTAGGCGATGCCCGGATAGGTGCGCCCGGAGTCCTGCGGGCCCATGGGCGCGGGGGCCGCCGGCTGCGCCGGCACCGGACGCGCTCCGGCGGGGCTGTGTTCCGTCGGACCTGTCGGACCTGTCGGAGCTGTCGGACCCGTGGGCACGCAAGGCGACACCCTGCGCCCGGCTGTGCCCGTCGCCAGTGCCAGCAGCGCCCCCGTCCCACCTGCCGCGGCGCCCCAGGCCGCGCCAAGGAGCAGCGCGAGCGGCATGCTGCCGTGCAGGTCGATCCCGGCACCCACGGCGTCGAAGCCGAACACCGACAGTCCCGCGTCCACCGAGACGCCGGTGAGCAGCACCAGCAGCGGGAAGGCGAGCCCCGTGACCGCTCCGAGGCTCAGCGCGCACCGCCCCGCGTACCCCGCCCGCGACAGGCCCCGCAAGGGCGTGCGGGCCGCGGCCAGCGCCCCTGCCGCCAGCATCATCAGCGCGACGGCCACCGTCAGCAGCCAGACCCGGTGGTCGAGTTCGGCCAGGCGCCCCATGGTCACCGGTTCCTTGGCCCCGGCCGTCAGCAACCGGTCGAGGGGGTCGGGCAGCACCTTGGCGAGCTCCCCGGTGGCCGTGCCCTTCCAGGGGACGAACAACCCCAGGGGCACCGCCAGCCAGACCCCGTTGGGCGCGCCGAGGAGCGCCGCGCCGGCGATCCGCTTGGGGTCGTCCCCGGTGGCCGCCGCGTAGCCGGCCGCTGCGCACCCCGCGACCACGGCCAGTAGCAGCACCCAGCGCAGCGCCGAGGCCGCCGGGCGTACGACCGTGTGCACTGCCTCCAGGCCGGGCGGCAGCGGTGTGCGCCGCGAGGCGAGCAGCGACAGCAGCAGCACGGCCAGCACCCACAGCAGACCACCCAGCAGGGAGCGGCCGGTGTCCACGTGGAAGCTCACCGACGCCTTGGCGTCGATGAGGTCCTGCAGCCCGTCGCCCAGCCCGCCGCCGATGTCGCCGATCCCCGGCAGCTGGTCGATCAGCCCGCCGCCCCCGCCGGAGCCCTTGCCGGCGCCCAGTGCCGCCCCGTCGATGGCGATGGTGTCCTCGCCCGCCCAGCCCAGGACGCCGAGGAGCACCACGAACAGGACCGCCACCGTCCCGGCGCGCGCCAGGAGTTCGCCGGCCGGGACCGTGACGCCCGCCCCGCGCAGCGAGCGCAGGAAGACCCAGGCCAGGAGCAGCGCCCCGACCAGTCCCACCCCGAGCGGCATGATGTCGATCGCGCCTGCCGCGCCCGCCCCGTCGAGCCCGAACACCGCGACGTCCCCGGACGGGCTCACCTTGCCGCCCACCGCCATGGCCACCACCGCGGCCGTCATCGGCCCGAGCGAGCCCGCGGTGTCCGCCCCGAGCAGATGGAGCCCGAGCGCCGCCACGCCCACCATCGCCAGGTACGCCCAGCTGACGGCCGCGATCGCGGACAGCAGGACGCTGCCCCAGGGGATCGGCCGCGGCGGCTGCCGGGGCGCGGCGGATGGTGGTGTGGAGGTGTACGTCGTCATGCCCGCCCCCGAGGTGTCGCGTCCGGACCGCCTGTGCTGCCTGCGATGCCCATGCCCCGGTCCGTCATGATCCGCACGGTTCCCGGGCGGTTACCACTCTCCGGTGGTGTTTCGGCGGCGTCAACGGATTCCCGGCAGCCCGTCCACATCGTTGAGGCAGGAGGGGATTCCCGCCGGGCGGTCGTGCCGGGAACAGTTCCTCCCGGTGCCCGCAATCCCTAGACTCCCCTCATGGGGGAAACCCGGGGGACGACTTTGTGGGGCTTGGGGTGCCTGAACTCGTACTGGAACTGAACGGTCGCACCTGGACGCTTGATCCGTCCCGGTCGTACAGCCTCGGCCGGGACCCGCAGTCGGACGTGGTCCTGGACGACGCCAGGGTCTCCTGGCGGCACGCCACGATCCGGCGCGGGGAGGGCGGTTGGGTCCTGGAGGACCTCGGCAGCACGAACGGCACCTATGTGCAGGGCCAGCGTGTCCACGCCCACGAGGTCGCCGCCGGCGCCACCGTCAACCTCGGCAACGCCAACGACGGCCCGCAACTGCTCTTCAGCGGCGGCCGGTCCGCGGGCGGTGACATCTACAGCGCCGAGACCGCGCTCGCCCAGCCGCAGCAGGGCCGCCAGTCGGGCCCCGCCGTGCAGAAGGCGCCGGAACGGGGCGCGTCGGCGCCGCAGAACGGCTGGAACGGCAACGGCTCGCAGCCGCACGTGCCGCAGCCCGCCCACGGCGGCCAGGCGCCGCGGCCGCGCATCCCGGCCCCCCAGGGGCCCTCCGGCGGGATCGGCTCGGCCCCGCCCGTCTACGGCGACCGCAGCCCGACCACCTTCCACCACCTGGTGCTCGGCCGCGTGATGAAGATCGGCCGCGCCCTGGAGAACGACCTCGTCGTCTCCGACCTCCAGGTCTCCCGGTTCCACGCGGAGTTCCGCGCCCACCCGGACGGCCGCTACGAGATCGTCGACCTCGGCAGCCACAACGGCACCTATGTCAACGGCCAGCCGATCCAGCGTCACCTGCTGGGCCCCAACGACATCGTGGGCGTCGGCCACTCCACCTTCCGGCTCGTCGGCGACCAGCTCGAGGAGTTCGTCGACACCGGCGAGATCTCCTTCTCCGCGCGCCGGCTCACGGTGACGGTCCCTCAGGGCAGCGGCACCAAGAAGATCCTCAACGACGTCTCCTTCGGCGTCCCCGAGAAGTCGCTCGTCGCCGTCATCGGCCCCTCAGGGTCCGGCAAGTCGACGCTGCTGCGCGCGCTGACCGGCTACCGGCCGGCCGACGAGGGGGAGGTGCTCTACGACAGCCGCAACCTGTACAAGCAGTTCGCCGAGCTGCGGCAGCGCATCGGGCTGGTCCCGCAGGACGACATCCTGCACAAGGAGCTGACGATCCGCAAAGCCCTGCGCTACGCGGCCAAGCTCCGCTTCCCCGGCGACACCAAGGCCGCCGAGCGCGAGGCCCGCATCGACGAGGTGCTGCGCGAGCTGAAGCTCGACGTGCACGCGGACAAGCGCGTCACCTCGCTCTCCGGCGGCCAGCGCAAGCGCGTCTCGGTCGCCCTGGAACTGCTCACCAAGCCCTCGCTGATCTTCCTGGACGAGCCCACCTCCGGCCTCGACCCGGGCATGGACCGCGACGTGATGAAGCTGCTGCGGGGCCTGGCCGACGACGGCCGCACCGTGCTCGTGGTCACCCACTCCGTGGCCGAACTGGCCCTGTGCGACAAGCTGCTGGTGATGGCGCCCGGCGGCGCCGTGGCGTACTTCGGGCCGCCCGAGGAGGCGCTGAACTTCTTCGGCTACGAGACCTGGGCCGATGTCTTCTCCGCCTTCGAGAGCTACCGCGACTACGACTGGTCCGGACGCTGGCACGGCTCGCAGCACTACCAGATCTACGCCGCGGACCTGGACGCGGTCGCCCCGCAGTCCGTCGGCGTCGCCCCGCAGCAGACCAAGCCGCCCAAGCCGCAGGGCTGGGTGCCGCAGTTCTTCACCCTCGTCCGCCGCTATCTGTCGGTGATCGCCTCCGACAGGGGCTACATGGGGCTGATGATCCTGCTGCCGGCCGTCCTCGGCCTGGTGAGCGCCGTCATCCCCGCGAAGTACGGCCTGACCCTCCCCGGCGAGCCGGGCAAGTTCAACACCGACGCGGGCACCGTCCTGCTGATCATCGCCGTGGGCGCCTGCTTCTCGGGAGCCGCCAACTCGGTCCGCGAACTGATCAAGGAGCGGGTGATCTACGAACGGGAACGTGCGACGGGCCTGTCCCGTTCGGCGTACCTGTTCTCCAAGGTCTTCGTCCTCGGTCTGGTCAGCGCCCTGCAGGGCGTCATCATCTGCGCCATCGGCCTGTCGGCGCGGAAGCTGCCCGACGAGGGCCTGGTCGTCAAGGGCTTCCCCGCGGCCGAGGTCGCCTTGGCGGTCATCGCCCTGGGCTTCACCTCGATGATGTTCGGCCTGGTCATCTCCTCGCTGGTGAGGACCGCCGAGATGACCATGCCGCTGCTGGTGATGTTCTCGATCGTCCAGGTCGTCTTCACCGGCGTGCTCTTCCAGATCTTCGGCACCGTCGGCCTGGAGCAGTTCGCCTGGCTGATGCCCTCCCGCTGGGCCGTCGGCGCCATCGGCGCCACCCTCGACCTCGCTCACCTGATGCCGCCGTGGGACCCGGCCAAGCCCGACAACCTGGACCCGCTGTGGGAGCACTCGGCCGCACAATGGGGCACCGACATGGGCATCCTGCTCGGCATCGGCCTGGTGTGCGGCTTCCTCGTCCTGAGGCTGCTGCGGCGCCACGAGCCCGAGGTCATGCGCAAGTAAGGCGCACAGGGTCTCGCGCACTTCGCTGCCGCGCACAAGGGCGGCGGATCCCCCGACCGGGAATCCGCCGCCCTTGTGCTGTCCGGTGCCTGTCCCGCGGGATCAGTACCAGTTGTGCGCCTGCCAGAACGACCACGCGCCGCACGGGCTGCCGTAGCGCTCGTTCATGTAGTTCAGGCCCCACCTGATCTGGGTGGCCGCATTGGTGCGCCAGTCGGCGCCCGCGGAGGCCATCTTCGAACCGGGCAGCGCCTGGACCAGGCCGTACGCGCCGGAGGAGGGGTTGACCGCCTGCGGGTTCCAGCCGCTCTCGCGGGTCACGATGCTGGAGAAGCACTGGAACTGCGCGTCGCCGACCATCTGCCGCGCCATCTCCTGCGGGCTGCCGCTCGGCACCGCCGCGGCGGTGGCCGTGCTCTCCTGCGCACGCGGGGCGGCCTGCTTCTGCTGCGGTACGAGCGCCCGGCGCTCGTGGCTGCGGTTGGCGGCCTGCTGCTCCTCGCGGCGCTGCTGGGCCTCGGCGGCGACGCGCTCGGCGTGCGCCTTGCGCGCGGCGACGACATGGGCGACGTGCCGGGCGTGCGCCTTGGTCCTGGCGGTGACCTGGGCGACGTGCTGGGCGTGCTTCTTGAGCACCACGGCCTGGTGGGCGACGTGGGCGGCGTGCTTCTCGGCCACCGCGTTCACATGGGCGGCGTGTGCGGCGTGCGCGGCCTTCGCAGCCTTGGCGGCCTTCACGGCGGCGGCCTGCTCGGCCTGGGCCGTACCGGCACTCCCGGTCACGCCGGTGATCGCCAGGACGCCCACACCGGCGGCGGCGATGCCCGCGGCGGAGTACTTGTGGGCCCTGGTCAGACGGTCGAAAGACGGGATCGTCGGGAGCTGCATGGGGGAGTTACCTCTTCCATTCGGCTGCGCTCCGCTCTGCACGGGGCAAAGAGAGGCGCCACGTGTCCAACGCGGCGCGGAGCGACCCGAGCATTCTTAGCCCGCGAGAAATTCCCGGGCAAAGCCCGGCATTACTACCCGAAGTCGTAGACGGCCGGCCGCCAGGAGGCGCCACACGCCCCTCTTACGGGCGGTCCGGCGGCCCCGCGATCTACTACCGTCCTTCGGACGTGACGCACGTCCTATGCGGTGCCTCACAGGCCCGTGGCGCCGTGTCACCGATCGGCCACCCTGCGTACCCCGTTCTCCGGCCGTTTCCCGGGCGTTCCGCCCTCCCCGTCCCGTTCGTGCGCCGGCGG
Source organism: Streptomyces sp. NPDC088732 (assembly GCF_044751205.1). Lineage (NCBI taxonomy): Bacteria > Bacillati > Actinomycetota > Actinomycetes > Kitasatosporales > Streptomycetaceae > Streptomyces > Streptomyces sp. NPDC088732. The sequence continues at coordinate 391,386 of NZ_JBIVLI010000006.1, forward strand.
CGGCCGCAGGGCGGCCGTACGGGCATTTCGGCCTAGGTCCGCGGGACCGGTCCCGCCGGTCCCGCGGCCGATCCCGGATCTCCCGCCCCGCCAGTACGGTGAAGCCATGCACAGCCGGTCATCCCGTCGCGGTGTCGAGGCGGTGAGCGCGGCCGTACTCGCCATGAGCAGGCACCTGGAGGTGCGCGAGGTCCTGCAGACCATCGTCGCCTCCGCCCGTGAACTGCTCGACGCCGAATACGCGGCGCTCGGCGTGCCCGACGACCACGGCGGCTTCGCGCAGTTCGTCGTCGACGGCGTCAGCGACGACCAGTGGCGGGCGATCGGCCCGCTGCCCCGCCAGCACGGCATCCTCGCCGCGATGCTCCACGAGGCCGACCCGCAGCGGCTCGCCGACGTCCGTACGGACCCGCGCTTCGGGGGCTGGCCCTCCGCCCACCCCGAGATGAGCGACTTCCTGGGCATGCCGGTGGTCGACGGCGACGAGATCCTCGGCGCCCTCTTCCTCGCCAACAAACGCGGCCCGCGGCCCGACGGGGGCGGGTGCGCCTTCACCGGCGAGGACGAGGAGCTGCTGCGCACCCTGGCCGCGCACGCCGCCATCGCCCTCACCAACGCCCGCCTGTACGAGCGCAGCCGCGAGCTGACCCTCGCCGGCGAACGCGCCCGCATCGCGCACGAGTTGCACGACGCGGTCTCGCAGAAGCTCTTCTCGCTGCGGCTCACCGCCCAGGCGGCCGCCGCACTGGTGGACCGCGACCCGGCGCGCGCCCGCGAGGAGTTGCGGCAGGTCGCCGCGCTCGCCGCCGAGGCCGCCGACGAACTGCGCGCGGTGGTGGTCGAGCTGCGCCCCGCCGCCCTGGACGAGGACGGGCTGCTGGCCACCCTGCGCACCCAGGCCCAGGTCCTCGGCCGCGCGCACACGGCGCACGTCTCCTTCAGCCACGGCAAGGTGCGGGCCCTGCCCGCCGCCCAGGAGGAGGCGGTGCTGCGCGTCGCCCAGGAGGCCATGCACAACGCGCTGCGCCATGCCGGGGCGAGCTCGGTGACCGTGCGTCTGGAGGCGCGCGGCAGGGGAGCGGTGCTCCGGATCACCGACGACGGCCGCGGATTCGACCCCTCGGCGGTCCGGCGTGCCGGGCGCCACCTCGGCCTGGTCTCGATGCGCGACCGGGCCGACGGGGTCGGCGGCGCCCTGACGGTGGAGTCGGCGCCCGGCAAGGGCACCGTGATCGAGATGGAGGTGCCCGGTGGGTGATCAGGGGAGCGACGGCCGGGAGGGCTTCGGGGAGGGCCTGGAGGCGGAGGAGGACCGGGCGATCCGCGTCCTGGTGGTCGACGACCACCAGGTCGTCAGGCGGGGCCTGCGGACCTTCCTCGAAGTACAGCCCGACATCGAGGTCGTCGGCGAGGCGGCGGACGGCGACGAGGGCGTGCGGCGCGCCGAGGAGCTCGCGCCCGACGTGATCCTGATGGACATCAGGATGCCCGGCACCGACGGCATCGAGGCACTGCGCCGCCTCCGCGAGTCCGGCAGCAGGGCACGGGTGCTGGTGGTCACCAGCTTCACCGAGCAGCGCACCGTCGTCCCCGCCCTGCGCGCCGGCGCCGCCGGCTACGTCTACAAGGACGTGGACCCCGACGCATTGGCGGGCGCCATCCGCTCTGTCCACGCCGGGCACGTGCTGCTGCAGCCGGAGGTCGCCGACGTACTGCTCTCCCAGGAGGAGCCGGCTTCGGGGCAGGGTCGCGGCGGCGCGCTCACCGAACGGGAGCGCGAGGTGCTGTCGCTGATCGCCGAGGGCCGCTCCAACCGGGAGATCGCCCGTGCCCTGGTGCTGTCGGAGAAGACGGTCAAGACCCATGTCTCGAACATCCTGATGAAGCTCGACCTGTCCGACCGGACGCAGGCGGCGCTGTGGGCCGTGCGGCACGGCATCGGGACCTGATCAGAAGGCCGGCGGCCGCCCCGGCGGTAGGACAAGCCGATCGTCACCGTCCGGACTGAGATTCATACCGTCGGGTGTATGTCGCCCGGATGGCGCAACCTGGGCGCGCCTGCCCCGTTCTTCATGGCGTGCTGCGGCGAGTGCCGCGGCACCACATGCAAGGAGGGTCAAGAAAGTGAAGAACCTGCACAAGGTCGCCGCCGTCACCATGGTCGCCGGAAGCATCGCCCTGGTCGGTGCCGGTGCCGCCTCCGCCCACACCGGTGGTGGCGCGCACGCCAACGGCGTCGCCAAGGGTTCCCCCGGCGTGGTCTCGGGCAACACGATCCAGGTGCCGGTGCACATCCCGGTCAACGTCTGCGGCAACACCATCAGCGTGATCGGCGTGCTCAACCCGGCCATCGGGAACTTCTGCCTGAACAAGTGACCATGTGACCGCGGCCCGGCCGCGGTCCGGCAGTGACCGCCGGCCCTGGAGGACCACCTCCGGGGCCGGTCTCATTTTCCGCTCATTACTGCCCGTTGCTGACTGTTCCCGCCCACGAGTTCCGCCGTACGGAGGTTTCCGGCAGCGGGCCCGTGTCACCGCCCCGGTCGCCGCGTTCCCACAATGCGGCCCCGCGACCTGGGACCGCGGAATCACAGGAGGAACAGCTCTCATGAACAGCGCCAAGAAGGCCGCCCTCGTCATCGCCGCCGCCGGTACGGCCGCCGCCGGCACCGCCGGCACCGCGTTCGCCGGCTCCCACGCGGGCGGCGCGGCCGTCGGCTCGCCCGGCGTGCTGTCCGGCAACGTGATCCAGGTGCCGGTGAACATCCCGGTCAACGTCTGCGGCAACACCATCGACGTCATCGGGCTCCTGAACCCGGCCATCGGGAACGTCTGCTTCAACGACTGACGCCGCGAGGGGCCCCGTGGACGACACCGTCCACGGGGCCCTTTGCACGTTCCGGCGGGGCAGCGCGGCTCAGCCGCGCCGGCGCTCCGCCTCCTCCACGAACGCGTTGTAGGCCGCCACCTGCGCCCGCCGCGCGGTGCGTTCCACCGGCCGCAGCAGGTCCGCCCGCGCCGCGATCTCCGAGGCGCTCACCGCCCCGCCGTGCTCCGTGTGGGCGCCCGTGGCGATGGCCACCAGCGCGCCGACCCGCTGCGCCAGCTCCAGCACGCGTACCGCCCGCGGCGGATAGCCCGGCGCCAGTACCTCGCGCCCGCGCTCGGCACGCGACCGGTAGGCCTCCAGCGCCGCCTGGGCCGCCGGACCGGCCCCGGCCACGTCCAGCCGGGCCAGCGCCGCCGTGGCGTCCCGCAGGGCCTCCGCGAGCTCCCTCTCGGCCTCCCCGAGGGAGGGCACGTCCGCCGGGGGAGCATCGCGCACCTCCAGGCACTGCCACTCCACCCCCACGTGCACGTCCCCGCGCGGGCCGACCTCCGTGACCTCCGGCACGAAGCCGATGGCGGGGCCGCCCACCGCGACGACGGCCTCCCCGGCCGCCATCGCGCGCGCGTTGAACTCGGGGGGCCCGCTCAGCCCCAGCGGGTGGCCCGGCACCGGCAGCGCGACCCGCAGCCCGGTCACCCCCAGGGCGCGCAGCCTGCCGAGACCGAGAGTGAGCCCCACCGGGGCGGACTCCCCGGGCAGCCCCGACATACGGTGGGCCGAATCTCCCGCGATCACTTCCTGAGCGGCGTCGTCCGGTGCGGCAAGTCCGGCAATCAGGGCATTCCCCCAAGCCGCCAACCGTCCTGAGCGAGGTTCATCGAGCATCCCCCCAGCCTAAGGACTGGGGCAGGGCGGCCGTGGCGTAGATTTCCCTGGGGGCGGTGCCTACAGGCGCCCGCGACGGCAGACATGCGATCGGGAATTGGGAGACAACGCGCTCATGAGCGATGTTCTGGAGCTGGTGGACGTATCCGTGGTCCGAGACGGCCGGGCTCTGGTGGACCAGGTCTCCTGGTCGGTCGCCGAGGGCGAGCGCTGGGTGATCCTCGGCCCGAACGGCGCCGGCAAGACGACCATGCTGAACATCGCGTCCAGCTACCTCTTCCCGACCTCGGGCACCGTCCAGATCCTCGGCGAGAAGATGGGCAGCGTCGACGTCTTCGAACTGCGGCCCCGCATCGGCATCGCCGGCGTCGCCCTGGCCGAGAAGCTGCCCCGCAAGCAGACCGTCCTGGAGACCGTGCTCACCGCCGCCTACGGCATGACCGCCCACTGGCAGGAGAGCTACGAGCAGGTCGACGAGGACCGGGCCCGCGCCTTCCTGGACCGCCTCGGCATGAGCGACTACCTCGACCGCAGGTTCGGCACCCTTTCGGAGGGCGAGCGCAAGCGCACCCTGATCGCCCGCGCCATGATGACCGACCCCGAGCTGCTGCTCCTCGACGAGCCGGCCGCCGGCCTCGACCTGGGCGGCCGCGAGGACCTCGTGCGCCGGCTCGGCCGGCTCGCGCGCGACCCGATCGCGCCCTCCATGATCATGGTCACCCACCACGTCGAGGAGATCGCCCCGGGCTTCACCCACGTCCTGATGATCCGTCAGGGCAAGGTCGTGGCGGCCGGCCCCATGGAGACCGAGCTGAACTCCCGCAATCTGTCCCTCTGCTTCGGCCTGCCGCTCGTCGTCGAGCGCCGCGGCGACCGCTGGACCGCCAACGGCCTGCCCCTGAAGTAGGACCGGTCCGGGGGAGAGCCGTCGCACCCTGTCACAGATCCACTCCGGCCCCTACCATGGACGCGTGGACGACTGGTTGTGGTGGCTCATCGCTGCCGTGGGGCTGGGTATTCCGCTCGTGGTGACCGCGATGCCCGAATTCGGGATGTTCGCGGTCGGTGCCGTGGCCGCCGCCGTCGCGGCGGGGCTCGGCCTGGGCATCACACCGCAGGTGCTGATCTTCGTGATCGTCTCGGTCGCGGGCATCGCCGTGGTGCGTCCCCTGGCCAACCGCAACCGCGCGCAGCGGCCCGAGTTGCGCAGCGGCATCGACGCGCTCAAGGGCCGCCAGGCCGTCGTCCTGGAAAGGGTCGACGGGCAGGGCGGCCGCATCAAGCTCAACGGCGAAGTCTGGTCCGCCCGGGCCCTCGACGCCGGCCGCCACTTCGACCCGGGCGAGAGTGTGGACGTCGTCGAGATCGAGGGCGCGACGGCCGTCGTGATCTGATCCGGCCCGATCCCCGCACCGGATCCGGAACGGGAATTCGCCGAACCCGGCCCGCCTCCCGCGGGGGTCTGCCAGACTTGATCATGTCTTCGTACTGACAGTCAGCAGCAAACGGCGTGGGAGTGGACGTGCAGCCGATCATCATCGTCCTGATCATCCTGGTGGTGCTCGTCTTCATCGCGCTCATCAAGACGGTCCAGGTCATCCCGCAGGCCAGCGCCGCCATCGTGGAGCGCTTCGGGCGCTACACCCGGACGCTGAGCGCCGGCCTCAACATCGTGGTGCCGTTCATCGACACCATCCGCAACCGCATCGACCTCCGCGAGCAGGTCGTGCCCTTCCCGCCGCAGCCGGTGATCACCCAGGACAACCTGGTCGTCAACATCGACACGGTCATCTACTACCAGGTGACCGACGCGCGGGCCGCCACCTACGAGGTCGCCAGCTACATCCAGGCCATCGAGCAGCTCACCGTCACCACGCTGCGGAACATCATCGGCGGCATGGACCTGGAACGGACCCTCACCTCGCGCGAGGAGATCAACGCGGCCCTGCGCGGCGTCCTGGACGAGGCCACCGGCAAGTGGGGCATCCGCGTCAACCGCGTCGAGCTGAAGGCGATCGAGCCGCCCACCTCCATCCAGGACTCGATGGAGAAGCAGATGCGCGCCGACCGCGACAAGCGCGCCGCCATCCTCACTGCCGAGGGCATCCGGCAGTCCCAGATCCTGACCGCCGAGGGCGAGAAGCAGTCCGCGATCCTGCGCGCGGAGGGCGAGTCCAAGGCCGCGGCCCTGCGGGCCGAGGGCGAGGCCCAGGCCATCCGCACGGTCTTCGAGTCCATCCACGAGGGCGACCCCGACCAGAAGCTGCTCGCCTACCAGTACCTGCAGATGCTCCCCAAGATCGCCGAGGGCGAGTCCAACAAGCTCTGGATCATCCCCAGCGAGCTCAATGACGCGCTCAAGGGCCTCGGCGGCATCGTCAACCTGCCCGGCGCCCCCGGCGCCGGCGGCGGTCCGGGCGGCGAGGGCGGCCCCCGCCGCGAGACCCCCCGGCTCGACAAGGACTGAAGCGCCGTCCGGCACGCCGGCCCGCCTGTGACATGATCCGTGCGCTCCTCCCGGCCTCGACGGCGGGGAGCAGCCGCACCGATCACGGAGGCCGCACATGTCGCTCTGGGAAGCCCTGGCCGTCCTCGCGGCAGGCGTCGCCGCCGGCACGATCAACACCGTCGTGGGATCGGGAACGCTGATCACCTTCCCGGTCCTGCTCGCCGTGGGCCTGCCGCCCGTCACCGCCAACGTGTCCAACACCCTGGGCCTGGTGCCCGGCTCGCTCAGCGGCGCCATCGGCTACCGGCGCGAGCTGCGCGGCCAGCGGACCCGCCTGCTGCGCTTCGCCGCCGCCGCCCTGTGCGGCGGACTCGGCGGAGCCGCACTGCTGCTGGCCCTGCCCTCGACGGCCTTCGACACCATCGTCCCGATCCTCATCGGCGTGGCCCTGGTGCTCGTCGTCGTCCAGCCCCGGCTCTCCCGCGCCCTCCAGGCCCGCAGGGCCGGCAACGGCACCCAGGCGCCCGAGCACGGCGGTGCGCTGCTGCCGCTCGGACTGCTCCTCGCCAGCGTCTACGGGGGCTACTTCGGCGCCGCCCAGGGCGTCATCTACCTGTCCCTGATGGGCGTCCTGCTCGACGAGAGCTGGCAGCGAGTCAACGCGGCCAAGAACGTCCTCGCGCTGATAGTGAACAGCGTCGCCGCCGTCTTCTTCCTCTTCGTCGCCGACTTCGACTGGGCCGCGGTCGGCCTCATCGCCGCCGGCGCCGCCCTCGGCGGTGTCATCGGCGCCCGCATCGGCCGCCGGCTGCCGCCCACCGCGCTGCGCGGCGTCATCGTCGTCGTCGGCATCGCGGCGATCGTCCAGCTGCTCGTCAGGTAGCCGGACGACCGCCCCGCACGCCGGTCACGCCGGGAGCGCGAGCCACTCCGGCACGTTTTCACGGTCCTTCAGGCCCAGCGCCAGCAGCAGCGCGTCCGTCGGCGTCGGCTCGAACGGCTGCGTCAGCAGCCGCATCCCCGCCTGCTCCGGAGTCCGGTCCGCCTTGCGGTGGTTGTCCTCGGCGCAGGACGCCACCGTGTTCAGCCATGTGTCCCCGCCCCCGCGCGAACGCGGCAGGACGTGGTCAACCGTCGTCGCCCGCCGGCCGCAGTAGGCGCACCGGTGACGGTCCCGCACCAGCACCCCCCGCCGCGACCAGGCGGCCCGTTGTCGGAAGGGCACCCTCACGTACCGGCAGAGCCGGATCACCTGCGGCACCGGCACCTCCACGGCCGCCGCACGGATGCGCAGACCGGGGTGGGCCTGCTCGACCACGGCCTTGTCCTGCATCACGAGCACGACCGCCCGCCGCAGCGACACCGTCGACAGCGGCTCGAAGGTCGCGTTCAGTACCAGCGTCTCCCGCATTTCGCCCACCCCTCTGGTCCGTCCTCGCCGTGTGGCGAAGTGGCTCCACTGTGACCGGGCCATACCCGTGCGGACAACGCAATTTCCGCACGTCAAAGCGAACAGGAGGAAACGGGAAAGGGAACGGCCATCGCCCGCCACCCCGTGGCGCCCGCCCCCCGTGGGGAACGCGGGCGCCCGGGGCGCGGCAGTCGGCGCGGACGCCCGGGCGCATGACCGGACTCCGGCGAACAGCTGGCATGTCGCGCGGCGAGAACCGCACAGCGCAACGCCCCGCCGCCCCCGCCACTGCGGTGCCGACCCCCGGTGACGGTTGGGTCACCAGGCAGACACCACTGTGCGTGCGGGAGCGCCGGGGCGCAACGGAATTACCGGCCGCGGGGGACTACGCCCCCGGGTTCTCGTACTCGCCGATCACATGGGCGCGGGCCAGCGCGCGGAAGCGCAGGTTGAAGCCGACGACCGCGGGCGACACATCGGCGTCCGGGCCCAGCTTCTCCTGGTCCACCGCGTACACCGTGAACACATATCGGTGGGACCCGTCCCCGGGCGGCGGGGCGGCACCGCCGAAGTCCCGGGTGCCGTAGTCGTTGCGGACGTGCACCGCGCCCTCGGGCAGCCCCTTGAAGCCGTCGCTGCCGGCGCCGGCCGGCAGCTCCGTGACGGACGCCGGGATGTCGAAGAGCACCCAGTGCCAAAAGCCGCTGCCCGTGGGCGCGTCCGGGTCGTAGCAGGTCACCGCGAAGCTGCGGGTCTCCTCGGGGAAGCCCTCCCACCGCAGGTGCGGCGAGAGGTTCCCCTCGGCGTGGACCTGGTCGTCCTTCAGCGTGCCACCGGGCTCGATGTCGTCGCTCACGACCGTGAACGACGGCACCGGCGGGTGGAAGTCATGGGGGAGCGGTCGCCGATTCTGCTCGGTCACCTCGGGTACCTCCTGATCGCGAAAGCGCTGTCCCCGGCCGATCCTAGAACCAGTTCCGCTTCCCACCGACCTCGGCCAGCCACTGGTTGAGGTACGAGGCCCAGTCGGTGGCCTGGAAGTTGTTGAGGTCCATGGTGAACGAGCGGTAGGCGTCGCTGCCCTCGCTGAACAGTCCCGGCTTCTTGTCCATCTCCAGGACGACGTCCATCTCGTGGCCGTCGGCGATGAAGCTCAGCTCCACCTGGCTCATGCCGCGGTACTGCTGCGGCGCGAAGAACTCGATCTCCTGGTAGAAGGGCAGCCGCTGCCGGGTGCCGCGGATGTGGCCCCGCTCCAGGTCCGCGTTCTTGAAGGAGAAGCCCAGCCGGCCGAACGCGTCGAGCAGCGCCTGCTGCGCGGGCACCGGGTGCACGTTGATGGGGTCCAGGTCACCGGAGTCCACGGCGCGGGCGATCGCGAGCTCCGTCGTCACGCCGACGTTCATCCCCGTCAGGTGACGGCCGAGGAAGGTCGTGATGGGGGTCTCCCACGGGATGTCCAGCCCGAACGGCACCACGTGCACCGCACCCGGCTGCACCTCGAAGGCGCCGCCCAGCTGCTGCCGGTGGAACTCGATGTCCTGCTTGTACTCGGTGTCCTGCCCCTCGACCTCGACCCGGGCCTGCAGGCCCACCGACAGCCCTTCGATGCGCTGCGGGACCGAGCCGCCCTGGATGCGCACCTCGCCCTGGACCACACCGCCCGGCACCACATTCGGCTCGCTCAGCACGGTCTCGACCGACGCGCCCCCGGCACCCAAGCTCGCAAGCAGCTTCTTGAAGCCCACGATGTCCCTCTCCCTTTACTGGCGGTTGCCTCGGTCCTTACGAACGCGGCCCCACCCCGAACGGTTCCATTACTCTCGTACCGCATGATCGCGGCTCCCGAAAGCATCCCCCTGCACCGGTCCTTCTTCGACCGCCCGGTGCTGGAGGTCGCCCCCGACCTCCTGGGGCGCATCCTGGTACGCACGACGGACGACGGTCCCATCGCGCTCCGCCTCACCGAGGTCGAGGCCTACGCCGGCCCCGCCGACCCCGGCTCCCACGCCTACCGGGGGCGCACCGACCGCAACGCCGTGATGTTCGGACCGCCCGGTCACGCGTACGTCTACTTCACCTACGGTATGTGGCACTGCTTGAACATCGTCTGCGGCCCCGGCGGCAACCCCAGCGGAATCCTGCTGCGCGGCGGCGAGATCATCGAGGGAGCCGAACTCGCCCGCACCCGCCGGGTCAGCTCCCGGCGCCCCCACGACCTCGCCCAAGGGCCCGCCCGCCTGGCCACCGCCCTGGACGTCGACCGCACCCTCAACGGCGCCGACGTCTGCCCGGACGACCCCGGGGCCTCCCCCTTCCGCGTCCTGGCCGGCACCCCCGCCGACCGCGCGTCCGTGCGCAGCGGCCCGCGCACCGGCGTCGGAGGAGAAGGAGCGGCCCACCCCTGGCGCTTCTACATCGACGGGGACCCCACCGTCAGTCCCTACCGCGCCCACACACCGCGCCGCCGCGTACAGGGAGGCGCAAAAGGAGTCGAGCGGAACGCGTAGTCTCGGTAAGACTCCGTACGCAACGGGTACGAGGCACCGACCGACTCTAGGAGACACGAGAACCGTGACGGACATCGTCGACGAGCTGCGGTGGCGAGGGCTGATCGCCGTTTCCACCGACGAGGACGCACTGCGCAAGGCGTTCGCGGACGGCCCGGTCACGGTCTATTGCGGCTTCGACCCGACGGCGCCCAGTCTCCATCTCGGCAACCTGGTGCAGATCCTCACCATCCGGCGGCTCCAGCTCGCCGGCAACCGGCCGCTCGCCCTCGTCGGCGGTGCGACCGGACTCATCGGTGACCCCAAGCCCACCGCCGAGCGGACGCTGAACGACGCGGACGTCGTCGCCGGATGGGTCGAGCGGATCCGCGCGCAGATCGAGCCCTTCCTCTCCTTCGAGGGCCCGAACGCCGCCGTGATGGTGAACAACCTCGACTGGACTGCGGGCCTGTCCGCCATCGAGTTCCTGCGGGACGTGGGCAAGTACTTCCGGGTCAACAAGATGATCGCCAAGGAGGCGGTCGCCCGCCGGCTCAACTCCGAGGCCGGCATCAGCTACACGGAGTTCAGCTACCAGATCCTGCAGGGCATGGACTTCCTGGAGCTCCACCGCCGGTACGGCTGCACCCTGCAGACCGGTGGCAGCGACCAGTGGGGCAACCTCACCGCCGGCATCGATCTCATCGGCCGCGTCGAGGGCGCCTCTGTGCACGCTCTCGCCACACCGCTGATCACCAAGGCCGACGGCACCAAGTTCGGCAAGACGGAGTCGGGCACGGTCTGGCTCGACCCCGACATGACGACGCCGTACGCCTTCTACCAGTTCTGGCTCAACGCGGACGACCGCGACGTGTCCAAGTTCCTGCGCATCTTCAGCTTCCGGTCGCAGGACGAGATCGAGGAGCTGGAGCGGCAGACCGAGGAGCGCCCGCAGGCCCGCGCGGCCCAGCGCGCCCTGGCCGAGGAACTCACCACCCTGGTCCACGGCGCCGAGCAGTGCTCCGCCGTCATCGCCGCCTCCAAGGCTCTTTTCGGCCAGGGCGAACTCGGTGAGCTCGACGAGCGCACACTTGCCGCGGCTCTTGGCGAACTGCCCCACGCCAAGGTGTCCGAGCTGGCCCCGGTCGCCGACCTCTTCGCCGAGGTCGAGCTCGTCGCCAGCAAGTCCGCAGCTCGCCGCACCATCCGGGAGGGCGGCGCCTACGTGAACAACGCCAAGGTGACCGACGAGGACGCGGCTCCCGGGGCGGACGATCTGCTGCACGGACGCTGGCTCGTCCTGCGGCGCGGCAAGAAGAGCCTCGCGGCGGTCGAGGTGGTCGCCGGCTGACGTTGTCGGCGTCGGCTGATTTTCGACGTTTGAGCGGCGGCGGAGCTTGACTCTGTTGCCGCTCCTGCGTAACGTAGCCCAAGCCGCTTGAGACGGTGCGTCCGGTTCGTCCGGATCCTCCGATCGGCGGCCATCCACTACGTCGACACTCTTCCGAAGATTCGGATGCATTTTCGTGCGCCCGAATCGAGGAATCGGCTGAATTCGCAAAGCGCGAAGGAATCCGCTAACGTAGTGAATGCGCCGGGGCGGAAACGCCAAGGCGAAACCCCCTCCAGAGGGTGGCAGAGAAGGAAATCGGATCTGCTAAGCTGGAGACAACGAAGGGAAAGCCCGGAGGGGCCGGTGAAACGGTCTCGAAGGAAGCTTCCGTTCCTTGAGAACTCAACAGCGTGCCAAAAGTCAACGCCAGATATGTTGATACCCCGTCTCCGGGCCGAATGGTCTGGGGCGAGGTTCCTTTGAAGAAAAACACAGCGAGGACGCTGGGCACGTCGGGATTATTCCTCCCGATGGTGCCGCTCTCGTGAAGACATT